>NZ_JAWDIY010000006.1:0-225716 GCF_032380655.1 Diplocloster hominis | reverse complement strand
GTAACTGCGTGGAGAAAGGGGCCTGTCCCCGGATGTTGGCTTATCCGGGGAAATAAAGCGAGTGCTTCCCGAGAAGGATGGACCATTACAGTCAACATCCGGGGACAGGCCCTTTTCTCCACGCAGTTACTTGAAAATTTAGCTTTCCTACCGAAAAGTGCCAGTCCCCTCTCTAAATCCCCATTTACCAAAGTTGGCCGTGAATTAGTAACAAAAATTGCGAACATTATGTGAAGGATTCCACTTCCCCTGGAAATCCCCCGCAAGATGTAGTATAATCATGGGCATATCAGGAGTTTAGCGGAGAAGATACCATGTTTGGATATGTGATGATAGATAAACCGGAACTTAAGGTGAAGGATTATTATAAATATAAAGCATATTATTGCGGCCTTTGCCGGATGTTAAAAGAGAGGTATGGTTTTCTCGGGCAGATGACGCTGACTTATGATATGACGTTTGCGATTGTGCTGCTGACCTCTTTGTATGAGAGCGAGACGACTTTATCAAAACATCATTGCATCGTTCATCCTGTACAAAAGCATGAGATGCTTCAAAATGAGATCACCGAATACACGGCCGCCATGAATGTCATACTGGCCTGCTATCATTTTGAAGATGACTGGAAGGATGATAAGAGCCTGCCCGGTCTGGCCGGTTCCACCCTGCTGAACCGGAAAGTCAGGAACATTATCCGTCAGTACCCTGTACAAAGTGACGCGATCCGGAATTCTCTGAGACAGCTTCAGCAGTATGAGGCGGAGCAGTCCACTGATATCGACCTGGTTTCCGGTTGTTTTGGAAAGCTGATGGAAGAGCTGTTCCTCTATCGCAAGGATCATTGGGAACCCACTCTTCGAAGACTGGGATTCTACCTGGGTAAATTCATATATCTCATGGACGCCTATGAAGATCTGCCGGAGGATCTGAAAGGAAATCATTACAATCCTCTGCGGGCGATCTGTGAACAGGAAGATTATGAAGAGCGGTGTTATCAGATGATGCTCATGATGATGGGCGAGTGCAGTGCTGAATTCGAGAAACTTCCCTGTCTGCTGGATGCGGATATTCTGCGTAATATTCTCTATTCCGGTGTCTGGGCGAAATACAACAAGATACAGAAAAAGCGAAAGGAAGAAAAAGAACAAGACAATGATAACAGATCCCTATAGTATACTGGGCGTGAACAGAAACGCCTCTAACGATGAAATTAAAAAAGCTTATCGGGAGCAGCTCCGCAAATATCATCCGGATTCCTATGTAGGCAACCCTCTCTCCGGCCTGGCGGAGGAAAAATTCAAGGAAGTCCAGGAGGCCTACGACCAGATCATGAAAGAGCGGGAAGGCGGGTACGGCGGTTATAACAGTTACGGCGGTACACAGCAAAGCCAGCAGACCTACGGCGGTTCCCAGGATGATGTAGAATTAAACGCGGCAGTCAACTTTGTTAACTCCGGCCATTATCAGGAAGCCCTGAATCTGCTGTCCCGAATGCAGAACCGCAGCGCGCGATGGTATTACTGCAGCGCCGCTGCCAACGCCGGTGTCGGCAACAACGTAGTAGCCGTGGACCATGCCCGTCAGGCGGTCAATATGGAACCCGGTAATCCTCAGTATAACCAGCTGTTAAACCAGCTGCAGTGGAACAGCCAGCGCTACCAGCAGGGCGGTTACAGCAACCGGGGCGGGGGCCTGCCCACCACCGGAAACTGCTGCTGTGACTTATGGATCGCGGACAGCTGTTGTGAATGTATGGGAGGAGATCTTTGTTCATGCATGTAAACGCAAGACAGATGGCCTTTACAGGCGTTTCTCTGGCACTTACAGTCCTTTTAATGATACTGAGCGGTATTCTGAAGTTTAACACTTTATTTCTGCTTGGAGCCGCTTCCTTCTTTGTGGGAATCGTCATCCGTGAATTTGGAATGGGTTTAGGCGCCGCGTTCTATGCGGCCTCCATCCTGTTAAGCTTCATGGTGGCGCCTAATAAGCTTCACTGTGTAACCTTCGCCGCTATGGGTTTCTATATCCTGATGGTGGAGATCGTCTGGAGACAGTTAGGTAAGGCAAAGGCTGCCCGTAACCGGAAAGCATTATTCTGGGCAGCGAAATACCTTATTTTTAATCTCATCTATATTCCGATCCTGTTTCTGTTTCCGCGTCTTCTGTTCCAGCAGGAGCATACCTCATCCTATCTCTGGATCGCTTTAGTCATCGGGCAGGTAATCTTATTTGTATATGACCGCGCTTATGAATATTTCCAATTTGCAGTCTGGGGTAAACTACGGAAACACCTAAAACTGGATAAATAACAAAAGGGGACATGTCCATTTCAGTTTGGGACATGTCCATTTTGATTGAGAACTGTATGTTTGAACACAGAACAGGTAGCGGCGAAATAACTGATATAGATCACAGCAAATACAAGCAAAGTGATTATTCCATATATCGGTATCAGGCCTTCCTGCAGGACATAGTCCCCGAACATTTTCTGCGCACCTATGATCAGAACCGTGATTACGATTAAGGGAAGTACCAGCGGAATAAAGAAAAAGGCAGCCAATTCCCTGCGGATCAAAACCGTTTGTTTCTGTATGGGAACACCGATCTGATCAATCATACCTTCTTCCGCAGCGGAAGTTGTATGCGTGCTAGTCATCCCTGGAAACAGCCCTTTCCTTAAACTCAGTTTCCACACCGGTAATCCTCGTATGGAACAAGATGACCAGGACAATAGCGATGATAACAGGGAGGATCATCGTGCGCCACATGACTGCATAACCCGCCCGTTCAGCGATCGCCCCGGCCAGCACCGGACCGGCCAGGTTCCCCAGATCCTGTCCAATATAGCTGGTGCTGCTGGCGGAACCCCTTCTGGACTCCGGAACGCATTTCATACACAAGGTCTGGACCGCCGGCTGGGCCGCGCCGTATCCGAAGGCGGACACCACAGCAGCGATCAGGAATAACGGCAGGCTGCCGGAAAAGCTGATAATCAGAAAGGACAGGGCAAACAGGCACATAGCCGGTATCAGTGCCTTCACAGCCCCGAACCGGTCCGCCAGCTTTCCGACCGTAGTGGGGGCGAACAGCATGGAGACCGCGTACACCGTATAGAACAGTCCGATATTCATGACTCCGCGGTTATTTGCGAAAATCACCAGAAAGGAATTGATATTGATAAAGGTCATCTGCAAAAAGAACAGCAAGACGGCCGGCAAAGCCGCTTCCTTCGCAAAGATGTTCTTGACGGACACCTGGAATTTCTTCTTCTCCCGGGTGGGATTCTTAATCAGAGACACGACAAGCACGCCGCCCATCGTGCAGCATCCGGCGATCACGAATGTGGGCTGGTAACCGATGGACTGGGCCAGTGACAGCCCGATGGTGGGGCCAATAGCCTGGCAGGCCGCCTGGGCCAACGTAAAGGTACCGATCCCGATCCCGAATTTGTCAGCCGGAAGGGAATCCGCCGCCAGAGCCAGACAGCAGGTAGCCGTAAATGCCTGGCCGCAGCCCTGAAGCAGCCGGAACGCGATCAGCATGGGGACGCTGTCGGAGATGCTAAAGCCAAAAAAGGAAACCGCGATCACGGCGATGGCCCCCATCAGAATATATTTCCGGTTGAATGCATCGATGGAAGGGCCGGATACAATCTTAAATATCAGCGCAGTCAAAGCGAACAGACTGGACACCAGTCCCACAATCGTGGCCGTCGCGCCGAGATGATCCGCATATTTGGCAACCAGCGTATTTACCATCTGCATCCCCAGGAACAGCATTGCATTTGCCAGAAATACACAGGTATACACCCGGTTCCATATTTTGGAACGGCCGCCGAAGGCCGGTTTCATTCGTTTATTCCTCATTATCTACCTCCAAATTTCGTATACAAAATACACAGCCTCCGGCAACTACAGCCATTTTCATAAGCAGGAAAGGCTGCAAGTCATCGGAGGCTGTCAGTGAAAATACTTCAAAACAGTTCAAACACATTAAATACTATCTTAATTCCGGCTCAATTTCTCTTCGTCCGCCACATAGTCAAAGTCCGTCACGATACCGGCTTCCTCCCGGGTCGGAGCCCCCAGAACGCTGAAGATAATCAGATTTTTTCTGAATCCATTCACATAGACGGGACCATGGCGCAGGCCCTTGGGAACGAAGACGGCTCTCGGTTCGTCGAAGGACAGTATCTGTTCCTCCTCCCCTTCGCCCAGATGGAATTCTACATGAGCTCCAAGATCCTCCGGCTGGTCCGGGTCGGTGCCGTAGAAAAAGAAAGTTTTGTCTGCATTATGTATCCATTTCGGATAGGGTCCGCCTTTGTGGCCGTCAGGACCGATATGTACGATTTTTTCTTCCTCTTTGGACGTTCCCTCCATCATCATGAAGTCATCCGTAATCGTCATGATCTCCACCCAGTTTGCCGCTTGATCCAGATGTTCCTTGCCGAACATATAGACCGGGGATTTACCCCGGATCGGTTCCCGGTCCGTTTTCAGGGTCATTTTGATACAATATTTATCCGCTGAATTCATCGTGCGGTACCTCCATTTATCACTAACATATACTTCTTACGCAAGCTGTTTTTCAAAATTTCCAATGGGATCCACAGGATCACTGCCGTAAAATTTCTTATAAGCCTCCATATCGTCTCCGATCACCGCTTTGATCTTCGTGTCATCCCCGATGAACTCGAAGTCGTTGACAACGTCGGCCTTTGCCTTGCTGTTCACCGTATAGACGTTGGTGACCATCACATCCTTATGGAAATCCGTAATGTAGATCGGGCCGTAGCGCACATTCTGAGGGATAAATACGGCGCGGGGAGAATCAAACTCGAATACCACCTCATCTTCTCCCTCACCCAGATGGAATTCCACATGCGCGCCCAGGTCATTCAGATCCTCCATGTTGGTGCCGGAGAAGATCATCGTCTTATCACAGCCCTTATTGTATTTCGGGAACGGCCCTCCCTTGTGGTCACCCATGTTATAGGTTCTCTTTTCGAATCCTTCCGGGAAGCCGTTCATCATCATGTAATTCCCGGTGATCATCAGGATCTCCACCATGTTCGGCGCGTCCTCAAAATATTCCTGTCCCTGATACTCCTGTCCGAGAATCCAGGTCCCTGCACGCCCGGGACGGCGGGGCCTGTCTTCACGCAGCAGCATTTGAATGCAGTTTTTTTCATATTTACCCATATATTTATAACCTCCTTGACTTCTTTTATTATTTCATTCATATAACAGGTTAAATTCCACTGATTTTTAACCATCAATACAGCTCTACGACTTCCAGTGTCTTGCGGTTCCTTGCAAAACGCCGCATAAAGGACCAGGACAGCCCCACCATGGATGGCAGCGGCATATGAGGCATATTCTCAATTCCTACCATGCGCAGATGATATTTCCCTGCGCTGTTTTTCACATCCGCCATATAATGTTCGAATCCATCGATAAACAGAACCTCGCTCTTGTCACAGGGAATACCCAGCTTTCTCGCTACAAAGTCCTCGCTCACCGCCGTGGCCCGGATCTCCTCCAATGTCTTCATCGGACAGCCGGAGGCTTTTAACCGCCTCTGCCAGCTTCCCGCGCGGCTTTCAAAACTTAACGGACACATGAATTCCTGCCCGGGCAGCAGATGGTCCGCCGCCTGATTTAACGGGTACATGCAGCCACACTCGCTGTAACCGCTGAAATTAATGAGGGGCATATCGATCTTACTCATCGCCTCTATCTTTTCATCCGGTACCAGCACCGCTTCCCCGCTCTCCTCCGGACGCGGCAGGCCCGGGAAATTGCCCAGCGGCGCCGCGGCGGCCACCACATCGGGATGCCGGTAAGCGAATTCCCTGGTAAAGTGTCCGTTGTGGGAATGTCCCGTTACATAGACACGGTCCAGATCCACCGGATATAGTTTTGAGGCGTCCTTTATAATCCCGCACAGCAGATCATTGTCGTCGGGATGCTCCGCTGCGAAGAACAGGACGCACAGCTCACCGAACGCGGCCAGTTTCACATACTCCAGATAGATCCCGAGCGCGGCTGGAATCAGATGGTCGTTCGAATAATTGACTTCCTGGAAAATACATACCACCGGCAGCTTCCGTCCGTCTTTGCCTGCAGCTTCAGGAGCTGCGAAGGTCCACCGGCTGCCGGCTCTGTCATGATTTTTACAAATCAAGCCGTTTTTATGCAGATATTCCTGAAGTCCGGCATCCTCCAGCCGGTCATATGTGTATTCAAAATACATCCCCTCCGCCAGCTTTTTCCCCATCTCACTATAGAGCAGCCGGTCCTTGTCATAAGCTGCGTTCCCGCACTGGGTAATCTGGAAGAAGTTATTGGTTTTATTGTTGGCCCAGAGACCGCTTATATTCAGCGCCGGCAGCTTCAGGGAGCCAATGTGTTCCACCCTGGCATCCGCATCCGTTACGGCTTTACCCCCGGGTGTCTTTAGCGTAAATTCTTTGATGTCCGACAGTTTATAGCCGGAACCGTATACGGAAGAGAGATCCAGGTACAGCCTCTTGGGGTCCGCTGGGAAGATAGATGTGGCTTCCAGGAGGATATTTGAATACATCATACTCTCATCCACCTGTTCCATGGCCACATACAGCATCATCATATGCTCCCTGAGCGCCATCCTGCTGTAAGCCTGGTAATGCTCCAGCATCTCCATCGCCCAGTATGGATTCGTATAATCTGTTTTCTCCAGAACCATCAGCGCGGGAAGTTTTTCCTCCGGATTCTCAAGAGCTTCCTTCGAAGCCATCACGATCCAGCGCACATGCCCCAGTTCGCGGTCCTCATAATAAAAGCCCAGGTTCTTCCATTTCTCCATCACAGCCGGCACATTCATGCTGCCGGTCTTGCTGTGGTAATCCTGCGGATTCTCATATCCCCTCCACAGGCTGTCATCGATGGCCTCCGCCCGATTGGGAACGCAGGGATTCTCCTGGTTTGTGATCCAGCGCACCAGCTCATAGATCGGACTGGTTTTTATCTGCCATTTCGCTTCATCCCACAGGTCAATATTTTCATATTTACAAAATCGGTTCATACTTTCCTCCAATTGTGCATCTTTTAAGCACATTCAGGTATGGGGGAACATCTTCCCGCACGAATCCGGTATGGGAATATTTAATTCTCCCGTTCCAGTTTAAGTTCCATCTCCCTGGATTCCTTCCAGCGGCCGCACGCCACAAAATGTCCCGGCTCAACTTCGGTCAGTTCCTGCTCCTTATTCTTACACTCCTCGCAGGCCATCCAACAGCGGGGGGCGAAACGGCATCCGGGCTTCGGATTCATAGGGCTTGGTACATCCCCGGTCAGAACGATCCTCTTCTCCTGCTCTTCAAAATCTATCTTCGGCACGGCCGACAGCAGCGCGATGGAATAAGGATGAAGGGTATTTGAGAAAATCGTGTCGGTGGGCGCGATTTCCACGATCTGACCCAGATACATGACCGCCACACGGTCCGAGATATGCCGCACCACACTCAGGTCATGGGAAATGAACAGATAGGAAAGCCCCATCTCTTTCTGCATATCGATCAGCAGGTTGATAATCGTCGCCTGCACCGATACATCCAGAGCAGACACCGGTTCATCGCAGACGATGAATTTCGGCTGCATGGCCAGCGCCCTGGCGATTCCCACCATCTGGCGCTTCCCGCCGTCCAGCTCATGGGGATACTGATCCAGTACGTAAGGTTCCAGTCCCACACGTTCGGCCAGCTTTTGCACCTTTTCGTCCAGCTCTCTGCCTTCAGCGGTTTTATTAATCTTAAAGGGCTCCGATAGGATACTGCGGATGGGTTTTCTGGGGTTCAGGGATGAATAGGGGTCCTGAAAGACCATCTGCGTCTTTTTCGTGAGCTCCAGGTTTTCCTTTTTCGATGGTTTCGTCACGTCTTTGTCTTCGAAGAAAATCTTTCCGCCGGTGGGCTTTAATAACCGCATTAGCACATTGCCGACCGTGCTTTTTCCACAGCCGCTCTCCCCCACCAGACCGAGGGTTTCGTTGGGCATGATATCCATGGTGATATCATCGACTGCATGAAGATAGCCCTTACTGGGAATTTTGAAATATTCTTTTAAATGCTCCACCCGCAGCAGCGGTTTCTGTGTACTGTGTCCGGATGTCCCGGCTTTCGTATTATTTCCTTTATTTCTCTCGGTCATAGGTTGCCTCCATGTTCCCAGCACTGCACATAATGATTTTCATTGACACAAATCATTTCCGGCTGCTTTGTCTCACAAACTTTTGAACACTGTTTGCAGCGGGGATGGAATTTGCAGCCCCCCGGCAGCATCTGCGCGTTGGCCACATTGCCCGGGATCGAAGCCAGGCGTTCCCGTTTGCCGGTCAGCTTGGGTACGGCGTTTAGCAGACCGATCGTATACCAGTGCATGGGATGCTCAAATACTTCCCTGACCGAACCGTATTCCACGATCTCGCCGCCGTACATGATCGCTACGGTCTGGCACAATTCCGCGATGATTCCCAGATTGTGGGTGATCATCAGAAGGGAACTGTCCATGGTCTTCTGCAGATCCTTCATAAGCTCCAGGATCTGCGCCTGAATCGTTACGTCTAATGCGGTGGTCGGCTCATCAGCGATCAGGATCTCGGGTGAACAGACCAGTGCTGCCGCGATCCCCACCCTCTGACGCATCCCGCCTGAGAACTGATGCGGATAGTCGTCCATACGATATTCCGGTATTCCCACCATCTGCAGGAATTTCGCGGCTTGCGCATGGGCCTCCTTTTCCGTCATGTGCCTGTGCTGTCGCAATACCATTGTGATCTGATGCCCCACCGTGAACACAGGATTCAGGGAGGACAGCGGGTTGGCAAATACCATGGAAATTTTTCCGCCCCGGATTGTATTCAGCTCTTTTTCCTTCATTTTCAGCAGGGACTGTCCCTTGTATTCGATGTCTCCGTGGGTGACATAACCGATCTTATCGGGCAGAAGTCCCATGACGGACAGCGCCGTGGTCGTCTTACCGGCGCCGCTCTCCCCGACCAGACCCATGGCCTGCCCTTTATAGAGCGTCATGTTTAATCCATTCACTGCTTTGGCCACCGTATCACCGGAACGATATTCCACGCTTAATTTTGAAATTTTTAATATTTCTTCCATATCTTAAACTCGCTTTCTATAGTGGAATCATCAGCCCCTTAATCCTTGTTCTTCGGATTAAGAATATCATTCAAACCGTCTCCCAGGAAGTTAAACGCCAGTACGGTCAGCATCAGCGCAATACCGGGTACGATGACGACCCACGGGGCCGTGGCGATGTATTCCCGTCCATCGGAAATCATGGCTCCCCAGGAAGGGGACGGGGCCGGAACACCGAGACCCAGATAGCTCATGCTGGCTTCCGTCAGGATCATGCCGCCGAATGCCTGTGTGGCGGTGATGATGACAGGAGATATCACGTTAGGCAATACTTCTTTCAGAATAATTTGAGAATTCGGAATACCCAGTACCCGGGCAGCTTTTACATACTCACAGTCACGGATACTCATAACCGTGCTCCGCACCACTCTCGCCACCATGATCCAGCCGGTGATGGACAGCACGACGACCAGATTCGTGATGCTGGAACCCATGACAGCCACCACGCAGATCGCCAGCAGCAGGGTCGGCAGCGCCATCATGATATCACAGATTCTCATCAGGACCAGATCCGCGATGCCGCCGTAGTATCCGGCCAGCAGGCCGATGATCAGGCCGAGTATGGTGGTGATCAGTACCACGCTGAATGCGATCAGCAGCGAAGTCCTGCCTCCCAGCAGCAGACGTGTCAATACGTCCCGCCCCATAGGGTCACAGCCGAAGATATGTCTGGACAGTCCGCCGAAGATCCCTTCCGGAGCCGCCAGCCGGTTCGAAAGCTCAGCTTTCAGAGGATCGAACTGGACGAAGAGGGGCGATAAAAAGCAGACCGCAGCGATTACCAGGATGCCGGCAAGCCCGATCAAAAACAGCTTGCTTTTCCACATCCGGCGCGTAAAATCTTTTCGATTCATGTTCTTTTCTCCCCCCCTGTCAGTTAAAGGAAATACGTTTATCAATGAACGTATACAAAATGTCGACGATCAGGTTACAGACTACCATGATCACAGCCACAATCAGCAGGATCGACTGCACCAGCTGGAAATCACGGGAGGAAATCGCGGTAACCGTCAACTGGCCAAGACCCGGCCAGTTAAAGATCTGTTCGATTACCATGGAGCCGCAGAGCAGGATGCCCAGCTGCGCGCCCGATATGGTAACGATCGGAAGGATCGCATTTTTAAACGCGTATTTGACATAGACCTGAAATTTGCTGACTCCGCGGGCACGGGTGGCGGTTATGTACTCTTCCTGGAGTACGTCGATCATGCTGGAACGAAGCATTCTCGTAACCAGGGAGCAGAACGCGAATCCCACACACAGGGAAGGCATCACCATATTCTTCCAGCTGCCCACGCCCTGGGTGGGCAGCCACTTTAAGCCCACACTGAAGATCAGGATCATCAGCAGGCAGAGCCATACCGGAGACATGGCCTGACCGCAGAGCGCGAAGGCAGTGGCGCAGGTATCCAGCGCGGAACCTCTCTTGATTCCGGCCACCAGCCCCAGCGGAATCGAGATGATCAGCGCGATGATGACACCGATCACCGTAATTTTGGCAGTATTAACCAGCCTGGAGAGGATCAGGGGACCACAGTCCATATTGAAGTGGAAGGAATATCCCAGATCACCCTTCAGAAGATTTCCTATGTACATGAAGTACTGGACCACATAGGATTGATCCAATCCCATACGGGTACGCATATTATCGATCTGTTCCTGTGTCGCCGTGGCCGGGAGCATCTGCACGGCCGGGTCGCCCGGGGCGAGCCGTACCAGTGCGAATGCGATTATCGTAACACCGACAAGAACGATCAGGGTAAGCGCCAGCCGGCGTAGAATTTTCTTTAACACTTGGAATCCTCCTATAACTTTCGATTCACAGTCATTGAGAAATAATCAGGGAATCTTCCCGTTATTTCATCTGAACGAAACGATATTCACCGGAACCATCCGCAAAGACGTTGTAGTTCGATACGTTACTGGCGCTGGCGCACAGATAGGAAGGGGAGTACAGGTAGGAGAACGGCGCCATCTCATCCATTTCGATCTGGAATACCTGCTCTATCAGTTTCGTACGCTCTTCTTTGTCACCGCAGGTCCGTACCTGGGCGCACAGATCGGACATTTCCTGATTCACATACTGGGAACCGAATACATCAAAGCCAATGATAACCGCGACTTCCGTCTGGGTGTCTCCGGCCGTGGAAGCGAACGCGCCGAGGATGATATCAAAGGTTCCGGAGGAACGGCGGTCTGTGAAAGCAGCCTGCTCCAGGGGTTCCAGCTTCACATTCAGGCCAACTTCCGCCGCCATGGACTGTACTGCCTGAGCCACTTCATCCGCACGGATAAAGCTGGAGCTGGTATACACCATAGAGATCTCAGATCCGTCATAACCGGAAGCCTCTACCAATGATTTCGCATGTTCCGGATCATATTTGTAACCCTCCGCGTCTGCTTTATAACCTACATTTCCTTCCGGACAGGGCCAGGTCGCCGCGTTTCCGTTTCCGATGACGCTGGTTACGATCGCTTCACGGTCAATGGCTTCAGACAGTGCGATTCTTAAGTCCTTATTGTTAAACGCAGAGTTCTCCCCGCAGTTATACTCGATATGTATGTGGGTGTCGGAAGCCACTTCCAGCATCGGGAATCCTTCCGCTTCCAGGTCTTTCTTATAATCCGCGCTCAACTGTAATACGATGTCCATATCGCCGGAACGCAGTGCGGATGCCCGGGTGGTATCCTCGCCGATGAACTGATAATCGATGATATCCACATTGGTTTTGGTATTATCGATCTCATCCCAGCCCCACCAGCTGTCATTGCGGCTCATAATGCACTGTCCGGTCAGCTGGTCGAAGCTGTCCAGGGTAAAGGCTCCTGTTCCGACGGGCGCCAGGAAATATCCTTCCGGATCTGCTTCCAGTGCTGCTTTACAGATAATCGGCACACGATACAATTCATCGTAGAAAGTAGGCATCGGATTCGCCAGATGGATGATTGCCGTCTTCTCATCCGGGGTTTCCACTGATTCCAGATCCCCCCAGGCGCCGGTGTCCGTCAGGGTTTTGTCATCCCGGATCCGTTCAAAGGTAGCTGCCACATCTGCGGATGTGAAGTCACTGCCGTCCGCGAATTTTACCCCTTCTCTCAGGGTAAAGGTATAGGAGAGATAGTCATCAGCCTGGGTCCATTCTGTGGCCAGACCGGGGGAGTAGGTCCCCATGTGGTCCGAATTTACCAGGGGATCGAAGATCAGGTAGTCCAGGTCATCACAGCCATAGCCGACATTGACGAAACGGTCCAGGGTACTGACCTGGTCCGCATTGCTCCCTATGGTCAGGGTTACTTTGCCCGAAGTGTCCACGGTTTTGGATGAGGCGGACGCGGCCTGGTCCCCCTCTGCCGGTTTCGCAGGGTTGTCCGGGCTGCCGCAGGCGGACATTGACAGGATCATTGCTGCCGAAAGCACGCAGGTGAACAGTTTTGATACTCGTTTCATTTTCATTATAAGGTACCTCCCATTTTTATTTAATTGTGCCATACAGGGCACTTGTTTCATAGAACCTTATATTTCCAAGGGGACTGCCGGCTAACGTATAACCTGCCGGAGTATGTTCCCTCTTCTTTCCTTACAAGCGTTTTTGTCTTAACCTGTTACGATTTTTTTATCGTAACGCCTTTCCTATAACGCTTTATTTATATCGCTTTATTCTTATGTAATGACATTGTATCATATGGTTTTTGGAAATGCAATGCCTTTTATCCGTTTTGCTGTTTTCTACAAAACCGGCCTTGGCTTTTTATGCAAAAGAGCTAAATGTTTAAAACTTTTACAGCAGCTGCGGGGAGAAAGGGGCCTGTCCCCGGATGTTAGCCGGTATCGTTAGGCATCCGGGGAAGAAGGCGCTTATTTTCCTCGAACAGACCGGCATCCGGGGACAGGCCCTTTTCTCCGCGCAGCTGCTGTAAAAGTTGGCTTTACTGCCGAAAGATGCCAGTCCCCTCCCAATGGCGGTGAATGGTAACTTGAATTTCAAGCTTTTCTATATTAAAACTTGACATTAAAATCAACTGTGATAAAATAACTTTAAGGTCTTTTGTTATTACATTATATCAAAGTATGATAAGACCTTATAGTAAATGGTAAATCGTTCTTTACATAGTGGAGCTACTATGTGCAGAACATATCACTCATACTCATAACACACCCGTAACTAAAAACTTGCGAACCCTATTCCGGTCCGCTATAATAATATTAATCGTAAATAACGATATTAAATCAGGAGTGATTGGATATGCTAAAGGATAAACAGCTGGACAAATCGATTCCCGTCCCACTTTATTTCCAGTTAAAGAAGATGATATTGGAAGAAATGGAAGCAGGGACCTTTCCGGTCGGCAGCATGATTCCCACCGAAAATGAACTGATCGAGATGTTCGGTATCAGCCGCACCACAGTGCGCCAGGCTATTACCGAACTGGTACAGGAAGGTAAATTATACCGTATTAAAAGTAAGGGAACCTTTGTGTCAAAACCCAAAATTGATCAGGATTATGTCCGGCGCGCCCAATCCTTCAATGCTCCCAACAATGAAGAAATCATACGCAGCGGCCGGGTTCCCAGCACCGAAGTGATCAGTTTAAGCGTGGTGCAGATGCCGCAGCATATCGCCAAATTCTATCCGGCTGCTTCCAGCGACCGGGCCGTATGCCTCTACCGGAAACGCTGTGCCGACGGTAAACCCATCGTCCGTGTTATTACATACCTGCCCATCGGCAGCTGCAGCTATGTTCTGGAGCACGATTTCATGAAGGAAGGGCTGCATGAAGTGCTGGCGCTGCATGAGGATACCCGGGTCTGCCGGATATCACGGACCTGCGAGGCCATCCCCGCCGACCTGGCCGATGTGGAGATTTTGGGGGTGAAGCAGGGGAGTCCCATTCATTTCTTTACCAATATCGGCTACAACAGCCGCGGGGAAGTGGTCGAGTATTCCAACGCTTACTGCCGCGGGGACCAGAGCCGTCTGCATTTTGAAATTATACTGGATCAGAATTCAGCGGAACATTCGTAACTGACTGTCCGCATCCTTTATAGAAGATTATTCCATTCTGAGCCAAAAGGCTGCCGACCAGCACATTTCAGCTGGCACGACAGCCTTTTTCCATTATGAACAGTCCTTTCTTTCCTCCCATCAAAAAACCAGGCTCAAGCCATTTCCGTCACAACAGCTTCCTCTGTGCCCAGCGTCCTCCGCAAAAATACAGAAAACATATAACCGTAGGCAGTGCGCGTGACCAGGCGGTTCCCGCAAAAAAGCCAACAGCGCCCAGTCCCATTCCATAGACAAACAAAACACTTAACCCCACTTTACATAACACTCCGTCCAATATACCAATCATAAAATTAAGGGAAGCAAAACCGCTTCCTACCACCACCGCCTGAAACGCGGCAATCGCCGCCGACCACAAAACATGAGCTGCCATAATCCGCAAATATACAGCACCCAGCTCCAGCACTTCCCTGTCCCCGGTAAAAATCCCGAAGATCGGTTTTGGTAACAGTATAAACACGGCGGATATCAGCGCGGCGATCCCAAATGCTGAGGTAAACGTACACCATACAAACTTCTTAACCCGCTCCTGTTTTCCGGCCCCCAGATTCTGGCCTATGATGACTGCCGCCGCCTGCTGAAGCGCTCCGGAAAATATATCCGTAAATTTCAGAAGTTTGTTGCCGATGCTGTTGGCTGCCGACACCACAACCCCATAAGCATTCACATTCCTGTTCACCCAGAACATGGAAACCCGTACCAGGGAAGAGCGAACAGCCTGAGGGATTCCCAGAGCCAGAAGAACCTTGAGATCCCGGCGGTTAATCCGAAAAGCTGAGACATCAAGCTCCAGTCCCAGCTGATCTTCGTGCCGGTACAGAAAGAAAACAGCCGCCAGAAAAGAAAGCAGCTGCGCGATAACCGTCGCCGCCGCGGTCCCGGCCGCTCCCCAATGAAAAACTGCTACAAAAGGTACGTCCAGCAGAATATTCACAACAGCCGCTATAACAATAAAATACATCGGACTTTTCGACTCCCCCATCCCCCGCAGAATACCGCAGACTGCATTATACCCAAAAATAAATGGTATCCCAAGTGCTGTAATCCACATATAGGCAGCCGCCTGCCCCATTGCATCCTCCGGGCAGTTCAGCAGCGTCAAAATCGGCTTATGAAAAACCAGGCTTATCAACATAAAACCACATGCCAATATAAGCATCACAGACAAAAGCGTTCCCGCCGCGCTCCTGATTCGTTCTTCCATCTTTCCCCCGGTGATCTGGGCAATGTAGATCTGTCCTGCACTCGAAAAAGCCAGCGCCACCGGTGTCACAAGATCAGATACCTCACCTCCCGCCGAAACCCCCACAGTCCCCGCGTTCCCCAAAAACATCCCGATAATAATCAGATCCACCACCGAATACAGCTGCTGAATCAGGCCCGATACTATAATCGGTATGGTGAACACGGCCAGACTTTTAAAAATAGGGCCCTCTGTAAGATCAAGGCCCCACTTTTTTGTATCTGTCTGATTTTTCATAAATTTAATATCAGATCCCGTTTTCATAGTACCCGATAGAAGCCCAGCCTCTGACCATCTTCTGAAGCCGGTCCCCATTCTTATAATCGTAGCAGGCCGGATCAGCGATTATCTTATCACATGCCTCGATAATAGACAGGAGAATATTTTTATCCAGGTCGTTGGTTCCATGGCCTCCGAAAATATAATCAAATTCATCCATACGTTTCGCCGTTCTCACCAGGGAATCCCGGTATGCCGTCACGGTTCTGCGGGAATCTTCGGAAGGGATCGTGCTGCCCTGGAACCGGTCACGCGCATGATGCTCATCCGCGAAGAAATCACTGCCGCCGCTTAAGCCCACGCCGCTGCCGCAGATTGCATCCCCTGCGATCAGGATACGGTTCTTCTTATCCAGGTAGCCTGCATGTCCGGGCTGATGTCCCGGAAGCCAGATCAGCTCCACGTCATAGTCTTCCCCCAGGTTGAACACGTAGCCGTCGGGAACGCCTACAAATTCATATTTCTTAAAAGGTATAATATCTTTGCGGTCAAAATCTACCCAGATGCTCTTTCCGTTGTCATCAAACAAATAATCCCAGATGCCCGGGTCCTGCTTCCAGTTCATATCATCCACCAGGTCCACATGACCATATGCCTTGTCAAACTGACAGTTTCCATAAGAATGGTCACAGCTGCAGTGGGTATTCACAAGAATCACCGGCTTTCCTCCGCTGATCTCATCTACCAGGCCTTTTAAGTTGCCAAGGCCGAAGCTGGTGTCGATTAACATGGCTTTTTCCGGACCTATGATCAGGTACATCCACACGAAATTGTTATGCCCATCCAGCAGATTCGTCAGCAGGCCGTAGAAGTTCTCACGGAACTGGTAGACCTCCACGAAGGGGTCCACATCGTAGATTTTCTTTGTCTTGTTGTTTTCCCGCAGATTGTTGAGCCACGCTGCGTCTAAGTATGCTTCACCTACACTCAGCGGGATTCTGGTGACTTTTCTTGATGCTATACTTTCTGTCATTTTTTCTTTACCTCCTGGGTTTTTATTTTTCAATAATTATGATCTCTATGAGTACTTAGGGGTAGTTTCTTGCCGCTTCTGTGTAGCATGTAAAAATAGTCCGCAAGGCATTTCGAGGCTGCTAATTTTAATGCCTGCGAATATCTGTCGAATATTTTTCCTGCATTATGTACATTTTTTCTTTTGTCACTATGTCATGTCATTATTATATTACAAGAAATTAAGAATTGCAAGAAAAAAATATGTATCCAAGCCCATTTCCGGCATCAAAAAATAGCATCCAAGCTTTAAAGGCTTGCATGCTATTCTTTGAATTGATCTTCTCTACTGACCCGACCGGATCTCCTGCCGCATAAAGCAAACATAAGAGATGGCGAACACAATCATTGTCAACGCCAGAAGCCACACCAGATGCGGCCAGATCAGAAGCAGGCTCTGTCCCAGAGGAAGGTATCCTGCCACGGCTCCAGACAGCTGATTGACCGTGACGACACTGACGGTCCGCACACTGGGATTCAGGATCGTGGATACCGCTTCACTGTAGAGATAATACGGGGACAGCCGGTTCAGATTCTGATTCCAGGTATAATTTTGTATAACCGTCTGCATGGAAGTGGCGTTCTCCGTTGGGAACAGCCCGTTTGCTATAATTCCCGCCAGAAGGCTCATGAAAATAGCAAAGAAAAGCCATATCGCGATCACTGCCAAAGCGGACGTGGCCGCATGCTTGCACAGCACAGAGAACAGAATCGCTAACGCCAGCCAAAAAGCGATATAAACTGTGGTATAAATCAGGAACACAAACAACCTGACCAGTTCTTCCCCGCTGGGAGCGATTCCCGTGCTGACCAGGCCCGCAGTACCGATCAGAATTCCCATAGAGAAAACCATAATTACGATAACCGTATAACCGGCCAGGAATTTTCCGTTGATCACAGCGTCCCGGTAGATCGGCTGGGAGACCAGGCGGTTGAGCGTCCCGCTGGTCCGCTCGTTATTGATGGCGTCGAAGCCCAGCGTAAGCCCCACGAAAGGCCCCAGCAGCGCGATAAAGGATACGAAGGAAGGAATGGATTTTCCACTGGTTGTAAATAATTTAAGGAAAATAAAATCACTGCTGTCCTTGATCGCATCCTGTATGCCGGACAAAGCGCCGTAGAGACTGGCAAGGCTCGTGATCAGGATCAGCAGCAGTATGATCAGGAACCTTTTGCTGTGCATGTGATCCGACATCTCTTTGCGGTAGAGCACCATAAGCCCGCTGCTCCTGCTTTCCGCATGGGCCCCGTCCTTTCCTCTATTCGCCATCCTGCCGGCCCAGGGACATAATTTTCCGAATTTTCTTTTTGTTTCTATTGTCTCCATTCTTTTGACCTGCCTTCTCAAAATAGCGTCTGTAGATTTCATCCAGATCCTGACCGCATTGGCGTAAATGAAGCAGCTTATAGCCGTTTAATACGATTATCCTGGAGATCTGTTCCCGGATATCCTGATTGGAACGCACGATCAGTCCATCCGCACTATTCTCGATCTCTTCCACTCCATACACGCTCTGAATCAGTTCCAGCAGCCGTTCATCCTCAGGTTCTGCCTTAATCTCCAACCGGTAGTAACCATCCTTCAGAATCTGTTTCCCCAGTTCTTCGATGCGCCCGCAGGCGATCAGATTACCCTGGACAAATATCCCAACCCGGTCACAGACCTGCTGAATCTGGTAGAGCTGATGGGAGGATATCATAATCGTACGTTTATCTTTTTCGGCCAGCTCCCGTATCAGGATCAGCAGTTCGTGCATCCCTTCCGGATCAATGCCGTTGGTGGGTTCATCCAGTATGATCACCTGAGGGTCTTTCATCAGTACGTCTGCGATTCCCAGTCTCTGCTTCATCCCTTTGGAGTAAGTCGCCGTTTTCTGATCCGCCGCTTCTGTCATGCCTACCCGTTTGAGCAGCTGGTCGATCCGTTCTTCCAGTTCCTGTTCCCCAACTCCGTTCAGGCGTCCCGTAAACCGCAGGTTTTCCCGGCCGGTCATGTCCGCGTAGAAGCCTACATTATCCGGCAGATAGCCTACGATGCGTTTCACCTCGATGGGATTCCTGGTGCAGTCTTTGCCGTCGATAAAGGCAGTGCCTCCGCTGGGCTCCGTCAGCCCCAGCAGCATCAGGGTAGTGGTCGTCTTACCTGCCCCATTTGGTCCCAGCAGGCCGAACACTTCTCCCCGGGCGATTTTTAAGTTTAATTGATTCACCGCTGCTTTTTCGCCATACTTTTTGGTCAGACCATTCATTTGTATGATCGCATGATTATCAGCCATAGCTATCTTCTCCCATATTTACGGAATACATAAACCAGGCCGCCTGCCAGGGCAATCATGATGATCACTGCCACGAATCCCCATACCGTATGGGTCTTCACGGAGACTCTTAAGTCGGCCTGGGCAGATGTCTCAGAACTGCCTGCGCTTATCGAAGTGACATAATCACCAGTTATGGCGTCTGAGCCGGGAGTAATATAGGCAGTTACCTCCTGCGTGCTCCCGGCGGCCAGTGTCTCAACCGTCGGAGTTTCAAAACGGACATTCCAGCCATCCGGAGCGGATGAGGTCAGGCTCACATTCTGAAGATCCGCGCTGCCTTTATTGGTAAGGGACAAGGTAATCGGTGTTTCCTTATTTGCATAGGCATCCAGGCTGAGCCTTCCGCTGGGTGTGGACAGGCTGAGATCATAGGTACCTGTGATTGTCACGGTCAGATCCGTGGACAGAGTCTCACCCGCTGATGCCGCGGAACAGGAAATCTTATAGTCACCGGCTGTGGCATTCGCCGCCGGAGTTACCGTAATAGCGATCCCCTGGCTCTGTCCTGCCTCCACGTTCAGGCTGGCTACCTGATTCGTTTCGCCGGAGGGTTTAAACTGTACCTGCCAGCCATCAGGCGCCTGCGCAGACAGGCTGTAGGACTGATCGGTGGCCCCGTTATTAGCCAGAGTCGTATTGAAGCTGAAGCTGGTCGACGGCGATCCCTGCAGTTCCGGATACTGGGACGTAAAACTACTCTGTCCCACTGCCGCCTCATTTACATTTATCACCAGATCCATAGCGGATACGATCCCTTCCCCTGCGTCCGCCTGCAGGCTGATCGGATACGTGCCCTCCGCCACATCATCCGGTATCTTTACGTTAAACGTTACCGTGGCGCCCTCATCACCGGTGCCCACATGAACCCGGCTGACCTGATTGCCTCCGCCGTTAAAATATCCCTCCCATCCGTCCGGGATGGAAGTCACACTCAGATCCGCATTCAGAGGGGAACCCAGGGTATTCTCAAGCACTACGGAAAAACTTAAGTTTTCTCCCGGTTTCGCAGTGATCCCCGGGTAGCTGGTGCTCATCTCCAGTCCGCCTGCTGCCCAGGCCTTCATAGGCGAGGCAAGCAAAAATACAGTCACTGCCATGGTGAGCAGAATAAAAAGCCAAACCTTTTCAAACGCCGGCTGCCGGACATTCATCTTTTGGGCATGGGCGCAGGGATGCCCGGTCGGGCATATTTTTTCACGTGGATTACCGAATTCTTCTAACATGTCTTTTCCTCTCCATCCATGATACTTTCGGTTCGAACCTGTCTCCTTTTTGTTTCCAGTTACCTATATGGGCTTTACCCGTTTTATGTAATCTCGTTGGCCTCAGCTGATACCAATATTTTACAAATTTTTTATGATCATTTTATGTTTAATTTGTCAAAATTTTGTGTTCAAATATAAAATCTGTTGGTGATTTATTAAGACCTCTTCCCTCAACACTCCAAAACAAAAGGCATAGAAATATTATATATATTAAAATGGGGAAACGACAAAACCGGCATTTTGCCGGAACTGTCGTTTCCCTATTTTGGCCTTATTTTACAGCCCCTCAGAAAGTACAATTTTAAAATTCATAATACAAAGCCTTTAATATTGCCGGTTCTTCCTCCATCCGTATATATTGTTCATCCCCGTTCAAATACATAGATCTAATCCAATTGCCATTTTCATCATACGTACCTTTTTCCAATGATAAAAAATCTAACTGCTTACCGGCATTTATCGTTTCCGGATAAGCCCTGTATCCAAAACCTGCAAAGATTAATTCATTTTCGCTGTTTTGTATTACTATTCCGGCTCCCGGGATATATCCGTTATCATCTTGGACCGGATGATAAAATTCTATGGCTATCTGATATTTGCCCAGTCTCAGATGTTTCGTCATATGGCCGCAATCCTGGTTAAATCCTATCATTTTATCTGTTCCATAGCATTTTGTAATAACCGGCATCATATTTCCGAACAATTTATAACTTTGTGTCAGAAATTCCTTTACTGTTTCACTGGATACATTTTTATCTTCCGAATTTGTATGTATGATCTGCGTGATAAATGACTTATCCTCACCAATACTTTCCGCTCCAAACGGTGCATAGCATAACGCATGATAGGTACCTACGGCCGTATACAAATGAGCAGCCGCCCATTTATCCCTGCGGGTTTCCGGTATAAATAAGGGGTTATCGCTTCTTTTATATAAATCTGCGGCTTTTACAAATTGAAATGTATAAATATCAGGAGCCAATACATCTAAATCAGGGGCGGCGCACTTCCAAACATCCAGCATCTTTGGCAGCGGTCCGCCGCTCGGATAAAAACCTGGCCTTTCATCCTCAGATTCTTTCAGCCAGGCATTTGTATACATTGGCAGCGCATAGCACTCTTTACCGGATTTTGCCAGTTTATTTATATGTAATCCGTAGTGCCAGCACATAAATGCTTCATCCGCATATTTTTGAAAAACATTGCTCCATGACCGGTCCGAAGCATCTTCATAATCATACATTCCGTTGATGAAACCATTATCTCCCACGTTCTTTAAATATTCCAGTAGCTCATCCGGAACATTTTTACTAAATTCTTTATTCGCGCCGGATGAATAATCTCTTGCTGAACCTAAAATGCCTACTTCGTTTTCAACTTGTACCGCTATAACGGTCTGTTCATCAGCATCGAACTGCTTTACATATTTTATAAAATTTGAAAAGGAATTAAGTTCTGCCGTTAACAGGTGACTTTGGAACATGCTAAGAATCTTCGTTTTCACTCCATGTTCATCTTCTGTTCTCGGAAATCTTGTCAAATCCGTCTTAACCCAGTTTGGGGCATAAGTCGAAAGTCCATTTTTCCAACTTCCAAACCATAGTAAAACTAATTTCATATTATGTCGTCTTGCGTCTGATATTAATTGTTCAACCAGATTAAAATCAAAATGGTTTTCCTGTGGCTCAATGAACTCCCAGTATACCGGAGCCAAAACCGTATTACAATTTAATTCCCTTACCTTTCTCCACACCTGCTGCATATAGGTACGTGAGGTACATGCTGAGTTATGTACCTCAGCCGCTAACATGATATAAGGCCTGCCGCCTATCAGAAAAGAAAAACCGCCGTTCCTTCTATCAATTCTGGGCAAATTTTCCATACTTTTCCTCCAGTGCCGCATATTACTGCGGCTTGATTCAGGTATGCGTTCTACGCATTTCCTCCAGTGCCGCATTTACTGCGGCTTGATTCAGGTATGCGTTCTACGCATTTCCTCCAATGCCGCATATTACTGCGGCTTAATTCAGGTATGCGTTCTACGCATTTCTAATTATATTGTGTTGTACCTCTGACAATCAAGTCTGTTTGAACTGCAATTTTCGTATTGTTATCCATCGTATCCACATTCTGTATTGCATCCACGATCGCCTTGGAATATTCCTTATAATTACATGCTATTGTGGTAATTCCCGGATAAATAAACTGTGATATATCGAGATTATCGTATCCCACAATCGCGATATCTTTGGGAATACTCATATTATTTTTGTATGCCTCGCTCAGCACCCCTGTTGCAACCAGATCATTGATGCATATGATAGCCTGCGGTAATTTATCGCATTTCAGCATTTCCTGCATCGCGATATTCCCGCCTTCTACCGAGTAATCACTTTCGATTATTTCCCTGCGTATGGTTACTCCATACTTCTCAGCATTATCTATGATCTCTTCCCGTCTCTTTATTGTAGTTCTGACGTTGGAATATCCGCCCAATAACGCAACATCCCTGTATCCTAAGCCGGATAAGTGTTCTAATAGTTGATTACTGCTTTTTTTCTGCTCCTGATATATTTGTATGCAGCCTAAATTCGGCACATCAACACATGAGATAACCGGTATCTTTTTATTCACCTCTTCTATTTCACAAAGATATTTTTTCCTGCTCTCCACATCGTCAAGACGTCCGCCCATAAATACAATCGCGCGGACATTCGCGGATATAAATGCATCGAGAATATTGCTCTCCAGGCGTTTATCTGATTCTGAATTACATAACATCAGTGTAAAGCCCTGCTTTTGAGCGATAAGCTCTGTCTCGTAAAATAGTTGAGCATAATAGGGACTGTTAATGTGCGGAACAATAAAGCCTACTGTATTTGATTTACTGGACTGCAATGCTTTTGCAATCAGATTAGGTTTATAATCATATTTTTCAATCAAATCCAAGACTTTTTTCCGTTTGTCATCATTCACTTTTCCCGTATTATTGATGATTCTGGACACCGTAGCTGTTGAAACATTCGCCAGCTTCGCTATTTCAACAATTGTTATCTTCTCACTCATTAAACTATCTTATCCTTTCAATCCACTGTTCACTATACCTTTAATAAAATATTTTTGGAAACATACGTATAGTATAATAATCGGCAATACCGTAAGCAATGACATTGCCATTACCGGACCTTGATCAAGGGCATCTTTGTATCCGCTGATGGATGAATTTAAAAATACCAACCCCACGGCCAATGTATATTTAGATTGGTCATTTAAAAATATGACAGGTCCAAAGTAATCGTTCCACGTCCATACAAACATAAAAATTGCGACCACAAATAATACTGCTTTTGAATTCGGAATCACTATTTTGAACAAAATCTTTAATTCGCTACATCCATCGATCCTGGAAGCCTCCTCTATTTCTTTCGGAAATGTTTTAAAGAACTGATGTAACAAAAAGATACTAAAAGCGCTTCCCGCCAGCATGTTCGGTAAGATCAGCGGTACAAAAGTATTGATCATTTTAAATTTCACATAAATATTATATAAAGGTATGATCGTTACAAAATACGGCACCATCATGGTGGACATCAACAGCGCAAACCAAAAGCCCTTCAGACGGGCATCATATTTTGCAAACCCGTAAGCGACCAGCGTCGTACTGATTAAGGTGCCGAAAATATTTAACAAAGTTATTATACTACTATTTTTAAAATATGTAAAAAAATCACTGTTTTTAAAAATATATTCAAAAGACCGAAGCGTGACCGGTGACGGAATTAATTCCGGCGGATATTTAACTATCTGCTCCGTACTCATTAAAGAGGTAGACAACATCCAGATGAAAGGCAGTAAAAATATCGTGCCCAATATGATACATACGATAACCCAGGCTACAAATCTACTCTTTTTTAACATAAATACCTGACTCCCCCCTTCTTAATCTTCGTAATTCATATGCTTTTGCAGCGATTTTAAAACCACCATACTGATGAACAATATGATTAAATACATAATCCAGGCCAGGGCCGCGGCGTATCCGAATCTGCCAAAACTAAAGCCGCTGTCATATATGTACATTCCATACATATAAGTTTTTTTAAACGGTCCCCCGCCTGTCATAATCAATGGCTGTACAAAGATCTGAAAAGCGTTGATGATTCCCATTACCAGATTAAATACAAACACATTAGCAATTAAAGGAAATGTAATCTTAAAGAAACACTTGGTATTGCTTGCTCCATCGATTTTCGCAGCTTCATAATAGGAAACCGGTATCTGCTTGATACCCGCTAAAAAGATCAGCATTTGGGAACCGCAAAAGATCAGATTAACCAGTACAAGCGCTATCATGGCCCACTTCGAATCGGTTAACCAATACGGCCCCTGTACTCCAAAAATCGATAAAATATAATTGATTAATCCCCCTTCACCCTTTAGCAGGAATTTTGCGACCGTAAATACTGCCGCGCCTGCTGCTATGGAAGGAAAATAGAAAACGATTTGAAAGAAATTACTTACTTTTGATTCTTTTGAAAGTAAAATTGCTATGATTAAAGCCAGCGTCAAACTTGTCGGCACTGCTATGATTGCATATTGAAAAGAATTGGTCAGACCTTTTATGAATAAATCGTCGTGGAATATAATGTCAACATAATTTCGCAGACCGATAAATTTCGGCGCGGAGCTTCCATTATATTGTGTCAGTGACAGATACAAAGAATATACCAGCGGTATAAGAGTCAATAGGAAAAAACCCACTAACCACGGAGAAATAAACATATAAAAATACTTTGCTTCTTTTCTTCTAGATTTCATACTTATCCATCCCAGTATCCTAATGGTGTAGCCTGGAAAGGCTACTCAGTTAATAAATTACAAAAGCCTCGGCAGAAGCTGCAGCCATCGCTGCAGCTTCCTCCCGGCGTACAAAATTAATTCCGATTATTCTTCTTTCATACGGTCTAACTTTAATTGACCCTTTGTCTGGATATTTTCTAATGTGGTATCCATATCTTGTTCCCCTGCAAACAGTAATTCCAATTCATATTTTATGATTTCATCCTGAATTTCATTGAGAACCACACCGTCTACCGCGTAATCAAGCGCATCGAAAAATACGGATTTATTAAACGGTTTCCAGCCTTCGGGTATCGTGTTGATAAATTCGCTGTCCTCACTGATCGATTTCAGAGCAGGCAGGCCAATGATTTCCATTTCCCCCTGTACCTTATCCTGAGCAGACATATAGCTTATGTACTCCCAGCACTCATCTTTATATGGCGTATCTGCCGACATACCGATAGCGGTTGTCCACAGCGGCGACCTCCATTGTCCATAGGTGGAATTCGTCGGAAATGTTACAATATCCCATTCGAAATTATCGCCGATTGCCTGGTTGAAACTTGCCATATCCCAGGAAGCCCCTATTGTCATTGCAAATTTACCATTTTCAAATGTCCCGCCAACATCACCAGCCATGGTCGGAGTCGGTGATACTTTGTGCACTTGGTATAAATCCGTGATAAACTGAACACCGTCTCTAAATCCTTGGGTATCCGCCGTCATGGTTCCGGTTTCCCATTCCCAGGCTTTGTAGCCGTCATACAGGTTTCTGGCCAGTGAATATGCCCACCAGGATGAAAAATCGACTCCCCAAACCTTGTCGTCACCCTCGCCTTTTGTCAAAGCTTTCGCAGCTGCTAAGAACTCTTCCTCTGTCCAGTCATTTGTCGGAAGGGGGATATTGTTCTCCTCGAACATGGTCTTGTTATAGATAATAAAACCGGAATAGAAGGTCGTGGGCGCTGCATACACACTCCCATTATATGACAATCCGGTCATTAAGCTGTCAACCCAGGCGTCCTGCAGCCCATCTTTTTCTATGTAAGAATCCAGCGGGGCAAGTATACCGTCTTTGAAGTATTCACCACCGAAATCCCCGGCAATCTGTACCAGATCGGCTAAGGTCCCGGATGAAATCTGTACCGTTAATTTTTCATGGAAACCTTCCGGAATCGCTTCCAGGTTCACATGGATCGAATCATTGGAAGCATTGAATTCCTCGGTCCACTGTGTTTTTCTGTCAATTTCCTCCTGGTTCCCCCATAACAAAAATCTTAATTCCACTTTTTCACTGCCTGACTCCTCCGCCGTATTGGCACTGCTCTCTTTGTTCTCTGTATTACTCTCCGGAGCATTTGTTTCTTTTGTTTGATCTGAAGATGATCCACAAGCCGACAGCACCAGCATCATTGCTGCCGCGATCATAAATACTTTCATTTTCTTAAATCGTGACATTGACATGACCTCCATTATATAGTATAATTTTACCAGGATTTGTAAACGTTTACATTGTAGCATAGAAATTTCCAGGTGTCAATATGGATTGTCAAAATGTACGTAATGTTAATAAAAAGGAGGGTAATATTGTGCATAATGTGAAAAAAGGATTTTGTTTCCTGCTTATGGTTGTACTGTTAACCACTACCATGATTTCCAGTGCGGCAGCCAGTTCCGGTGCTTCAGCACAGAACACAGTAACGATTAGTCCTGAGATTGAATTTCAAACCTTTAAAGGCTGGGGAACTTCTCTATCCTGGTGGGGAAATGCCATCGGCGGATGGCAGGATACTACAAAGCAAAGCGAAATTCTGGACCTTATATTTGATGAAACTGACGGATTAGGCTTCAATGTAGCAAGATATAACATCGGCGGAGGCGATGACCCGACACATACCCATATGCGCAATGGCGCGAACCTGGAAGGTTATCAGCCTGAACCTGGAGTATGGGATTATACTGCTGATGAAACCCAGCGCTATGTATTAAACGAAGCTATTGCACGTGGTGTCAACATCGTGGAAGGCTTCGCAAAAACCCCGCCTCATTGGATGACCTATAGCGGCTGCTCTGCCGGGAATGTGGATGGAGCCAGCAATTTAAAGCCTGAATATTATGACGACTTTGCCGATTATTTAGCGGAGGTATACCTGTTATTCAAAGATACATATAATATTACCTTCGATTCTATTTCCCCGATTAATGAACCGAACGGACCCTGGTGGGAAATAAACAACAGGCAGGAGGGTTGTCATTATACACAGCAGGAACAGAATGATTTCTTTAAAGTGTTAGCCGAGACCTTTGACGCGAAAGGCTTATCTAATGTTACGCTTGCCGGGCCGGAGGGATTTGAGTTCAACTCCACGTTATCATCCTGGAATTCCTATGACAGTGCTGCGAAATCCAGCATCGATAAAATCAATACCCATTCCTATTACGGAACAGAACGTCTATATCTCAATACCATCGCATTATGTAATGACAAACGGATATCCCAATCCGAATACGGTCTGGGTGTAGGGGACCATGACCATAACGCGATTGAAAGCGCTTTAGAGCTGGCACATAAAATCCGGGATGATGTTCGGGAAATGCAGGTCGAGACCTGGGTATATTGGCAGGCTGTTGAAGAAGAATTCAATGTGAATAATTGGGGCTTTATCCACGCAAGCTTCGAAGGGGAAGAGACTTATGATATAACAAAGCAATACTATGGAATGGCTAATTATTCCAAGTTTATCAGGCCGGATTCCACGATCATCGGTGCGAATGATTCTAATATGCTGGCCGCGTTAAACAAAAACACCAACGAGCTGACGCTGGTTGTCATTAATGATTCTGATTCCCAAACCAGTTATGCTGTTGATTTATCCAAATTTTCAACGGTAGGCAGCAGCGCGAAAGCATATCGGACTTCCCTCACTGAAGATCTGGCACAGCTGGATGATATCAGCATTCAAAACAATACGTTACAGGTTACCACAGCCCCGAAATCTATTACTACTTATGTAATCAGCAATGCTGCTGCTAATACAGCACCTGTTTTTGACAGAAATTCTACTTACAAAATTATAAACAGAAGTGATAATACGAAAGTGATCGATGTAGAGAATTCTTCACCTGATAACAGTGCGAATATTATTATTATGGATGCGGATAACAACAGTGTCAGCCAGGGTTGGAAATTCATCGTCAATGATAACGGTGAATATTACATAGCGAATGCCAACGCGGCAAAAATGCTGGATGTCCCTGGTGCATCCACTGCTAACAGTACAAGCTTGAAGTTATGGCAGCCGAATGGCGATAATAATCAGCTTTGGCAGGTGATTGACCTGAATAATGGCTATTTTAGCATCGTTAACAAAAACAGCAACAAGGCAATAGGCGTAAAAAATGGTGATATGACGAATGGCAATAACATTGACCAATATGATTATCATGCTTATGACAACCAGCAGTGGAAATTTGAAGCGGTCCAATAATACAAAAAGTTATCGTTACAGCGGGTGATTTTATGCGAAATGAATGCAATAACAAAAAAAATGTTTCTGTTACTTCCAACAACCAGGCAGTTTTTCCTTATGGTACATATGGATTTCCCTGTGAACTTTATTATGATAACATCGATGAATGTATCAATCATGTTGTGGATTGGCATTGGCAGCTTGAATTAGAGTTTGCCATTGTTCAAAAAGGTTCCATTGAATTGACGGTGCAAAAGGATGTTGTCACGGTACACGAAAATGAAGGGTATATTATATTTCCTAATAAACTCCATCAGGTTAAAAAAAATGGGGATCAGTGTGGGATCTATCGGACGATTATTATCAGCCCGCAGCTCATTTATGGAGACAACAGATCCATCTTGTTTCATAAATATTATCTCGCTGTTATAAAAGCGGTAACAAATGGATTCATGATCCTGAACAAAGATACGCCTTATGGAAAAAATATTATGGAGGAGCTTGAAGCCGCGATCCAATTGTTATCCAGGCCTTCCCTTAGATATGAATTAGATATACATAAGCATTTTATAAATATCTGGTCCAATATTTATGGCTGTGTGCAGGATACCCATTATTGCAGCCCAAAGGCTTCTTCCAAGGATGAGGATCTGACCAATCGGATATTGTCGTTTATCCATTCAAATTATAAATATGATATTTCTCTATATGATATCGCAAAAAGCGGCAGTATCAGCAAGTCCGAATGCAGCAGACTATTTCAGCGTGTTTTTTCCTGTACACCATTTGAGTATCTGACTAATTACAGGCTTTTAAAAAGTCAGGAATATTTGAGGGATAAGACTTATTCGATAACCGATATCGCAGGATTGGTCGGGTATAACAGCGTGAATTATTACACGACCGTTTTCCGAAAAAATATGGGTTATACTCCAAGTCAATACAAAAAACTGTTAAAGCAATCTGTTGCGAATATGTAACTATTAGTGTGTAATACCATTAGAAAACGCCGGCGATTATACTGCCGGCGTTTTCTTGTTCTTGTGACCGGAACATACGTCCCGGTTCAGAACCTGTTTTAATATGTAGTTTTAATTATGTAGTGTTCGTATCTTTAAGGTTTATCATAGAATTGGATGGAGCCGGATACTCTGCCTTCCGTTTCAAATACCACCAAAGTATTTTTCCCCTTTTTTAAAAGCGGGGCCGGCACATAAAGCCTTTTTTGCGGCCCGATCTCCCAGAACCTCCCGATATTGAAGTTATTGACAAAAACAACGCCTTTTCCCCAGCCTTCTGTATCCAAAAACGTATCCGCCGGGTCCTCAATTTCAAATTGGAATTCATAAAAACCAGGCAGGCCGGCTATTGCCGGAACGGAAAAATCCACATTTGTCAAATCTTCCATAGGCAATGGATAGATCGTCCATCCGAAATGCAGGCGGTCATTTAACTGTACCCCGCCATCTATGCCTTTTCTCTGTTCTTCCATAATAGGCGTAAAGTTAACACGCCCCATATTTTCCATTAAAATATCCAGTTTTCCATTGGAACACACCGCATGCTCCAGCTCATGCCCGCCCAGAAGTTCCCTGTCATAAAGTGTGAGGACCGGCTTTTCGTCTAAAAAAATATTCGCTCTGTCATTCGCTTTCCATAAACGTACTTTTTCCAGACTCTTTAACTCCGGCAGATTACTTTCATATAAAATATAACCATATCCCTGGTTCAGTTTTTCCATGCATACCGGATAAAGATTTTCCACAGGGGCAGACAGGTTGTCAAGATTCCGGAATAAATCAGCGGTTCTTGTAACCTCAAAGGTTCCATACGCCCTTCTTTCTATCTTGCAGCTTAAGCTGACCTCCGGCAGAGCAATATGCTTACCTATGACCTTTTGGTACTCTTTATATTTCGTTGTTATCCGGCCATCCTCAGTCAGCAGCGCATCATAGTCATATGAAGTCACATCCGGTTCCAGATTATCGTAATAATTTGCCCCATTCATGAATCCAAAATTCGTGCCGCCTTCAAACATATAGATATTGATATGTCCTTCTGACAGGAGATCATCCAGATCCTTAAGATGTCCGTCCAGATCGCCGGTATGATGCTCCCCTCCCCAAAAATCAAACCAGCCAACCCAAAACTCCATACACATCAAAGGTTTATTTCCTATTTTTTTCTTCATGACTTCAAACTGGGCCTTCCCCTTAGACCCAAAGTTTCCCGTCTGAAGGGCCCCTTCTGCTTTCCCGTAATCAAAGGCCTCTCCCCATGGGCCATCTGATGTTACGAGCGGAACTTCGCAGCCGTTTTCTATCATCATATTTTTCATGCATTCCATATAGGCCGCATCATCCCCATAATATCCGTATTCATTTTCCACCTGCATGAGGATTACCGGACCGCCCCTGGTAATCTGCAAGGGCGCTATCACTTCAAACAGTACCTTATAATAGTCCCGGACATGCTGGATGTACGGCTCATACATACACCTTAATTTCATTCCGTCTTCCTTCAAAAGCCAATAAGGAAGCCCGCCAAATTCCCATTCTCCGCAAATATAGGGAGAAGGCCTGAGAATTACCATTAGGCCAAGCTCCTGTGCCAGTTTAACATATTTGACAATATCCAGCATTCCGCTGAAATCAAAGGTCCCTTTCTGTTTTTCATGAAGATTCCAGGGGATATAGGTCTCCAGTGTATTGCAGCCCAATGCCTTTAATTTTTCAAGGCGGTCACGCCAATACTCCGGCAGAACCCGAAAATAATTCATACCTCCTGATATAATTTTAATTCGATTATCGTCCAAATAAAAATCATCTTTAATTTCAAACATAATTCTGTCCTTTCGCGTATTTTGTCTGGAAAAACAGCATTACAGCATGCTATTAATACCTGATTATATCAGTTCGTATGTTAAATTACTTTTAAATTATTTTCTAATTGTTTAACTATATTCTCAAGATGTTCCGGCACCTTAAAATCGAAGAACAGAAGGGGACAGAACAGAAGGGGACATGTCCATTTCGTTTGGACATGTCCCACTTTGCTTCTACCCATTTATCTTTTAAGAAACACCAGCTGTCCCTTTTTTGAAAACCTCTCTGAGTAAAGGTATCCCAGCCGGTCAAAGCTTTTTACTTCCTGCCAGTCCGTAATCTGTCTCTCCGCCATATAACGGACCATTTCCCCTCTGGCCATCTTGGCCTGAGTCCCTTTCTGAATGACTTTCCCGTCTCTCTCCTCCCCGAACACACAGGTCACGAAGGTGATCCCATCCTCCAGCCAGTTTTCTATACATCTGGAATACTCTTTGGAAGCCAGATTCACGATACAGTCTGTATCCGCAACCAGGGCCCGGTAGATGTCGTCCTTCCAGAATCCATACAGGTTTCGGCCGTCCGGGCTGCCGTACGGACTGCCTTTTGCCTGCATCTCCAGGCGGTATGGGACAACCCCGTCAAGCGGTCTTAGTATCCCATAAAATCCGGACAAGATCCTGAGATGTTCCTCTGCATAATCCCAATGATCGTATTCAAAAATCTGCGGAGCCATATACTGATACTGGATTCCCTCATAGGCCAGAAGGGCGGGAGTAAGTCCCCGCGTCAGATCCATCGTCTGAAACCGCTCAAAATTAAGCGCTGCAATCTTGTCATTGCATCCCCAAAGCTTTTTTGCTTCCATATAGGTCATGCCCCTTATCCATTTCCTAAGCTCATCCGCCCGGTCCAGGAATATAGGGCTTGTTTTTACTTCCATATCATCGGTATTGATATTCATCTTCTTCGCAGGTGATATGATAATTTTCACAACTTTATCGCCTCCCTTCCCATAAGCAGCCGCCAACTAACAGCAGCCTACGGAACTATCGGCTGGCGATCCGGTATATCGCTTCACAGTCATCCCTATTCAGTTTTACAAAATTCCCCAAAGTGGTTCCGTCAATTTGAAGGGTATCCAGAAGCTTCTGAATGTCCTCTTCTCTGGCATCCAGATCCGCAAAGTTCCCAGGCATGCCGATGGATTTCCAGAACGCCCTTAAGGAATCGATGCCCGCTTTTGCCGTAATCTCCGGATGCGCGAAATCCATCTGGCAGCCCCAGACTCTCACCGCGATCTGTGCGAACCTGGCTACATTATGTTCCATGACATATTCCTGCCATGCCGGGCAGATCACCGCCAGTCCCGCTCCGTGCGCGCAGTCGTACAACGCGGACAGCTCATGCTCCAGACTGTGGCTGGCCCAGTCCTGTTCCCGGCCGGCGCCGCAGATATCATTGTGGGCGATCATACCGGCCCACATAATATTCGCACGGGCCTGGTAGTCCTTTGGATCCGCCATCACCTTAGGCACTTCCGTGATCATGGTCAGCAGAACAGCCTCACACAGCCGGTCCGTGATCTCCACATCCTTTGTGTTGGTAAAATAGCGTTCGAATACATGCGCCATAATGTCAACTGCTCCGCAGGCCGTCTGATAAGCAGGAAGCGTCTCGGTCAGCTCGGGATTCAGGATCGAGAACTTCGGACGGATCAGATCACTGCCGCAGGCTCTCTTGAACATACCGTCCTCCAGAGTAATCACGCTTCCGTCAGACCCTTCGCTTCCTGCTGCCGCAATGGTCAGCACGGTACCGATGGGAAGCGTTCTCTCCACGACTGCCTTATCACTGTAAAAATCCCAGAAATCTCCATCATAGAGGGTTCCAATCCCGATGGCCTTCGCGGAATCTATCACGCTTCCGCCTCCTACGGCCAGTATGAAATCGACCTTTTCCTTTTTGCAGAGCTCGATCCCTTCATACACCAGCCCGCTTCTGGGATTAGGCTTTACACCTCCCAGCTCGACATAAGAGATGGCTTCCTTGTCCAGGGATGCTTTGACCCGGTCCAGCAGGCCGGAACGGACCGCCGAACCGCCGCCGTAATGGATCAGAACTCTGCTGCCGCCAAATTGCTTCACATAACTTCCTGCATTTTTTTCTTCTCCCTGACCAAACACAAATTTCGTCGGGCTGTAAAACGTAAAATTATTCATATATACCTTCTCCTCTTCTTAAATATTATATTAACATTATCATAACCGTTAAAGTTAACTGAAAGTCAAGCTTTTTTTGCCAAACCTTTTGCCAAACCTTCCTTTTGCCGAACCTTTGCCGGACCTTTTGCTTAGATCTTTTGCTAACCAGTTTTGCTGACTGCCGAGCGGACTCCAAATTCAGAGGAATTCCCGTTCATGTTGTTTGAAAAAATCATAGAAATACCGGACGTTTTCCAGTTCGTACCACTGGCAGGTGTCCAGGTCCGGGGAATCCAAATTATATATTTTCGCGTCCAGTGTTCCCAGCATGAATGGGGAATGGGTTGCAATGACGAACTGACAGCCTAAAAACCGGGATGCCTCGTTTAGCTGCTGTGCCAGCCGCACCTGGTTTCTCGGAGACAGGGAGACCTCTGGTTCATCCAGCAGATACAGCGCGTCCATATTCAGATAATCATCAAAGATTTGTAACGCGGTTTCTCCATTTGAATATTTTTCCTGGGAATAGATCATATTTTCCATATCTCGTTTCATTTTCCAGGAATTTTTATACTCGTCCCGCTGCTCTTTACTCCACCCTCTTTTGGCGTGTTCATAGAGATATCCTTCCTGAAGCACGGTCTCCTGCTGAATTTTCTTAATCTCATACATGATATCTTCGCTTTTGATATAGCGGCTGCCGGGAGGAATCTTGGTAATGGTTCTGCCATATTCATCCTCCCCAAGCCCATAGCCGCATTCCTTTGTAAATTGGTCAAAATAGGGGTCCCAGGGATTATGGGTCGCTTTTTCCTTTCCTTCTATCTGCAGCTGGTTCGCCAGAATATTCAGCATGGTGGATTTTCCGGAAGCATTATCTCCGTATAGGATTGTGATTTTGTCAAATAATATCCAGTCCTTTGCCTTGCCTGCGAATACGTGATACGGATATATGTAGGGATCCCTCACTGTTTTACAAGACAGACGAAAACTTCTCAAATAAATCATCTTCTATTACTCCTTTGAAAACGGCCCTTTTTGTTGGTTCTTTTATAATTTCTCTTTTTTATGTTCGTTCTTTATGAACTCTCTTTATGATTTGACTTTACGTTTTCTCTTTACATTTACTATCTATGTACTCTCTATGTACTCTCTCTATGTTCTTTCCTATATTAAACAGATATTTTACTATCCGTATTGTTTCGATTTCTATATGGTTATCCGCTTAGTTTTACTCTCCTCACGAATATTTGTCACTGCAGTTACATATAAGCCTGCACATAGAAACACCTACACGCCTACACAAATATAAACTTGCGCTTCTCGTAAGACGCAAACTGTGTTACTATAATAAAAAATAGTAGCGCTCGTTAAAAATCTCGCTGACTATTTTTCATGCATCGCACGTAAGCGCCTATAAAACAGACGCTAAGTGCTCATAGCTATAAAAAACAGTAGCACTCGTTAAAAATCTCGCTGACTATTTTTCATGCATCGCACGTAAGCGCCCATAAAACAGACGCTAAGTGCTCATAGCTATAAAAAACAGTAGCACTCGTTAAAAAATCTCGATGGCTATTTTTCATGCATCGCACGTAAGCGGCTATAAAACAGCCGCTAAGACCCATATTTATAATCAAGCTATAAACTAATTGTACAAATCTATTATAAAGGTTGTGATTCTTATGGCCCGCTGTATTATCATCACAGCGTATCATACCGGTAAAATAAAAGATTCTTACCTCCCTATGCCGGAGGATTTTATTATCTGCGCAGATGCCGGCTATCTGCTGGCCCGTCAGGAGGATATTACGCCCGATGCTGTATTGGGCGATTTCGATTCCATGGACCGTTCTCAGGTAACCTGCCCGGATATTATTCGTGTTCCTGTAGAAAAGGATGACACCGATACACTGCTGTGCCTGAAATACGGGATAGAACTGGGGTACCGGGATTTTCTTATGATCGGTGGGATCGGTGGGCGTTTGGACCACACTATCGCCAACATTCAGACTTTGCTCTATGCGCATAACCGTGGCATCCTGCTGGAGATGGCCGATGCTCAGAATACGGCCCGCGTACTTTCTCCCGGAACCTACCATCTGAAAGAAAAAAAGGGGTATAAGCTTTCTTTGTTCGCCCTCAATGAGGCCTGCACCGGAATTTATTATACCGGTTTAAAATATCCACTCCAGAATGCCACGTTGACAAACGATTTTCCGCTGGGTGTCAGCAATGCATTTGTCTCTGAGGAGGCGGAGATTACCTTTGCCACCGGTACAGCACTTCTGATCCTGTCTAAAGACTGAACCTGGCTAACTATAAGAACAAAAGCGAAACACTTCCGGAAATGGATGATCCAGCCGCAGGCAGAAGTGTTTCGCATACGAAACTCTATCTCATTCATAATCGTAGGTTTCCAGATCCCATCCGGTCGTAAAACCTGTGTGAAGGCCGTCTATCAGTTTCATATCGTCTTGCTCCAACTCGAAATCAAAGATATCCGCATTCTCTTCAATCCGTTCCTTGTGCACGGATTTTGGAATTACTACATAACCGCTCTGTACGTCCCAGCGCAGGATGATTTGAGCCCCTGTCTTTTTGTATTTCGCAGCCAGCTCCTGAATCGCCGGTATATCAAAGCTTCCCCTGATCAAGGGAGCCCAGGCCTCCGGCTGAATTCCCCTCTCCTTACACCACGCAAACAGTTCCGTGGGGTTCCACAGCGGATGCCGCTCGATCTGATTCAGCGCCGGAACCACTTCGCATTCCTCCATAATCCAGTTCAGATGCCGGGGCAGGCAGTTACACACGCCGATCGCTCTGGCCTTTCCTTCTTTGTAAAATTCCTCAAGCGCCCGCCAGGACTCGATCAGCCTCTCTTTACGCTGCCCTGGCCAATGAATCAGGAACAGGTCAAAATAATCGGTTCTGAGCTTTTTTAAGCTTTCCTGGAAGGTGCGTCTGGTATTTTCATACCCCATATTGCAGGTATCCACCTTGCTGGTCAAAAAATATTCCTTTCTGGGTACACCGCTAAGTTCAAGCGCCTCCCCCAGCAGCTCCTCATTATGATACATCTGGGCGGTATCAAAGCTCCTGTATCCGGCCTCCATGGCATAGTTGACCGCGTTCTGCATCTCATTTGCATCCGTCGCCAGATATACTCCCAATCCCAGCACCGGCATTTTCACTCCGTTATTCAGTGTCACTGTATGGTCTATCATGTTTGTGATCCCCTTTCCTAATGTAAGCTGTCCCCATCTTAACGAACAGATATAAATTATTTTACTCCTTACAGCCTGACTTGTCGATTATCGATTCTAAAATTGATCAAAACACGATTCTAAAATTGATCAAAATCGATCGATACTTAATAGCATCCTTAAAAGAAGAGCTTTTCTTGCGGTATCGCTCCAGATATGTTAGCATATATTCACAGACAATTAACGAAAAAGGCCGTGTATCGATTGGTATGCATCCGCTGGTACCGGCTATCTTGGCCGGTCCCTAATCTATATCTCTGATAGTGATATAAAATCAAGCTTTATTTCTAAGCAAATATATTCCATTGATATAATGCACCAAATACAAATTATAAATAATAAGTGAAAATGATTGTCTGTGCATGTTATTACCTCTATAATAAATTCCTGAATAATCAGGAAATGGAATCGATAAAGGAGATGATATCTATGACGGTATTGGCACAGATGTTTATTAAAGACGGCATTGCCATTGGATTGCAAAAAGGTATCCAGGTAGCGCGAATCGGTTTAATACGCAAGAAAATATCAAAGGGGTACTCTCCCGACACAATTAAAGATTTTCTGGAATGTGAAGAAGATTATGTTCAAAAGGTAATAGGTATCATGAAAGAGTATCCGGAAGCTACCGATACCGAACTTGCCGATATTTTAATGAAATCCGAATAAGAACCTTTTCTAAACCTAAACTGCATCTCAATAAGGGCCATCATACCAGTTACACATTTTAGCTGGTACGATGGCCCATGTCCTTTGTTCAGATGCAGATAGACAGCATAATATTCCAGTGTTCTATCATCCACTGTCCCCGAATAACTGACAGATATAAGATTCCATATTATTGTTATCTTGCAGACAGCACTTCTTTTTCATATCTTTGTATTTCTTTCATCCACTCCATACCGGTGGGCACATTGTTCACATAACAGTAATAGTCCCAAACAGCCGCATAGGGATAGGTTTTCAGTTCTTCCAGCCAGGACAGCCGTCCCGTATAATCCCCCTGTTCTTCCAGTCCCTGCAGAAACGCCGCCGGTTCCAGCAGTGCCTTCAGCAATGCTTTCATACTGTTTCGCATACCGATCACACAGGCAGAAATCCTGTTAATACTGCCGTCAAAATAATCTGTTCCGATGTGTACGCGCTCCAGCCATCCCCCGCGTACTACCTGCGTCAGCATCGCCTGGGTCGCATCATCAAAGGATACTACATGGTCGCTGTCCCAACGCATGGGCCGGGTCACATGCAATGCCATTTCCTGTGAGAACAGCATGACGGAACTGATCTTGTTGGCCACGTCCTCGGTCGGATGAAAATGTCCTGCATCCAGGCACAGGCTTCTGTTCCGCTTTGCCGCGTACATCATATAAAATTCATGGGAGCCTACCGTATAGGCTTCCACCCCGATCCCAAAGAGCTTACTTTCCAGGGTATCCAGATTTAATTTCTGGTCCACCGGGGAGGCGAATACCTGATCCAGGCTTTCCATCAGTCTGCGTCTCGGGGCCTCCTGATCTACCGGATAATCTTTGTATCCATCGCAGATCCAGTGATTCGTAACTGCCTGGACCCCCAATTCTTTTCCGAAATAAGCGCCGACGCGGCTGGAACGCTTACAATGCTCGATCCAGAAGGAACGGATGTCCGGGTCCCGGCTGGACAGGGTAAATCCATTTTCCGAATTGGGATGGGAATAACAGCTTGGATTAAAATCCAGACCGATTCCCCGCTCCTTCGCCCAGTCTACATAAGCCTCATAATGCTTAGGTTCAATCTCATCCAGGTCGATCTGTTCCGTCGTATCCACCTGGGTCGCCTGCAGGCTTAATTTATGTTTTCCTGGCAGCAGAGAAAACGCCATATCCGCATCCTGCCGCAGCTGATCGGGATTGGCCGCAGCGCCGGGATAGCCTCCGGTAGACAGAATCCCTCCGCTCATAGCCGTATCTTTTTTCAGGAATCCCTTTACATCGTCAAATTGCCATGCGTTAAAGGATATCCGGGTTTTTCCCAGAATTTCCAATGCTTTTTGTGTATCCACACCAATTTGCGCGTAGCGCTCTTTGGCAGCTTCATAAGCCAGTTCTACTGCGTTCATATTTTCCTCCAGCGGCGCATTTACTGCGCCTTTCATTCAGGTATGGATGAACTCTAAAGGTTCAGCCTTTCCTCCAGCGGCACATTTACTGCGCATTCTCAACCTTAAGTCCGGTAACACAATCACAGCTGTTGACCTGATCCCGGAAAATATTGCACATAGCGTCGGCTTCTATCCGTTCCAGCATACTGTACGCCATGAACAGATCCGAACCCGATACCACCACTCCGTGTAACGGCATGATCGCGCCAATGGGATATTTTTCCGCCAGTTCCCTGCGTGCATCAAAGTATCGGTATACCTCTTCATGCAGATTCGTTGTATAAGCCTGGGTATATGGGATACATTCCACAGGCCCCCGCTTCATAGTGGCCTCTGTGATGTTGGGAATTGGTTTACTCTGGGCCACAAAAGCCATACAATACTGAGGATGTGCATGTATCGTAGCGCCGATATTTTTAAAATTTTTAAGCAGGAGAACATGCATATATCCTTCCCGGGACAATTTTCCAGCGCCCTCCAATATGTTCATGTCATAATCGATCAGCAGAAAATCCTCCGGTTTCATCTCACAGAAATGCCGCTCCGACATCAGGGACGGAGAAATCAGTACACGGTTTTCTTCCGCCAGGACTGCAAAATTCCCTCCGGCCGCGTTTGTAAGCCTCCTGTCCCACATATAGTGGGCTACCTTCGCCATCTGTTCTCTTAGTTCCATATAGGATAGATGTTCCATGTTCTCAACCTTACCTTTCCATACCATCTTTGTTTCGTTCCGTCTTTCCTGCGAAATCCCCCTGGTCCCTTTGATTTCTCCGATTCCGTCTATTTATCCGATTTCTTTGATTTCTCCGGTTCCTTCTATTTATTCTGTCTCTTTAATTTCTCCGGTTGTCTCGATCTGAGATATCTCCTGAACCCTCACCGCATGTCTTCCGCCTTCGTACTCTCCGTTAAGCCAGCATTCCAGAATCATCAGCGCCAGGTCTTTTCCCACCACCCGGGAACCCATCGCCAGCATATTCGAATCGTTGTGCTGTCTGGAGAGAAGCGCGGAATACGGATCACTGCAGACCACGCAGCGGATTCCCTTCACCTTGTTGGCCGCTATAGAAATACCGACTCCGGTTCCACAGCATAAGATTCCCCGGTCGCATTCTTTGCTGGCCACTGCGTTAGCCGCTTTCAGCGCATATTCCGGGTAATTACAGCGGACGGTGTCATATGTCCCATAATCCACATAGGGATATCCATTCGCGTCCAGATATTCCATGATGGAGCGTTTCAATTCTATTCCCACATGGTCACTCGCCAGTGCGATCATCGCAGAACGCCTCCTTTCCGTTATTCGATCCCATATTCCCGGCTCAGAGCTTTACGCATCACCTCTGCGCTGCATGTGCGGCCCGTCCAGAACCGGAAACTGATGATCGCCTGATTTACCAGCATACCCAGTCCGTCGATGCTCTTGGCTCCACGCTTCTCGGCTTCCTTCAAAAACAACGTATGGGGATGATTGGGTATCACGTCACACACGGTCATCTGCGGGGTAACCGTATCATATTCCACATCCGGCTTCTGGTCCGTATCCGGATACAGCCCGATATTCGTGGTATTCACCAGGATATCCACCTCCTCCGGTATCGAAAGGGTGTGATCCCAGCATATATACTCCGCTTCGGCCTTTGTGTTTTCCCGGATCAGATCGGTCAGTACTTCTCCCCGTTTCGATGCGGGGCGGTTTGCGATCAGAAGTTTTTTTGCTCCTGCATTGGCCAGCTCTACTGCGATTGCTCTCGATGCTCCGCCGGCCCCCAGAAGCATGGCGGTTTTCCCTTCTATGGATACACCTTCCTCTTTCAGCGAGGTCAAAAATCCTTTTCCATCCGTGTTTTCCCCATACAGTTCTTTGTCTTTTACATAGACCGTATTGACTGCACCCATAATCCGGGCATCTTCAGCCACATGGTCCAGGTATTTCAGCACTTCCACTTTATGAGGTATAGTCAGATGTATTCCCTTCATATTCAGTGCTTTCAGCGCGCTCATGGCGGTTCCCAGATCCTCCGGGTGCACCAGAATCGTCAGATACCGATACGGGATGCCCAGATCTTCAAAGGCCGCCTGTGCAACCACAACGGTCGGATTTTCATCGATCGGGCATCCGAACACGCCGACTAACTCTTCCCGATAACAATTTCCCATATTTACCTCCAGTAGCGCATTTACTGCGCCGTCATTCACCCTTTTTAACTACCGTACCAAAATGTCCGGCCGCAGAAGGACTCTATCGCCGCAGGTAACCTCCCGGTAGACCCAGCCGCCGGTATGGGAAATAATCTCCTGGCCGTCATCTGTAACCAGGAAGGTATCCTCCGACTTGACTCCCGCGATGGTGGGGTTCCATGAAAATGCCTGTCTGTCCAGCACCACTTCCCGGTTCCGGAAGGTGGTACAGAAATCACGGGTCGGATACCCCAGCGGGCCTCCCTGATGATGAAGATGAAAATCCTCCTCGTACCCCAGTTTCTTATAAGCATCGTAACCGGCCTGCAGTACATCTCTGACCGGGACTCCCGGTTCTGTACCGCAGATATAAGCCGCATCTATCTTTGTCACCGCATCCATCCGTTTCATTTTATCCCCGTCCGGTGTCCCGAATGAAATAATCCGGCTCATGGATACGGTCAGCCCGTATTTCTGGGCGCACACAGCTACCATGGCGTATTGACTCACCCTGTGCTGGGTGGGGATCGGGTGGCGGAACTTTTGCAGTCTGTCATCCGCCGCTACCAGGCACACCGGTACCTGATATCCGGCTGCCATCAGCATTCCCGTTGTACGTCCTGCGATTTCTGATTCCGTCTCGCCTCTTTGAATACGCCGGCAGGATTCTTCCAGCAGCCCGGCACTCTCCGGCCCGATCATCCGATACCGCTCCAGCTCTTCCCGGGTCAGTACATAGCGCAGTTTCTGAAGCTCCGCTCCTTTGTCAGGTGTGCCGAACGCGCCGCTGTCACTGATGATTTTCTTCTGCTCCAGGTAGGGTCTTAGCACTTCTTCCTCCGACTCATGCCACAGAAAGGAGATTAACCCGAATTCCTGCTGCGGCAGTTCTTCCTGCGTAACCCGGTATTGTTCACTGGAATTACAGATCACGTACTGATGGTCCATGGTAATCAATAGCTTTGACGCTGCCGCTCCCGTTCCTTTATCCACGTAAGCGTATTTGCCTCCGCTCATCCAGCAGAAATTTTCATTGGTGGTAAATAATACTCCGTCGTATGCATTTTCCTCCAGGTACTGCCGCACCCGCGCCAGCTTTTCCTGTATTTCCATTCTCAAAACTACCACTCTCCTTATTTAAATACCGCTTCCCGGATCATGCCGAATACTTTGGTGGCGTCCGTGCCGTTGATACATTCCGTAAGCTTCTCATAGCCGATCAGATCCACCGCCCGGTCGAAGGTCTGCATCATGCGGATACTTTCTGCCGCAGCCGCAAAACCATTTTCACGGAACGGGAAGATATCCACGGAAGTCCAGCCGTCATATCCGATTTTTCTCAGGGAGTAGCACAGCTCGATATATTCTGTATAGCGGACACTTCCCAGCATCATATCATCATCCCACGCGCTGTAATTGTCATTGATGTGCAGATTATACAGCATACCGTGATTTGCGCACATTTCCACTACCTGAGCCACATTTCCCTGTGCCTGGAACACATGGCCCAGATCCACGGTCAGCCCTACATTTTTACGGTCCACGTCTTTTGCCAGCAGAAGAGTACTTCCGGCTGTATCCAGAGTACAGCGGTTCCTCGGCTCACGAAGCTTGAATTCCAGCGCGATCTTCATATCCGGTGCGTAATCGCAGATCTCGCGTACCGCTTCCACCATCAGATTCCACTGTCTGGTATAATCGGTCTGGAACACGTAGTCAAAACCGTCTTCTCCCATCCAGATGTTTACAAACTCCGCGTTTACCTTTTTGGCAAAATCTACGGTGTCTTTACAATATTGAACAGCCAGCGCCCGGTATTCCGGGTTCGTGTTCGTAAGAGATCCATAACCAAAACGCTTATCTCCGTTAAGCGGTGCATTGACACCGGATATTTTGAATCCGTATTTGTCCGCCAGAGCCTGAATCTCCACCGGGTCTTTCTCATCGCCGTCCGGATCGTAGCAAAGCTCCAGTGCTTCCACCACACCTGTTTTTGCCAGCCCCTCGATTCTGTCGGCCGCTGTGTTATCTTCCTTGTAGCCTCCTGACATAAAGCGGTCTACCCGGTTTCCTAATGATCCTGTTATACAAGCATATTTTAGTGCCATACTCTTTTCCTCCTGATTTGTATTTAGAATGGTTTAAAAAGTTACTTTCAATAATAGAAATCTTTTAATTAGCTGATCTTTCAAATAGCTGATCTTCAATTAGCAGTTACTTCCGAAATATATAAGGTGAATAATTGTTGATCCTGATCTGCCGGCCGGAAACCATATTGGATACTGATTTTGTGATTTGGACATGTCCCAAACCGAAATGGACATGTCCCCTTTTGGTGTCCCTTTTTAGGTTTACATAACTCCCGAAAATAGCGTATAACTACCCGCCCTGTCACCCTCGATCTATTCCGATCGTGGCAGGAGTGTCAAAAAATATTCGTATGCTTCCTCCCAGGCCTTCTGATCCTGTGGCTCATATACCGCGATCTGTGTGGACCTGGCTATGATCTCCCGGCCCTGTTCCAGATTCCCGATCGCCCCGGCCGCCTGCAGCTGCATCAGAAAATTCCCCGTCAGCGCCGCCTCCTGCGGACCTACATAGACGGTCCGTCCGCACGCATTGGCAGTGAGCTGGTTTAGCAGCGTATCCTTGCCGCCTCCACCCAGAATATAAATGGACTCGATGCGGTACCCCAGTATTTTTTCCAGAGTTTCCATCACCCAGCGGTATTTGAGAGCCAGGCTCTCTTCGATGACCCGGATGAACTGTCCCGGTGTCTCCGGCACCGGCTGTCCGGTTCTGATACAGGTATCCCGGATCTTGTGAAGCATATCCCCTGGCATATAGAAGGCTTCATCGTCCGGGTCAATCAGGGAGACAAAAGGCTTTTCCCTTCCGGCCATTTCCACCAGTTCCGCAAATTCATATGCAATCCCCATCTTGAGGTATTCAAGCCTGCATTCCTGGATCAGCCAGAGGCCCATCACGTTCTTCAGCATCCGGTACCGCCCTCCGACACCGCCTTCGACGGCGATGTTGTACCGGTAGGTCTGCGCATTGATCACCGGTTCCGGGATCTCCACCCCCATCAGGGACCAGGTTCCGCTGCTTATGTATGCCACATGAGGTTCATTGGTCGGAAGCGCAGCCACCGCAGAAGCCGTATCGTGCTCTCCCACCGCCGTCACCTTCATGCGGGGCACTCCGATCTCATCCGCTGCTTCTTTGGTCATGACGCCGGCCACCGTCCCCGGCATAATAATGGGAGCCAGCAGCTTTGCAGGAATCTGGAACCGGCTCAGAATCTTAGGGTCCCAGTCCGATGTCTCCCACCGGAACATTTGGCTTACACTGGCCAGCGTGTATTCCGAATGCCGCTGTCCCGTCAGAAAATAGGTGAGCAGATCCGGGATATGCAGAAGGGTCTCACACTGCTCCAGCAGGAACCCGTCTCCTTCCAGACGCATAGCCGCCAGCTGGATCAGCGTGTTAAACAGCGCATTTTGATTCCCGTTCTGATCATGAAGTTCCCGCCTGGACATGATGCGGTAGATCGCGTCCTCGTTTCTGGCCATCCTTAAATCACGATAGCATCTGACCTGAGTGATGAGATCCCCGTTTCTGCCGATCAGCCCAAAATCGTTGCAGTACGCGTCGATTCCGATACTCACCGGCGGCTCACCGGCCGCAGCGCAGCCTTTGCAAAGCCCCTCCGTGAGGTTCTGATAGATCCCCAGGAAATTCCAGTACAGATGATTACTCACGCAGATCTGCCGGTTAGGAAACCGATGAATGACCTCTGTGGTGAGAGATGTTCCATCAAATTCTCCCAGCATCACCTTTCCGCTGCTGGCACCCAAATCAAATGCTATCTGTTTCATATCATTCCTCCGCACTCATCGATGCGGCTGCTTTCTAATTCTCCCTGGCCACCACGATTCTGGTTCCCTGGGATTCGATAAGCCTGGCTTTATCCGGCGAAAGCTCCCGGTCTGTGACGATATAATCCACCTTCGAAAAATCGGAAAGGAATACCACTCCCTTTTTCCCGAACTTGGTGGAATCCGCCAGCACATACACCTTCTGGGCCTTCTCCATCATCAGCCGTTTCACATCGATCTCATAGATACTGCTGTCTGTGAATCCCTCTCCCTCGTATACCCCGTAACAGGAGAGAAATACTTTATTGGGTCTGAAATTATTGATCCACTCATTCGCCATAATACCGGTCAGCGAGAAATTCTTCGCCCGGAACACACCACCCAGGGAAATCAGCGTCAGATTGGAATTCTCGATTAAAGAGGCATCCAGCAGCAGACGGATGGAGTTGGTGATCACCGTCACCTGGTAATCCTTATGGATATGGTGGATCATATTCAATGTGGATGAACTGTTGTCGATAAATATGGTGTCACCGTCCAGAATCGTCTTGGCCGCTTCCCTGCAGATGCGGTCTTTTTCCATATAATTCTGGACTTCCCGCATCAGATAGGGATACTCCTTCACTCCTTTGGAAGTGTCGGACAGTACCGCGCCGCCGTGGGTACGGCGGATCAGGCCGGAATCCTCCATTTCCTTCAGATCCCTTCGGATCGTCTCTTTGGATACGTTTAACAGATCCGACAGCTGATTGACATTTACCTTTCCCTGTTCCTCCAACAAATTCAAGACTTCAGATTTTCGTTCAATGTTATACTTTCTCTCTAACATCCTGCAACACCTTCCGCGCTTTTTCTTTCAGCATAGCATAAAACGAATACTTTGTCCTACCGAATTTCGCCGCTGAACTTAATACTGTCCATCATAACAGCGATAAAAATGATAATTCCTCTGAATATCGTAAACGCATAGGCGGAAGCTCCTGTAATCGTCAGGCCGTTGGTGATTACCTGCACCATAACGATACCGATAATGGCGCCCGGCAATATTTTCCCTTTTCCTCCAAACAGGCTGGCTCCTCCGATAACTGCTGAAGATATAACCACGAATTCGTCATTGATGGCAAAGTTCGGATTGATTACGCTTAAGATGCAGGCATTCATCATTCCAGCGATACCGGCCAGTCCGCCGCAGATCAGATAGGCTATAAATACGGTTTTCGTTCCGTTAATCCCCAGCTTATTCGCACCGGCCAGGTTGTTCCCGCAGGCAAACAGCTGCCGCCCGTACTGGGTTCTGGTCAGGATAAAATGTCCCAGCAGCACAACGATCAGGAACATATAGACGATCAGCGGGATTCCAAATAATTTTGCCCCCGAAAATTTCATAACCACGCTGTCCAGGAAGAGCATCTGCTGGTTCGTAAACATAAGTCCTAAACCCCTGGCCACACTGTAGGTTGCCAGCGTGGTGATAAACGGGACCATCTTAAGCTTCGCCACGAAGAATCCGTTGATCGACCCGATCAGCAGGCCGCTTATACAGGCCCCCGCAAAACACAGCGGCAGCGGCACTCCCAGGTTATTCAACAGTGTCGTTCCCACCACGGCTGAAAAATACATGTTGGCGGAAACCGAAATATCAATTCCGCCGGTAATCAGTACGAAGAACATACCGACCACCGCGACTCCCAGTGTGGAGGACAGGCGCAGGACATTGACCGCGTTGCTGAGTGTCAAAAACTTGGGCGACTGAATGGCAAAATAAGCCAGCAGTATAATAAAGATGATCCACAAGCCGTAGGAACAAAACAGGTCCACAAACTTTCCTCTTAAAACTTTTCCTTTTCTTGACTGTGAATTTTCCATTAATTCCCACCTCCGATCGCGGCTTCCATAATAAGTTCCTGTGTATATTCCTCTCTGTGAAGCTCGCCGGTAAGCACGTTATGGCTCATGACCAGAATCCGGTCACACATCCCCATCAGCTCCTCCATCTCAGAGGAAACTAACAGTACGGTTGATTTGTTTTTCGCCAGATCATTGATAATACTGTAAATCTCGTATTTCGCACCCACATCCACGCCTCTGGTAGGTTCATCCAGCAGGAAGATCTGAGGTTTCCGCAATACCCATTTCCCGAATACCACCTTCTGCTGATTGCCGCCGGAGAGATTGATCACCGTCTGACGGGCCGGATCGAAGGTTTTGATATTCAGCTCCTTCACCATCTCCTCGGTCTCCCGCTGCTCCTCTTTTCGGTTGATAAAGCTTAAGGATGCCGCGATCTCCTTTAAGTTCGCCAGCACGATATTCTCTTTCACGGTCTTGGTCATCAGGAGCCCCTCTTCTCTGCGGTTCTCCGTGATAAACGCCATCCCGTTTTTAATACAGTTCTCCGGAGTGATCGGTTTGATCTCCTGCCCCTTATAGATCAGGGCGCCGTCCGTGATCGGATCGATTCCGAACAGGCAGCGCAGCAGTTCCGTCCGTCCCGCTCCCATCAGTCCGAACAGTCCTACGATCTCTCCCTCCCTGATCTGAAGGTTGATATTTTCGAACCGCCCTTCCTGGCAGATATTCTTAACCTCAAAAGCCACCCCGCCGATTTCCTTTTCCACGGTCGGATAGATCTTATTCAGTTCCCGTCCCACCATCTGCTTAATGACCTCGTTGGTGCTGATGTCCGATGTACGGTTCTGAGAGATGATCTCTCCGTCCCGCAGCACGGAGATCTCGTCGCAGTGCTCAAACACATCTTCCAGAATATGGGAAATAAAGATAATCGATTTATTTTGTTTCTGGAGCAGATGCATGATATCAAACAGTTTTACCTTCTCCTTGTTGGATAAGGAGGTGGTGGGTTCATCCAGGATAATAATCTGCGCATCCTTCATAATCGCCTTGGTGATCTCGATCAGCTGCCGCTGTCCCATAGGCAGGTTCCCTACGATCTCATCCACACCGAAATCTTCGATCCCCAGTTCCGAAAGCTTCTCCGCCGCGATCTTTTTCATGGCTTTCTTATCGATGGTATGCGCCTTGCTCTTGACCATGTCCGTAATAAACAGATTCTCAAATACCGTCAGATTCGTAAAAAGATTCAATTCCTGATGTACAAAAGCGATACCCGCATTCTGAGAAACTTTTGGGTTAACCGGTTCGAACTTTGCTTCATTTAAGTATATCTCTCCGCTGTCCCGTTGATAGATTCCGCCCAGAATATTCATCAGTGTAGATTTTCCCGCTCCGTTTTCACCGACCAGCCCGAGGATTTCTCCCTTTCTCAGGTTAATGGTGATATCTTTTAGCACCTGTACCGAAGCAAAAGATTTGGTAACTTGCTTCAATTGCAGTATGTAGTTCTGGTTTTCAGCCAACTTGTTCACTTCCAATCTATGATATACTTGTTTACGCCTTTTCGTTCCGCTTCTTTAATATCGCCACACCGCCGGCCACCAGGATAATGGCGCCTTTTATGATCGTAATGATAAAGTATGGAGTATTTAACAAGTTTAAAGTCACATTAATTAAAATGATCAGAAACGCACCCATCACCGTATTCGGGATCTTGCCCACGCCGCCTGCCGGGCTGGTTCCGCCGACGATGATACTGCCCATGATATCAATAAACAGCGTACTTCCGTAACTGGACGCGCCGGATTCCATCTGAGCCATCATGATAATACCGGCAACCGCGGAACAGACACCGCTGAAAATAAAGATCTTAAAGATCGTTTTCTTCACAGGCACGCCCGATATAACGGAAGCCTTGGGGTTCGTCCCTGTCGCATAGAGCTGCCTGCCATATAAAGTCTTGCTGCACACCAGGTGGGTCACCACCGCCACCAGCAGCGCCAGTATTAACGCGAAGGGAATCACAAATATCTTACCGTTTCCCAGTATCGTAAAACTATCCGGCAGTCCGGAGATCGTGCTTCCCCCGGTGTAGACCACGGCCAGTCCGCTGCCGATCATCTGTGTCGCCATCGTCACAATAAAAGACGGCATTTTAAATCTGGTCACCGCAAATCCATTAATAACACCAAAAATCAGGCCGATCAGCAACATTGCCAGCAAAGCTACCGGTATCGCATACCATCTGCCGGCCAGCAGGCCGGAAGTAGTGCTCATAATAGAAGCGCCCACCACACAGGTTAAAGCGATAATAGAGGTAGAAGAAAAATCCACTCCTCCGTTCAGCACAGAGAAATGAACCCCGCAGGCAACGGTCAGCAAAACGCAGGCCTGGCTGAATATATTCGTAATATTACTCTCGGTAGCAAAATTTGGTACAAAGATCAATGCCACAATGACAAAAACCACAATGAACCAGACAATCGCATCTACCGATTCATAAATCTTTTTCACCCGTTCCATAATCAAACCTCGCTATCTGACTTAGGATTTCCGTCCGCTTACTTCGGAAACAAATAAAAAACCTGCTGCGGAAAAGCTTCCCACGCACTTGTCCGAGGAAAGCCTCCCCGCAGCAGCCCTTTTCTATCTGATATCCGTTTCTAAAAGGAGGACATTAATAGCCTGCAAATCCTACGGTGTCTACATTTTCGGGAGTTACTTCAAATCCGGGATCTACCAGACCTTCCACCGGTTCCCCCTTGGCAGCCGCTACAGCAGCTTCCACACACAGAGTACCCTGATTCGTGGCATCCTGAACGGAAACGATATCCACATAGCCTGCTTTAATCTGATCCACTGCGTCTTTCGCACCGTCGAAGGTTACGATGGTCACATGTTTCTCATCGCCGATCGGATAGAATTTATCGATCTGCTGTAACGCGGAGATAATCGAAGGCAGCAATGCATCGGAAGGACTGAAAATCATGTTGATATCCGGGTTTGCTTCAAATGCGCTCAAGACTCCTGACAGGGCCAGTTCACCCTTCCACTCAGTGGGAACTTCAGCTACCACGTCGAAGATGTCCTTATTGGCGTCCGCCACATTTTTGAATCCGGTGTCACGGGCGATGGCATTTACGTCGGTAAGGCTGCCTACAAGCTTGATCACCTTGTAAGTCTTGCCGTCTTTTTTCGCCTGATCCATGACATAGTTCATTTCTCTTTCTACCATAGCTATATTATCCGAGGTAACCGTTCCGGCAACTTCTGCGCCTTCACCGGCTGCCCGGTTTGCCATGATAACCGGTACATTTGCTTCATTACATTTCTTGATCGCGGAAACTACGGCCTCGCCGTCTGCCGGAGCAATGATAATCGCATTGGCGCCGCTGGAAATCAGGTTCTCAATCTGCTGGTTCTGTTTCTGAACGTCGTTTTCTGCAATAACTTCCGTGTATTTTACGCCCAGTTCGTCACATTTTTTGTGCATAGCAGTCTGGTACTCCGCCCACATCTGAGATTCGATCGCACACATGGAAATACCGATCATGATGTCTTCACCGCTCCCCGCAGCGTCCTTAGCCGCCTGAGCGTCATCTTCCGCCGCTTTCGCGGGAGCCTCGCTGGCTGCAGGTTCTGCTGCCGGCTCCGGAGCCGCCGCTTCCTTCGTGCCACATCCCACCATAGTGAGTACCATCGTACATGCCAACAGGATACTTACCATTCTCTTTCTCATACCTATTTCTCCTTTTCCTGATTTTTATAAAAAAGAACGTAATTGTTCTTTTCCATCGTTTCTGTGTACCGTAAGCCGTTTCATCCGGACCTGCCCTTTCAGCTCCATAGCCCGCTCATAATCAAACCCCACTGTGAGCTCGGATTCCGCGGTGGCCGCAGAGACTCCGGTAGCCAGCTTAAGTATCTCTTCAAATTCCATTTCCCGGGAAAATCCGTACACCATTCCGCTCAGGAACGCGTCCCCGCAGCCGATGGTATTCTTCACATCCACCTTAAGAGCATCCACCTGATAGATGAGATCCCTGTACTTTACAATGGAGCCGTCCCCGCCTCTGGATACCGCGACGCATTCGATCCCCTTCGAAGCGATCTGAAATATCCCATCCAGGATATCCGCTTCCGATGTAATAGCCTTTCCAACGACCTGGGACAATTCATCCACATTTGGTTTTACCAGAAACGGTTTCTTCTCGATCCCCCGGATCAGATTCCCGGAACTGGTATCCAGATAAATCCGTATTTTCTTTCCGCCTGCGGCCAGCCGCTCCATAATCACATTATATATGTACGGTATCTCCGTGTTGGAAGCATCCCCGGACAAAACCAGATCATCACCGTCCTCCAGAGATTCTTCCAGGATATTCAGAAGCTTCTCACATATTCCGGAACTGATAATAGCTCCCCGCTCGGTGATCAGGCTGCACTTATGGTTCTCCTCGATCAGTGCATAATTGGTTCTGGATTCCCCGGTCTCGTAGTGCAGGAAACGCACATCCACGCCCTGGCTTTTTAACATGTCCTCAATCTTATGGCCGGTTTTTCCGAAGCCGATCCCGTAAGCCCGGTTATCGCAGTTCAGAATACGAAGGTTGGTTGAAACATGAGTACCTTTCCCGCCCAGAACATCCATGGAGCGTACGATTCTGTTCGTATTATCCCGTTGAAACCTGGATACAAACAGCAGCTTATCAATAGCCGGGTTGATTGTTAATGTACAAATCACGGTTGCGCTCTCTCCTTACCAAACAACTAAATCCACATTTTTGTTTTTTGTTTGTGTGGTTATTGTAGCGCATATTGGGTTAAAAATCAATATTTATTTTGCATTTTCTGTTGATTCGGTCATTTTACGCAATTTAAGCCCGTTTTTCCTATGGCGCTATGCCCGTTTTTGTGCATTTTTAATAAATTTGTTATTTCCACGATCTTTGCGTTAACGTTTACGCTTTTCTTAAATTTATCATATTTCACGAACTTTGTCAAATGTATTTGATTGCATTGTTTTTCAGATTTTTACGTGCTATGCTTCAAGTCAAACGTTACATTTAAAGGAGGTATTTCCAGTGAAAATTTCTTCATTTTCCAGTTTTGATTATGTAATCGGCATCGACATCGGCGGCACGAATTTCCGGATCGGAACTATTACGAAAGATTTCAAGTTAAGCAACTGCAGGCGGGAAAGCAGCCGGAAATTATTCGGCTCCGGCCAGCCGGCCGATACCATATCTTCCTTTCTCTCCTCCTATATGGAAACAATACCGGCGGGCAAATGCAGAGGGATCTGTCTGGGATTTCCCGGAACCGTCGACAAGTCGAAGCAGACTGTTTTCTCCTGTCCGAATCTGCCGGTGATCACCAATCAGAATATCGGCGCAGCACTAAAAAGACAGTTCCAGATCCCTGTCATAGTAGAGCATGACGTTATCCTGCTGCTGGCAAACGACATGCAGGCCTTTGATCTCTTTGGCTCTGACTGCGTGATCGCGCTCTATGTCGGCACCGGCCTCGGAAACGCACTCTATATCCACGGCCGATTTCTCGATGGAAAAAACGGAGTGTCCGGAGAACTGGGCCACATTCCGGTGATGGCCAAAAAAGATCCCTGCCCGTGCGGGAACCAGGGATGCATGGAACTCTACTGTGCCGGCAAAAGGCTGGAGCAAATACACCGGGAACACTATCCTGAAGCAGACATGGAAGATCTTTTCGGATACTACCCGGATTCCGATCTGTTAAAAGAATATGTGGACAATATTGCCATCGCCGCCGCAACGGAAATCAACATCCTGGACCCTGATCAAATCCTGTTATCCGGCGGCGTAATCCGCATGAAAAATTTTCCCTACGAGCAGCTTTTGGACCGGATTCATTTTCATACCCGCAAACCTTACCCGGAACAAAACCTCCAATTTATCCGCGGAATGGATGACCCGTTCAGCGGTGTATCCGGCGCCGGAATTTACATGTGGAATCTCATTTCATAATTTTTCCAATTGCACATAATCGGTCACATTTTATGTTGTTTTTAATATTATTCGGTCATTTATTTCTTGACACACGTATTCTTCTATGCCATAATGAGGTGGAAATTTCCAGTAATAAATGAACTCTCTCAGAAAGGACTGTTTTTTATGAACAAAGTATCTCCCTCCGTTATGTGCATTGACATGATGGACTTAAAGCACCAGCTGGAAGCGCTGGACCAGGCGCATGTGGATCTTTATCACATTGACATTATGGATGGCCATTTCGTTCCGAATTATTGCCTGAACGGTGATCTGATGGCCGCCATCCGCAAAGTATCCGACACCCCCATGGATGTACATCTCATGGTCACCAATCCGACTGAATTCATTCAGTACTGCGCGGACCACGGCGCGGACATTATTACCCTGCACATCGAGACACTGGAGCATCCGATCCGGGCCCTGAAGCAGATCCGCGCTCTGGGCAAAAAAGCAGGTATCGCCATCAATCCCGCCACCGATATCAGTCAGCTCAAATATATGCTGGAATTTATCGATCTGGTCTGTGTCATGACCGTAGATCCTGGTTTCGCCGGCCAGACCCTGATCCCCACCAGCTACGAGAAGATCTCGGCTATACGCAGCATGTTCACAGAGGCAGGTTACGATGTGGACATCATGGTGGACGGTCAGGTAAAAGAAGAGACCGCTCCCAAGCTGGTGGCAGCCGGCGCCAATGTACTGGTTCTCGGATCCTCCGGGCTGTTCTGTCACGATCCGTCCGAGTATCCCGAAGTAATCTCAAAATATCAGAACTTATAGAAGGGGGACACTAATCCATGAAAGAGTTGAAAATGTTCGGCATGCCCATCCAATTCTGCGAGGAAAGCAAGAAACTGGTTCCGGCCAGCGATACCATCCACTACGAGGACTATTCCCGTAAATACTCAAAAGGAATGTTCGGACTTTTAGCCGACGCTACATACAAGGTCGAAGACAATCCCTATTACGATTTTTACAAAGCGATTGTGGAAGACAGCACCAAAGAAATATTCCAGTCCACAGACCTGCGCTATGACAGCACGGTGATCATCGAAGGAACCGCCGGAGGAGAATACAAGAAAACTGCCGGACATTTCCACATGCCGATTCCCGGACAGTCCATCAGCTATCCGGAGCTATACCAGGTAATAAAAGGCACCGCGTTGTTCGTCATGCAGAAAGTAGACGATTGCCGGAAAGAAGACGGCAGCATGCAGGTACAGGATGTCATCCTGACCAAAGTCGAGGCCGGCGAGTCCGTAGTAATCCCCCCTGATTACGGACACTGCACGATTAACATAGGAGCAGAAACCATGGTATTCATAAACCTGGTATCCTGTCACAGCACCAACTACTACGACAGTGTAAAACGCCACGCGGGCATGTGCTGTTACGCCTTTCGGACTCCCGACGGCGGATTCCGGATCGAGAAAAATCCCCGCTATGAATTTGTCTGTGAACCCCGCCTGACAGTACCCACGGATTCCGCGGTATGCGGCCTGGAAAAGAACGTCCCCATCTACCGTTCCTTCCTCAAAAATCCTCAGAAGTACAGTTACCTGAATGATCCCGCCGCCGCTACAGAGGCTATGTTCTCCCTTCTCAAGACACTGTAGACCTCCCTTAACCCCCATGGGGCCTGCAGCAAAGCCGGGATGCCAGGGGAGACAGGCAGACTTTTAGAACCGGGGGATAATCTCACGGGGACAAATCACTTGAGACCAGACCTTAGAACGGCTTACGCAGAAGGCGGGAGAACCCCGCAGGGCCTGGAACGGTTCTTAGGTCTGGCCGAAGTGATTTGTCCCCGCGAGATTATCCCCCGGTTCTAAAAGTCTGCCTGCCTCCCCTGGCATCCCGGCCCTTCCCCCAGCCCCCCATCCCGCTGCCCCGTTGAAATTTCTCCAAATTTACCGCTTGCCAACCCTCCCGGGGCATATTACAATCTATAGAGAAACGAGCAGAGGAATTGGGTTATGAAAAAAGTAACTTTAAAACAGATTGCGGAATTGGCAGACACTTCGATCGGCACGGTGGACCGTGCGTTGAATGGCCGGGGCAGAATTAACGAGGTGACAAAGCAGAAGATCCTGCAGATCGCAGATGAGCTGGGTTATCGGCCCAATAAACTGGCCAGTAATCTGAGCAGGAACAAACAGCTCCATTTGGGAATCTTGTATCCAAAATATCCAACCTATTTTTTCGATGAGATGACGGCAGGTGTGGAACAGGCTACTCATGCTCTGACAGATTATAATGTGGATATCCGGGCCTTTCGATGTGATTATTTGAATCCAGAGAGTCAGCTGCCGCTTTTGGATGAATTAAAACCCGAGGACTATGACGGGTTTGTTTTAAATGCCGGGGGCAGTGCTCTGATTCCATATATCAATCGTCTGGCGGATGCCGGTGTAACCGTGGCCACTTTCAATTCTGATGTAAGAGGGAGCAAAAGGCTATTTCATGTTGGGGTGGACCCTTATCTGGCCGGCAGGATTTCCGGCGAATTGATGGGGAAAATCATGGGAGATAAGGGATCGGTATGCTGTCTGTCTGGCTTTCATTCGGTGGATGCCCACACAGAACGTATGCGGGGATTTATTGATAAAATCTCAGAAGATTATCCTGGAATTACGGTTGCAGGGGAATTTGAGTATCTGGACAGCGACCAGCTGGCAGAGGAGATTTCAGAAAAAATGTTCCGTGAGAATCCGGAAATCAGCGGTGTCTATACAACCAGTTCTCCCGGTGCGATCGGAGTGGGTTGGTATCTGGACAAACATCCGGATATCCCGCGGCCCGTCGTCAGCGGTTTTGACGTGACCCCGCAGCTTAGTACACTGACAAAAAAAGATCTGTGTACCTTTGTTATATATCAGAATCCTTCCGCCCAGGCCTACCACAGTCTGATGCTGCTGGCGGATTATCTGCTGCAGGGTATCCTGCCCGGCAAAAAGCACCTGATGCTTCAGCCACGTATTGTTTTAAAGGAAACGATCGATGATTATATTTTTGATCCAACACTGACTTATCAGTTTTTGAAGTAAAGACAGCGTGAGCCGGCTGGCCATAAGGGAATTGGAATGGCTGACTGCTGCGATTTTAAAATCCGTTTATTACATAGGGAATAGACGGATTTTTTTATACAATGGGAATCGCTCCTATTTAATAAAAAACCTCCAGGCGGGTGCGCAGCGGCGGAATTGGAATTTTGAAATAGGCGGAAATCTCTCTTACTTTTCATTTCTTATGTCACAAATTCCGTTTTCTCTGCGTTATTAAGGTGTAACGAATCAGCGGTACCGCAAATAAAGGATGTGTAACTATGGAATTACTGCAGGAAAAAGATTTATTGGATCAAACGTTTGCCGACGGCGGCGAAGCGGAATTAAGTCTCGCTATAGAAGTCTATGGTCAGGCGCTTTTACGCTACTGCCACAATATCCTGTGTGATTATCACGAGGCGCAGGACACTGTGCAGATAACCTTTCTTAAAGCATATGAAAACCGCCGGAAGTACAGGAACGGTACATCGCTGTCGGCATGGCTGTATCGGATCGCATATCACACCTGTATCGATACTATCCGCCGGAAAACACTATTTTTCTTTACCCCCGCTGCCGATTCGCATAAACCGCATACCGGGATCAGCGACGAGCTGTTCGAAGCGCTCAGCCGGTTATCGGCCATGGAGCGTTCTCTGATCTATGGGCGGGTTATGGAAGAGAGAAGTTACCGGGAGCTGGCCAAAATCCATCAAATAACAGAGTCCGCTGCCCGAAAACGGTATGAACGCGCCAGGAAAAAGCTGGCCGGACTGCTCAGGAAGGATAACCGGCAGGAAGAAAGCAGTATCGCAGATTGGAGGAGTCAACATGAAATTTGATCAGGATGAACGATTGATAAAAGAACAGTTAAGTAAGGTATGCACTCCGGAGTATGATCTTTCACTTGCCCTGGCGGATCGCATCCGACCCCCCCGCCGCTTTGCCGGAAAGTCATTTATTATCCTGGCGGCTGTCCTGCTTGGATTATTCGGTCTGATTGGCGCCGGGACTTATTACGAATGGAAGTCTTTCCGGTTCGATGGTTCCGTGAATGATGGAGCTTCTTCCTCACTTGAGAGTACCGCGGACGGCGAAGATTCGGAATTCAGCAGCGTTGTCTCCCAGGAAATGTCTCTTACGCCGTCTGCGCTGGCCCCGGGGGAAGTGAGTATTGTTACCCATCTGCAGGATGGACAGAGCAGCTCCAATGCGGCCTGTGGTGTATTTCGAACGGATAGCGAACAGACGCTTCTGGATCTGCTGCTTCCATGCGCTATTCCCTACTCCATTCCCACCCGGCTGCCGGACGGTTATCAGTTTGAAGAGGCTGTCATCCAGTTCTATGTGGATCCGGGCATGCTGGATATTCCCTCTGAAAGTCTGTCCATAGAAGGGGAACACGATAAAACCATCCGTCAGACACTGAAGCTGCCGGACGGATACCAGAAAAATATTCAGGATATCTATGTTGGTTATGTCAACAGCTCCGGGGAATTTATACGAATGACAATTAGTCTGGCCGCTGCCGATTGGAATGTTTCTTTTGGAGCTCCCGACACTGCCTACAGCGAAAAGCTGAAATTGGACGGCTATAATCAGGCCCTGTTAATCTGTGACGAAAGCCGGAAGAATGGTTCTTATTATTCTCTGGGGATGACCAGGGACATTCCAGTTGTCACCGCAGTGAACCTCATGGATCTGGGCCGGTCGGAGCGCAATGCGGCGGCAGGGATTAAGGATAGCCGGGAACCCTTTGAGGAGACATATAACCAGCTGTCTTATTATATTGAGAGTTCGGCTATAGAAAAAGGGGAGCTTATGGATTTTGTAAAAGGATTTAAGACGCCTTGATATTAAGGGGGACATTAACGGGGACATGTCCATTTTGATTTGGGACATGTCCATTCCGATCTGGGACATGTCCATTCTGATTTGGGACATGTCCATTCTGATTTAGATATGTCCATTCTGATTTAGATATGTCCATTCTGATCTGCATATGTCCCCTTCTGATCTGGACATTTCTCTTATGATTTGGACATGTCAATTTCCGATCTGGACATGTCCCCTTCCGATTTGGACATGTCCCTATCAGTCCTTACACTATATCAGTCCAACTCAGCCTGATATAGTGTAAGGACTTTCCAGCACTTCCGCAGCCTCAGCCTTCGCGCTCTCGTAACTGGCCGCCCGGAGTTCCTGCTTGATGCGGGGTGAGCCGGAAGCCGACATGCTGAATTCATCCAGCCCCATCCCCAACAATAAGCGGACCGCCCCAGCATTGCCGGCCAGCTCGCCGCACATGCCCACCGGAATATGTTGCGCATGGCCTGCACGGATTACATGCTGTATACTTCTAAGCACAGCAGGGTGAAAGGGGTTATATAGTGCAGCCACCGCCGGGTTACCTCGGTCTGCGGCCAGCATATACTGAGTCAGATCATTGGTACCGATACTGAAAAAGTCCACCCGCGAGGCCAGCTCCTGGGCCAGCAATACGGCCGCGGGCGTCTCAATCATAATTCCTGTCTCCAGCCCTTCATCAAAAGGCTGCCCCTCCTTTGTCAATTCAGCTTTACAGTCGCCCAGGATTGCCTGGGCTTTTTCCAGCTCTTCCAGCGATGTGATCATCGGGAACAGGATTCTTACCCGTCCATATGCGCTGGCCCTTAGTATGGCCCGAAGCTGTGTTTTAAAGATATCCGGCCTGTTTAAACAGATCCGGATAGCGCGGCAGCCAAGATATGGGTTATCTTCCTCCGGTATCTGAAAATAATCGACTTCTTTATCTCCACCGATATCCAGCGTCCGTATCGTTACTTCTCTGCCTTTCATGCAGTGTACCGCGCTTTGATAGGCTTCAAACTGCTCGTCTTCGGTTGGAAATCGTCTTTGCCGCATATAGAGAAATTCACTGCGGAACAAGCCGATCCCATCCACATCGTAAGCCGCTGCCTGCTCGGCTTCTTCCCGGCTGCCGACATTCGCGCAGATGGAGATTATTCTTCCATCCATGGTAATACAGGGCAGCGCTGCATTTTCTTCTGCTTTCTTACGCATTTCCCGGTATTCGGCCTCGTTTTGCAGGAACACCTCCTTCTCCTTCTGATCCGGCGAGGTTATGATCCTTCCCCGCTGCGCGTCTAAAAGGATCAGATCCCGATCTCTGATTTCCCGGATGTCAGGTCCGGCACATACCAGACAAGGAATTCCTCTGTTCCTGGCTATGATCCCCACATGGCTTGTGATACCGCCGTTTTCAGTTATGATGCCGGCCACCAGCTCCAGGTTCATCCGAATGGTATCCGACGGTGTCAGGTCTTTGGCCACCACCACGGATATCTCCCGCAAGGCATCAAAGGCGGTTTCTTCCGTTCCCTGAAGTATCAGCATCAGTCGGCGTGTCACATCCCTGACGTCATCCGCCCGTTCCCGCATATACGCATCATCCATTGTTTCAAATAAGCCCGCGTAGTGGTCTGCTGAAAGCTGCAGCGCTCTCTGGGCATTTTCCAGATCCTGACGAATTCTTCCCGTAACTTCTTCATAGAGTGCACAATCCGTCAGTATATCCAGATGTCCGGCAAAAATATCAGAATTGCCTGCCTGATCAGAGACCGCATTTTGCGCTTCTTCCAGCAGTTTCTGCAGCTGCTCCCTGCCCGTTTCCACCGCCTGTTCAAAACACCGGATTTCACCCTCGATCTCATCTGCCCTGATCTTATCCTTTCGAACCGCCCTCTCTTCCCGGCGAACGAGGAATGCTGGTCCCAACGCATAACCTTCTGAAGCGATTTTACCGCAATTCCATATCTTCACGCCGTCTCATCCATCCCTTCGCCCAGGCCGGAAGCAATGGCCCGAAGTATTATCTCCAAATCCTGCTCCTCTGTCTCGCCGGTACACTCCACGGTCACAACCGTACCCTTTTTGATTGCCGCGCTCATCAGAACCAGGATGCTTTTGGGATTCACCAGCTTTTCCCCAGACCGGATAATAATATTGGACCCGCACTTTCTCGCTATCTTAGACAGTTCCGAAGCCGGCCTCATATGCAGACCTGATTTATTTTTAACTTCAATCGTTGCGCTAACCATATTTACCTCCAAGTTCAATCACCCATATCTTTTTCTATGGTCTGCTCATACACTTCTTCCGCTTTATCCATAACCTGCTTAATATGCCGAATGGCCTGACCGATCGGAACCTTTACCACCGGTTTCCCTTCAAACCGTTCTTTCTTAGCCACAGCTATGGCATAAGCGATCAGGATCACATCTGCCGACTGACAGATCTCCTTTGGAAGCATATCCGAGAGATTAGACCCTCCCTGCATTTCCACACGTACCGAATGACCGCGGGCGATCGCTTCTTTCTTCAACGCAGCTGCACACATTTCGCTGTGTGCTACTCCTGCCACGCAGGAAGTGATAATAACCAGTTTCATACATACTACCTCCTTTTGGGGCTTCCGGGAAATAGAATTTCCGGTATAACTTATTTATTTCCCTACAGCCCTGCTGGCAAAGCACCGAAACTACAGGCTCATAACCTCATCGTCGCTGTCCGGATCGAAATTCTTCCTGGGCCAGATTTTCCGAAGAAAGATCAGCGATCCCGCCGTCACCGCAGCGCCGGCCGCCACGCAGAGTGCATATACCGGGACCGAGCTGATAAAGAACCAGGAAGCCAGTCCCAGTGCCGGGACGCTTAATTCCAGGCCCAAGAAGCCGGCCAGAAAACCGCTGGCCAGGCAGCCCAGGAAGCTGGCAATGGTGCACCGGATAATATCATTGATCACCAGCGGAAGCGCCAGTTCCGTAAAACCACCGATCAAAACGATGGGCCAGGATGTTCTGGCATATCTCCTCTCAGACTTGGTAAATAGTTTCGGAGCGATGAACGCCGCCACCGTAAAACCAAACGGCGGCACCATGGCGATGGCGATCGCAATGCCTACGAACAGATAGATTCCCTTGTCAAATCCCGCGAACATGATCGCTGTCCCGATCTTACTGATGGGGCCGCCATAATCCACTCCGCCCAGCGCGCCCAGAACCAGTCCGGCTATCCCTCCCTGCGCGGCATCCATACCGGAGAGCTTCGCTACCATATAGTCCGTAAAACGGGCCACCGGCGTGTTAATGACATAAACAATGAACAGGCCCACGACCAGGGTCGAGAACGCAGGGACAAAATAATCCCATACCCCCTGCAGAATCTTATTGGGTTTGATCAGCTTTTTCAGTAACGCCACCACATATCCCACCAGGAATCCGGCCAGCAGCGCTCCTAAGTAACCCGATCCGTTGGTATTGGCCAAATAAGCGCAGATAAATCCGGGCGCGATACCCGCCTTATCCGCAATGGAAAATGCTATGTAAGCTCCAAAGATTGGTATAAAAAAGGTCATGCCCACCTGTCCGACCGACGCAACCGTCAGCCATATAGGAGCATCTGAGATATTGCTGATCGAGCTGACCGCGGTAATAATTCCTCCGATCAGTATAAACGGGAGCATATACGATATCCCGGAGCGCAAATGGTCAAAAGGCTTGGAAAATATATCTTTCACAATCTGCTTTTTCGTTTTTTCCACATTTTCAAATTCAAACGTAAGATCATTGCCTGCCATACTGATTTTCCCTCCCATCCGCTGTTTCCAGCGTGGCCAGAAACTCTTCTGTGTCCTTCACTTTACCCCATATTTCCAAATTATCTTCCCGCAATGCCGAGACCGCTATGGAGGAAATCATTTCCAGATGCCGGTTAATAACCGCTTCCTCTTCCACTTTTGGTATAGCTATCAGAAAGACAAACCTTACCGGTGTCTCCTGATCCCCGTCCCAGTCGATAGCAGAAGTCAAGCGGCCGAAGCACAGTCCGGCCTTAGTTACCGATGTACTGATCCCGTGAGGCACCGCCAGCTCCGACGTGCTGTAGGTGGAACAGATCTTTTCCCGTTCCAGCACACTTTGTATAAAGCATTCCAGGTCTTGAACCAATCCGTTATCATAGAGCATTTTAGCCAGCTCCCGGATTACACTGTCTCTGTCACCGGCTTCCAGTTCCAGATTTACCGTGTTTTTATTGATCACCTCACGAATTTTCATAGAAGTCCTCCTTATGTGCTTCGGTTCAGCCGGCCCTGCCTTTATTGCAGGTTATATTTTTCAGAGAGACGGTCCAGGATATCCCGGAATTCCTTCACTGCATAGGTGATTCCCTTGTCATTTCTGAAAATCGCAGTGGATAGTATCACCACGTCCGGGTTACACTCGATCAGAGGTTCCACATTATCCGTTCGGATACCGCCGTCTATCGCCAGTTCACACTTCGGATTTTTCTCATCGATCATCTTTCTCGCCCGCTGTACCAGATCCAGTACGGATTCTCTCCAGTACCAGTTATCTTTCCCGTCGGTATTCGATGTCCCATGCGTGACGATATGAAGACGGTCAATATCATAGATGGCTTCATCCAGAAAACAAAGAGGAGTATAACAGCCGATGGTAAGGCCGATCTTCATTCCCAGCCGTTTGCACCATTCCATCCGATAAGCCAGGGTGGCTCCGATAAACCGCTCCGCCGGAAGAATCAGCATATTACATCCCACTTCCGCGATTCTGTCTATGAATATCTTATCACATTCCGAAGTGTAGAAGTGACATTCGATGGGTTTATCCGTCACCTTGCGGAATCCCTCAATGATCTGAGGACCGCCCATCAGTTGAAGATTAATGGGGAGCTCCACCATATCGGCCGCATCGGCGTGGACAATGTCCGCGCCGGCATCCATAGCTTCCTTCATATTTGCCCCTAGTCTTGAGTAGTCAAAATGGGCGATACCGGCTGAAATTTTAATATGTTTCATGTAGCATCCTCCTTTCAGAGTGGTTCTGTTTTGCGGTTGCATTAAGATCATATCATCTGGGATTGTGCATAGTTTCTAAATATAATGCAATATTTTTCAAATATATTTACATTACTTCTTTCATTCCTGTAATTTCAGCATTCATATCGAGCATTTTGACGTCAAAATTCTCAATTTGCGTATGCTTTTCCGTGTTTTTTTCAATTTTCCATGCAGCCAGACGATTGAATTCCTGATATAAACAGGTTATGATTGGATTATCAACTACCCTATCCATAGAATCTGCACGCCTGTAACCCGCATAATAGAAACAGTCTGAACAGAAATGGGGGCTTTTGCTCATGAATCTGACAACACGCCAACAGAGGCTTTTAAAACATTTCGTTTCCCGGCAAACAGCTTTATCCTATCCGGAAATCGCCAACGCCTACAGTATCTCTATCAGTACTGCGCGCAATGATATGCGTTTTATCAGCAATTATCTGGACGATCAGTATCAGATCAGCTTTCACAGGGACTCCTCCAACCGGTTTTTTCTGGAAAAAGAGGACATCCGCACATTATTGAAAGCGCATCTGCCCTTCAGTTTATCCACAGATCCCAATATAAAGTCCCGCCTTCTCCTGCTCATTTACCATCTGCTCTTTTCTCCCCCGCAGACCTTAAGCATGCAGAGACTGGCGGATCTTCTTTTTATCAGCCGTCCCACCGCCTATCATCTGTTAAATACGGCGGAAAATGTACTGGCAGAATATCAGATAACGATTCAGAAAGGATCGCCCAACGGTCTTGCTCTGACCTGCAGGGAGTACGCGTGGAGAACCGCAGCGGCCACTTTATATCAGCAATTAAAAAAGCACGGATACCAGATCAGCTCTTCCCGGATCAAAGCCAGTCCCGTGTCTTCTATGGATGTAGTCTCCGTCGAGATCCTGGAGGGACTGTTCCCGGGTCTAGACATCTGCAAAATTAAAAATATGCTTCTTCGTTTTGAGAAAGAGCAGGGAGTCCGCCTTATCGATTATTCCTTTGAACGAGTGTGTGTCTACCTGGCCATATCCATGTACCGGGTACGGCAGCATCACCTTGTGGAATACCCGGAGTCTTTTTCTGAGTCCGGTTTCGAACCCACTCCGGCTTATGCATTGAGCCAGGAATTTATCGAACTTCTGGAGGACAATTTCCATATAAAACTACCGCCTCAGGAATCCCACTTTATCTCATCCTTATTTTTGTGCAGCAACCTGGAATATCTGAATGCAGATTACCGTTACAGCATCGTCACTCCATTGCTGCGGGATTTTCTGGATGAGCTGCTGGAGAGGACCAGCAATATGCTGAACAGGCGTATCGCCAGTGACCGGAAACTGTACGACGACCTGGTACACTACATCCCCTCTGCAGTAGGCCGTCTGCGGTACAGATTCAGCTCCTGCAAAGGTCCTTATGATACCATTAGAAAGCAGTATTCCAGACTGTTCGCCATTATCTGGTCCACGAACCTTCTGTTCAACCACTACTTTCACGTGGAATTGAACAAGGAAGAGAGCTGCTGCCTGGTCCTATTTTTCGCCGCCGCTCTTGAACGGACCGCCAACCACCTCAGGGCCATAGCCGCATGGAAAAGCGATACCGGCCTGGGCGAAATCGCACTCTTAAACGCTGTCATCGAAAAGAATATACCGAATCTCTCCCTGATCGATGTCCTGCCCCTTCACCAGCTGGACATGAAGCCTTACCACCGCAGCGCTTATGACTTTGTCATCTCCAATTGCCCGGTTACCCATTCCGGTAAAACCGTGATACAGGTGAATTCTATCCTGACCCCCGACGACATCGACACCGTCCAGAAGGTCATGCTGGAAATTACAGAACGCGAGAATCAGAACACCAGAACCAGAGCGGCTATGCATTACCTGCTGCATCCTTCCGGCATTCTTACAGGTGTACACCCCAGTCACAAAAATGAAATACTGAAAAAGCTCTGCACTCTTCTGGAAACATCCGGAAAAGTCACGGAAGCTTTTTATGATACGGTACTCTCCCGGGAATCCATATGCAGCACCTACATCGGAAATGGCCTGGTATTCACCCACGGAGACAGTGAGCAGGTCCACAGGTCCGCGTTATCCATCGCCCGGCTCGCTTCCCCGATTTCCTGGGACGACGCAGAAGTTGATCTGATCTTTGTCTATGCCTTTAATTTAGAGGATTTAGAAAGAAATAATATTAAGATGGATGATTTTTTTTCGATTTTTGTAGACATCACCAATGAAGATGATATGATGAATGAATTGAGGGAACAGCCAGGCCCGGAAGCCTTTTACGAAACCTTCCTCTCCTTCTTCTAGCAGATATGGCGGGGGACAGCGGGGGACAGACAGCGGGGGACATGTCCATTTCGGTTTGGGACATGTCCATTTCAATCAATCAAAAAGAACACAAAAGGGACATGTCCCAAATCGATTTGGACATGTCCCCTTTCCGCTTTTATTCTATAATCCTTTTTACGATTACATTTACCCACTTTGTATTTCTCTCGCTGCGTACATCATTGGACTTCCAGATCTCCAGCGTCTCCACATCGTCGGATTTCTGAAGCACCTTCGCCAGTGAGGCGATCGTATAGTCATAATAATATCTGCCGTTGTCAAACCCATGGGAATCCCCGAAGCGGAAGGACATATATAATACCCCATCCGGCTTCAGCGCCCGGAACACCCGGTTCAGCACGCCCTCCATTTTGTCCTTTTCCACATGCACCAGGGAAGCACAAGCCCAGATCCCGTCAAATACACCGTCAAAATCCAGTTCCTCAAACCGTATATTCAGGACTTCTTTACCAAGATTGATCTCCGCCAGCTTGCACATTTCTTCCGATCCGTCGACCGCGGTTACGTAAAAGCCTGCTTCCTCCAGATACAAAGAGTCCCTTCCCGATCCGCATCCCAGATCCATCACTTCCGCGTTTTCAGGGAGATACTTGACGAAACGTTCCAGCGCCTCCGACATGTCAAGATCAACCGTACTTTCGTAATAGGCCGCAGCGTACTTATTGTAATAATCAATTGAATCCAATGTAATCTCCTACACCCTTCCTTTATATGCTATAACAGAAAATACTTAGATAGAATTATTATAACAAGCCTGTTATAAAAATGCAATCGCTATCGCAAGGCTGAAAACAAAGGGAGTGTAAGGCTGAAAACAAAGCTGAAAACAAAGGGAGAAAACAAAACCAAAAACAAAACCAGAAACCCTAAACCAAAAACCCAAAACCAGAATCCTAAAACCAGAATCCCAAAACCAGAATCCTAATTAGTGTAGAGCCAGAAAATCAAAAATGCCGCTTCATAATAACACCTTTTCAGGTCCCATGAAGCGGCTTTAATCCAGCAAGGCAAACGGACTATTATTACATATCCACATTCTCTACACGAATGTCTTTATACATAACAGCCAATATTTCATTCTCCATTCCCGTTAGAGCAATATCGCTCTTTTTGGTCTTCCATTGGTATAATTCCACATCGATGGCGCTATATTCATCATCCAGAGTTGAATCTCCATACAATTTTTCCAAATCCTGGCGCGTGATACGCATGGCATCATCATAATCCACATCAGAACCGCCGACATTTAGAAGAACATAAACTGCAACGAGCCTGTCATTTTGAAAAATGTATTGCGCGCCGCCTTCCATTGTTTTCAATTCTCCAAATCCTGTAAAATATTCAACTACGGTAGTGCCGTCTTTACCGATCTCATATTTCCCTTCTATTTTATCCATAACATCATCCATGGATGTTCCCCATTTAACTCCATTATAATATCCGTCACTTTTATTTCCGGATATCAACGAAATTACTAGGATGATCAGAATAACAGCCGCAACTCCCGCCGCTCCCAATATAAGACCCAGCTTCTTCTTATTTTTAGACGGGACCGGTCCCGGATTTCCACCCGCTAAACCTTCCGGTTCCCGAACATCCTGCAGAGGTACTTCCTGACCAGCCTCCGAACTTGCATAGGGTGTGTCTGCGCCACAATTTGTACAGACACCGCTGCCCTCCGAAATCTCAGCGCCGCACTTCACACAATACATAAGATTCCCCCCCTTTTTTATATTTATAAGTTTATTGTATTCCTTTTTTACCTTATAGTCCACTGTAATAATCTTAGAACCTCATAGTACCGGCTCCCCCGTTAATCCTCCTTCCAAGGTCCGTCACCATGTCCCTAATAGTTTCATGAATTAGTGCGTGAAAACGTCTGTAAGAAATAAAATTTTATATTTAATGGGTAAATTAGACAAAAATCGCTTTGCAAATATAGAAATATACTATTTAATTTAACGAAATCCAGAGTTGCTATAAAAAAAATATTTCATAATTTTGTTGACAGATGGCTTTTGCGTGAATATACTTTTTATATACAATAAATTCAGAAATGAATTAAATAAGCAAAAACGGAGAAGAAAATGGCTTATCTTGATGCATATGAAAAGTATCTGGGACAACTCAAAGATGACATTGCCAATGCCAAAAATCTGCAAAAGCATCTGGTATTCGGTTACACCAGCAATCTGGATGTGATTTTTAAATGGGATATCCATAAATTTAACCGGATCTTAGACGAATTTCTGCTGGAGGAACCCTCATGGGAAAGCGAAGAAGTCATCCGCAATATGGAAGACTTCGCGCGCATTACCAGTGAATTTCTGATAAAAGGGATGGGCGGAAGCGTCGAGGTTGCCGATATCGGCGTCTGCGAATATCTGGAGAAGACCTTTGACCTGGAATACGGCCTGGGAGGCAACGGGGCGCAGGGAGCGGCAGCCCTGGGGACACTGGGGATTCCGGTAGTCGTCCAGATGACAGACCATTCCCCTGAAGTTTGTAAAAAACTGGAACATGGAGATATCCGGTTCGTGGATGAAGAGGGACACCTGGTACCCATGAAAGGACATGCGCGGAAGGAACCGCCGCTATACCATATGATTCTCCAGTTTACCAAAGGCGACAAATTACAGATCCGCGGAAAGGAATATGACATTCCGGTCTCAAACCGGCTGATCCTCTTCTGTGATTCGGTACATAAAGCAGTTCCGATCCCCGATCCTTTTCTCAGCTATTGGGAAAGACATCCCTGTGATATCAGCGCTTATCTGATTGCCGGTTTTGACGCGGTAGTTGACAAACAGATTATGCAGGAACGGCTGGACATATTGTGCCCCCATTACGAGAGACTTAAAAAAGCCAACCCCGGCTTCATTCTCTATTTCGAAGGCGCGGATTATATCAACTTAGACGTGAAGGAACTGCTGTACCGTTCGGTCAGCAGATATGCGGACATCCTGGGAATGAACGAAGAAGAGCTTGGCACCCAGCTTAAGAGGTTCGGGAAGGACCTGGACAAGGGGAGCCTGCCAAACGTACTGGATGGGCTCCGGGTGATGCTGCAGAGCTTTCCGGTACGCGGAATCGTCCTCCATACCAAAGATTACGCCATGTATTTCGGTGCCCGGCTACCGGGTGTCGATATAGAAAAAGGGTTGACCATTGGGAACCTGATGTCGGCGACCAGGGCGCGTCTTGGAAGATACGGAACCATTGAGATGTGTACGGAAAGCCTGAAGATGGATTTAAGCCCGACAGGCCTCCGGTTCTTCGAAGAGCTGGCACAGACGCAGGCCGATGAGTATATCTGTCTCGTGCCGTCACGGTATCTGGAAAAGCCGAAGTATACGATAGGGTTGGGGGATACCTTTGTAGCAGGGGTACATACCAGCTTTCTGAAATAAACAAAGGAGGTGCCTTCCATGTCTTATCTAATGGGAATCGATCTTGGAACATCCAGCTTAAAGACACTCATCATGGATGAAACAGGTCATGTAAAATCTATCAGCGCCAGGTCCTATCAGTTTGATTCTCCCCTGAACGGATACGCAGAACAGGAACCCGGCCAATGGTGGCAGGCCTGCTGCGAAACCACGGCCGAGGCGCTTAGAACAGCCGGAATCCCTTCACATGAGATCCGGGGAATCAGTTTTTCCGGCCAGATGCACGGCGCTGTCATGCTTGACAGCTCTTACCGGCCGGTACGGCCGGCGATCCTCCACTGTGATGCCCGGTCCTCCAGGCAGGTGGAATACATAAAAGCTCAACTGGGAATCGAGATGATCCGGGAATATTTCATGAATCCGGTCTATACGGGATTCCTGCTCCCCTCTCTGATGTGGGTAAGAGAGGAAGAGCCATATAATTATGAAAAAATCCGCTATGTCATGCTTCCAAAGGACTATATCCGGTTCCGGATGACAGGGACCATCGCCTCCGATTATTCCGACGCCTCCGCGACCCTGGCCTTTGACATCAAAAGGGGCTGCTGGTCCGGGAAGATCCTGGAAACCCTGGGTATCCCGGCTGACTATTTTCCCAAATGCTGTGGTACGGCGGATATCGCAGGAGCAGTAACAGAACAGGCGGCCAAAGAGACCGGTCTGCGGGCCGGCACATGCGTCATCGCCGGAGGCGGCGACCAGGTCATGCAGGCGATCGGAAATGGAAGCATACAACCGGGTTCTGCCACGGTAAATGTGGGAAGCAGCGGACAGGTCTGCTTCCAGAGCGCTTCACCGGTAGCCAATCCTGCATTAAATACAAATACCTTCTGCGGCTACTCCAGGGACCGTTGGATCACCATGGGCGCAATCATGAGCGCAGGTCTGTCCCTGAAATGGATCAACGGAGTGCTCCGGCAGGCGGATTACCGTCAGGTTAACAAAGAGGCAGCTTCGGCTCCCCCGGGGAGCGGCGGGCTGTTGTTCCTCCCTTATCTGACCGGCGAGAGGACCCCTCATATCAACCCTAATCTGACCGGGATGTTCGTTGGGTTAAGCCTGAACACCGGAAGGGCCGAGATGACCAGAGCCGTTATGGAAGGGGTGGCATTTGCCCTTCGGGAATGCATGGAGGTCTGCCGGGGGCTGGGGCTTCAGGCGGATCGTGTGATCGCATCCGGCGGAGGGGCCAGAAGCCTTCCATGGCTTCAGATACAGTCTGATATCTACGGGGTACCCCTGAAGGTCGCGGACACGGAAGAACAGGCATGTCTGGGCGCGGCAATCGCGGCGGGAACAGGGGCCGGGATATATCAAAGCATAGAAGAAGGCTGCAGGCAGGCCGTAAGGTACCGGGATCTGACGGTCACTCCCAGCGAAAGGAATCACCGCATCTATGAGGATTATTACCGGCTGTTCAAAGAAGCCTACCGGGATAGCAGGAGCACGATCGAACAAGTGACGTTATTAGGAAGGAACCCGAATTAGCGAATAATATATAGGAGTGAGCAGGTATGGAGAAAAAAGAGGACTACATTCTGGAATGTGAGGGAATATCGAAGGCATTCGGCGGTACCCAGGCACTTTCCAACGTACAGCTGCACGTACGCAGGGGCGAGGTCCACGCGCTCCTGGGCGAAAACGGGGCGGGTAAATCCACACTGATGAAAACAATTATCGGCCTGTATAAAGCAGATTCCGGTTCCATTACGTTTGAGGGCCAGCCCTATTCGGTAAAAGGGCCCGTGGAAGCGATTGCGGCAGGCATATCAATGATCCATCAGGAACTGAATCCTGAACCATATCTCAGCATTGCCGAAAGCATCTTCCTGAAAAGGGAAAATACCTTGGGCGGTATCCTCCTGAACAAAAAGGAGCAGAACCGCAGAGCCGCGGAAATCCTGGAGAAATTTGATTTCCCCTTCGGTCCCAAAACTCTTATGCAGGAATTGACCCTGGCCCAGGTACAGATGATCGAGATTATCAAGGCAGTTTCCTGCGATGCGAAACTGATCATAATGGATGAGCCCACCTCCTCCCTGGACAGTGAAGAGACGGAACATCTCTTCCGGACCATTCGGGAATTAAAAGACAAAGGGGTGGCCGTTATCTATATCTCCCACCGGATGGATGAGATCTTTGAGATCTGCGACCGGGTGTCCGTATTCCGGGACGGTACCTATGTAAACAGCTGCGACCTGGGAGACGTGACAAAAGATGAACTGATCTCCATGATGGTCGGCCGCAATGTGGCAAACGTATTTCCGAAAACGGACTGCGAAATAGGGGAGACGGTGTTCAAGGTTGAAAATCTGACCGGAAATGGTTTTGAAAACATCAGTTTTGAGGTACATAAAGGGGAGATCCTGGGCATCTCCGGCCTGGTCGGTTCCGGTCGGAGCGAGACTATGCGGGCTATCTTCGGGCTTGATAAGATCAAGAGCGGCTCGATGTATTTAGAGGGCAGAAAAATCGTTAACAAAAGTCCCAGGGCGGCTATCAAAAAAGGGATCTGTATGGTGAACGAGGACAGAAAGGAATATGGCCTCTGCCTGTTCCGGTCTATACGGGAAAATATCTCCCTGCCCAATCTGCCGGCCAGGCAGAGAGGTCTTCTGATCAATCAGAAGCGCGAAAAAAAAGAGTGCAATGATGTGGCAAAAATGCTTACGGTCAAGGCCGCCAGTATCGAGCATGACGGTTTTTCCTTAAGCGGCGGGAACCAGCAGAAGGTAGTCATTGCCAAATGGTTTATGGCAAATCCCAAGGTTCTGATCCTGGATGAGCCGACCCGGGGCGTGGATGTGGGAGCGAAAGCAGAGATCCACTCCCTCATGTGCGAATTCGCGGCAAAGGGCATGGCGGTAATCATGATTTCTTCAGAGCTTCCCGAAGTTATGGGAATGAGTGACCGGATCCTCATTTATCATGAGGGTAAATTAAACGGGGAAGTTTTAAGGCAGGAGATCGTAAGCGGTGTCATGGGACAGGAAAAAATTCTGGCCAAGGAGTTTGGCGGTAAATAGGAGGAGAAAATAATGGCGGTTAAAGAAGAAAAGAAAGTGTTGGGTATCGACAGGGATAAGTTCCGTATGTTTATGGGGAAATACGGAATCGGCGTAGTCCTGTTCATTATGATTATCGTTATTTCAATTATGGAGCCGGCCTTCCGCAGCGCGAAGAACTTTATCAACGTGGCTACTCAGGTATCCATCAACGGTATGATCTCCTATGGTATGTGTCTGGTCATCACCACAGGAGGGATCGATTTGTCCGTAGGCGCTCAGTTAGCTCTGGTCAGCTGTATTCTCGGCCAGTTTATTACGAACTTCGGCGTAAATCCGTTCCTGGCCTGTCTGATCGCCCTGCTGGCTTCGACCGCATTTGGATTCCTGAATGGCTTTTTTGTAGCCAGGTTTAATATGTTCCCGTTCGTGGTTACGCTGTCCACCCAGTTGATTATCCGGGGCCTGGCGCAGGTAATCAGCGGCGGTAATGCAATACCGCTGACCAGCGAGACCTTTCAGCATATTTATTCGTCCAAAGTGGGACCGATACCGCTGCCCATTGTAATTTTATTTGTCGTAACCGTCGTGGTATATATTATGCTTCACTGGACCAAGTTCGGCCGCTATATATTCGCGGTGGGCGGAAATGTCCACGCGGCTATCGCATCCGGTGTCAGCGAATTCTGGACAAAGGTTGGAGCCTACACCATAAGCGGCCTGCTGGCCGGTATCGCAGGCATTATCTTTACCGCCAAAACGTCATCCGCCCAGTCCAACATCGGTATCGGCTATGAGACAGATGCGGTTGCAGCCTGCGTGTTGGGCGGTACATCCTTTGCCGGCGGTGTTGCCACTATCCCCGGCGTTGTCATGGGTATTTTTATCATCGGCTTTATTTACAACGGCATGAACCTGATCGGCATCGAGTCCTATTACCAGTCCATGACCAAAGGCGCGGTTATTATCGGCGCGGTATTACTGGATATGGTTCTGAACCGGAAAAAGGGTTAGATGACCATTTAGATGACCGTTAAGATGACCGTCAGATATGAGAAGTAAAGGCCCCGGGATCGGGGATTTACGATAAAACCATTCCAAAAGGAGGAAAAGAAATGAAAAACATGAAAAAGGGTTTGGCACTGTTGTTAGCAGGCGTTATGGTACTTGGTATGACTGCTTGCGGCGCGAAGGAAGAGGCCCCGGCAGACGCTGCCGCACCGGAACCGGCTAAGACAGAGGCTCCGGCCAAAGCGGAGACACCCGCACCTGCAGCAACCGACGCAGCGGCACCCGCCGACTCGTCATCAGACGTTGTGGCAGATGTCAACGGGGACGGCAAAATAACCATCGGCTACATCTCCAAGAACCTGGTTGACCCGTTCCATGCCCCCATCAATGCCGCAGCTCAGGAAATCTTTGACCAGATGAAAAAAGACGGCAAGATCGACGACTGGACAGGCATCCTGGACGGCGAGACCGATCCCAACAAGCAGATCGACCGTGCCGATGAATGTATCACGAAGAACTGTGATATGGTCATTATTCTTCCGGCAGAAGCAACCGCTTCCGATCCGGCCGTAACCAAGATGGCGGATGCAGGCATCCATGTAATCGTTGTAAACTCCAAGACAGACAGCACGGATAAAGCTGCGGTATCCTACTGCGGTTCCGACGACGTATATGCAGGCGAGCTTCTGGCGAAATGGGTAATCGAGCAGGTTCCCGACGGCGGAAAATATGCACACTGCCAGGGTATCATCGGCAACTCCGCACAGATCCAGCGTGGAGAGGGCCTTGCCAATACGATGAAAGATCATCCGGAATTCGAATCCGTCGGTGATTTCCCCTGTGACTGGGCAGCTGACAAAGCGGCCAACGTGGCTACAGATATGATGAACAAATACGGCGACGACCTCAAAGCCATCATCTGTGACAATGATGATATGTCCTCCGCAGCTCAAAGAGCCTGCAACGATGCCGGCAGAAAAGATATCGTATGCGTTGGCGTCGACGGCAACCAGAAACCTTTGGAAATGGTAAAAGCCGGTGAAATGGGCGCAACCGTTCTCCAGGATGGCGTCGGACAGGTAAAAGCGGCAGTCAGCGTTATCGATGCGATCATCGCAGGTCAGCCCTTCGAGAAAGAAAATATCGTTCCGTTCGTACTGGTAACCAAGGACAATGTAGACCAATATCTGAAATAGGAAAGAAGTAAATTCCAGTCCATATCAATCAAAAGTATATCTGAAAACAGCCGTAAGTGTTATACGCACTTACGGCTGTTCTGCATACGCTGAGAGGGGACAGGCCCCTCCTAATTCAGAAATAACATTTTTATAGACCGGGCCATGGAATCCAGGATCAGATAGCAGCTGGTAGCCCCGGCGTCCAGAACCCCGCGGCTGCGCTCCCCCAACCGGCTGGCACGCCCGATTCGGGCAACCATATCCTCTGTGGACCTCCAGCCGTCCGCTGCCGCCTGCTGCATATCATCCAGCGCTTCCGTGAAGCTCTTCCCTTCCGCGCAGGCCGCGTTATAAGCGTCAAGGGCAGGCAGCAAAGTATCCATCAGGGTTTTATCCCCCACATGGGCATCACCGATCTCCTGGACGGCCTCTGCAGCATTCTGAAGCATATCACCAAAGACCTTTTCATCGATCTTTTCCATACCAGCGCAGGTCTGTGAAAGCGTTTCAAAAAATACGCCGTAGAGCGGGCCCATCGACCCGCCGATCTCCTCCATCAGGGTCTCCCCCAGCACCTGGAAGCCTTCTGACATGGAGAAGTCACGTCCCGCCAGCTTCTCTTCGGTGATGCTAAACCCTTTGTTCATATTAATGCCGTGATCGCCATCACCGATCTTCCCGTCAACCTCGCTTAAATAATCCTTATTGGACTGTATGGTGGAGATCAGGTCCAGGATGACAGTCCCTGCAGTCTCATTGCGAAATGCCATGTCACACCTCCTCTAAAGTTGTTTCAAACCGACCGAGTTTACCGGCAGATCAATACATTCCTTTAATTCTTCATCCAGCTTCATCAGGGTCAACGTAACCCCCATCATGTCCAGAGAGGTAAAATAATTCCCCACATACGATTTGTAGACCGTGATGCCCCGGTCGGCCAGAATCTCCGCCACCTTCTTATATACTATATACTGTTCCATAACCGGAGTCGCGCCCAAACCCGACAGCAGCACTGCCACTTCGTCCCCCGCGGCATACGGAAGGTCGGGCAGAATCAGATCCAGCATCTCCGCCGCGATCCCGTCAGCGGATTTGAGCGGTTCTATCCTGATACCGGGTTCCCCGTGATGTCCGATCCCCACTTCCATAGTTCCTTCCTCAATGATAAAATTCGGATGTCCTACAGCAGGAATCGTACAGGGAGCGGTTCCGATCCCCACAGAGCGGGTGTTGTCCATGGCTTTTTGGGCAGCGGCTATGACCTGATCCAGGTCTGCCCCCATAGCGGCTTTGGCGCCTCCCACCTTCCACATCAGGATTTCCCCTGCGACACCGCGGCGCTTCTCCGGCTGGTCTTTGGGAGCCGATGCGCAGTCGTCGTTTGCCACTACCGTTTTCACTGTAATACCAAGTGCTTTTGCTTTACGGACAGCCATCCTGACGTTCATATTATCACCGGCATAATTCCCATACAGGCAGGCGACTCCTTTCCCCCCGTCTGCCGCTTTGAAGGCATCCAAAAAAGCTGCTGCTGTGGGGGAAGAGAAAATTTCCCCTGCGGCAGCCGCGTCACAGAGGTTCATGCCGATATATCCGATGAAGGCCGGCTTGTGGCCGGAGCCCCCGCCGGTAACGATGCCGGTTTTGCCCGGAATTGGCGCCTGCTTATATTTGAGTACCCTGGGATTCTCTGTGGGAGCCACGATATCCTTATTCGCCTCCCGGAACCCTTTCAGCATGTCCTCCACCATATAATCAGCCTTGTTAAATATCCGATTCATTCGAGTCATCACATCCTTTAAACATTTATATTTTTTCATAATAGGAGCGTTCAATCTCCTTAATCCGTTCTACCTTTGGGGCACTGCCTCCCCCTGAAAAATCGCATTGAAGCCAGATATCCACCAGGTATTCGGCCAGCTCCTGGCCGATCACCCGTTCCCCCATGCAGAGGATCTGAGCATCGTTGCTTTTTCTCGCGCGCTCCGTGCTGAAAGGGTCATGGCAGACAGCCGCCCGGATTCCCGGAACCTTATTCGCGGTAATACACATACCGATGCCTGTGCCGCAGAACAGGATACCCCGGTCATAATCCCCCCGGGCTACCGCCTCTGCCACCGCTTTAGCCACATCCGGATAGAGTACGGTTTCCCCTGCCTGCGCTCCAAAATCCGTCACATCTACTCCGGGTTGTGCTTTTAAATGGCGGATCATCACCATCTTTAACTGATAGGCCGCTTCATCGCAGCCGATTGCAATATTCATGACAGCCTCCTGACTATGTAATACAAATATTCTTTATACAGCGCCTACAGCTCAGCGGCAATGGCTTTTAAATTGGAAAGGCCTTTCACGGCAAGCTCCTCACCGGTATCCGCGAATTTCCGCCAGATCGCGCAGTTGCCAGCCAGTTCCTCGAAGCTTGGATCAAAGGATTCGATGACCAGCGGCCCCTCATACCCTGTCTCTTTCAAGGCCAGGAAGAATTCCCGGAAGGGTACCAAACCGGTTCCGGGAATCCCCCGGTCATTTTCATTTACATGGATATAACCGAGATACTCCTTCCCGCATGTGCGCACGGCGCCGGCAAAGCTTTTCTCCTCCCGGATCATATGGAAGCAGTCCAGATGGACTTTGACATTGCCTGTCCCCACCTCTTTGCAGAAGCGCACAGCATCCTTTGCGATGTTGAGGAAATGGGTTTCAAACCGGTTCACGCACTCTACACAGATCGTCACATTCCCGGTTTCCTTCGCGTAGGCGGCTGCCTGACGCATATTTTCCACACCCCAGTCCCATTCCTGCTGTGTCCGGGGCTTCTTCGTCAGATATCCCCATCCGGCATAGTTGACGCCTCCAAGGATCGGGGCGGACAGCTGGTTACAGATATCCACCGCCTTCTTCATCGCTTCCAGCGCCTTCTCCCTGACCGTCTGGTCCGGCGAGATCGGATTGGTCCCCAGAGTCAGGGTCGTGGTGCATACGCAGTCGATCCCAACCCGCTTTAATTCTTTTTCTACGGCATCAACCGGAAAGGCAAAGGGATCAGCAATCGCAAAATCAACCACCTCGAAGCCCAGTTCCTTTGCCTTCCGGATGATCCACAGATCTTTTTCGCTGAAGTTCTCGGCCCATATAAAGCTGTCTACACCAAATTTAAAATACATAACAGATCCTCCGTTCTTTTTACGCCTCTTTATATAATAGGAAATAACACCCGCGTTATCTTCACAAACGCCTGCCCCGGATTAAACGCAAGCGGGAACCTCGGGATTATTATTTGCGAAATTCTGCAGGATCACCAAAGGTTCATAACTGCTGGTGTTGACAATTACAACCCCTTTTTCTGCCGTCTGGGCCGACACAAAAAATTCATCCCCCGAGATATCCCCGAAGCGAAGAAGCCCGGGCGCCTCGCACTCGAAGCTTCCAAAGGTGCCATGTCCCTGGGCGACCAGCGCGCAGTAACATGCCTTGTCCCTAAGCGTATAGGTCTGTCCTGGGAGCACCGTGGTTTCCTTTGCCGCTATCCACTCATTGGCGTATGCGACCCATTTTTCCGCCCCTGCGGCAGATTCGCATTTTACCTTTGGAGCCCGGAAATACGTTTCTTTATAATCCGGCCGGGTACTTTCTTCCCAGTCGATCTGTCCGAAGATCGCGTCAAGGTCATCTTTTTCTTCCTCCGGCGCGCAGTCTGTCAGAAGGTTATGGGGATTCACCTCCCCCATGGTCACATTTTCCATGATCGTATTCACATCACTGTTCCACTGGGGTTCATAGGTGACCAGAGATGCCGGTGCATGAATTACGCCTGCCGGTGTATACCACCCGGTTCCCAGCTGGATACGGTAAGCTCTGGATAACTCTGTGATCCGGTTGTCGCAGATATCATAGTTTCTCAGGCATTCCATAACCTCCTCCTTTGTGGTAGAAGGATCGAATCCGAAATAGGTCAGCGGGAACCGGCCCAGATAGGCGTTATACTGCACCGGGAAATAATAAGCCTCCGGTTTTCCGTGCATACCGATCCGGTTGGCCTGCTCTTCTTTCAGATGAAGGTGGTGGAACAGAGGCTTATCATAATCGTAAAGCTTCGCAAAAGTAGGCCACGTTCCGTATTCCTTCTGGAGATCTGCTCCGATCAGATCGGCTCCCAGCTCACTGACACAGTCGGCGAACAATATCTTTGATCCGGAAGCTTTATCCGCCAGCACAAAGCTCATCCCTTCCGTAGGCCCGGTCTTGGGGCCGTTCAGCGCTACGGTAACGCTTCCCAGCCAGCGTTCACAGATTCCCCCCCGGTCCATTCCAAATGCATAGCAGTCATCCGGATGCAGCCTAAGCCGGTGGCCCGGCTCATTGAATCCCCTGGGCACCCAGGTAGGTGTCAATTGTAATATTCCACCGCCGTTATTAAATACCGTTCTGATATCGGACATTTCAAATTCCCTCCTAATTAAAATAGCGTAATATCCTGCTCTCATTTTTTTCTCTTGTGTTTTCTTGTGATAGAAAAAATAAAATTTCATGAAATAGGGATTTCTGCTTTGATATTAGCATGATATGTAGTAAAAGTAAATAAATATAAAAATTTTTTTCACGAAAACATTGACAAGACCAGAGAATATCCGCTAATATATAGCTATAAGCGCAGCAAAAGGTCACTTATATTTAGAAATGGGGATTTCTAAGAAAAAATATTTCATTGAAAATTTATTTCAGGAGGAAGAAGTAACTATGTTAATGAACATGAAAGAGCTTTTAGCAGTGGCAAACCAGCATAACTTTGCAGTTCCGGCCTTTAATATCGGTACTGGACAAATACTAAATGCTGTTGTAGAATGTTGTGAGAAGAAGAAAGCACCTGTAATATTAGCCATACATCCCGACGAGCTGTCCTTTCAGGGCGACAGCTTTCTTGCGATGTGTATCGACCGGGCCAACAAATCCCATGTCCCCATGGTGATCCATCTGGACCACGGGAGCACGATCGAACAGATTCAACGCGCGATTCGGGATGGATTTACTTCTGTTATGATAGATGCTTCCCACTTGCCTTTTGAAGAAAATATCGAAATCACCAAAAAAGTGGTTGCTATCGCACATCCTCTCGGCGTATCTGTGGAAGCTGAATTAGGGACCATCGGCACCACCCTGGGTGATACAGAAGGCGGTACGGACCATATTATCTACACCAATCCGGCTGACGCGGTGCAATTCGTGGAGAGGACAGGATGTGATACATTAGCTGTTGCGATCGGAACAGCCCATGGCATCTACCCTCCTGGCTTCAAGCCTGAACTAAAACAGGAATTATTATCCGAAATAAAGAGTAAGGTTTCGGTACCGCTCGTTCTTCACGGCGGCTCCGCAAATAAAGATTCTGAAATCGCAGAGTCGGTAAAACGCGGAATAAACAAAATCAACATATCTTCCGACATAAAAGATGCTTTCTATCAGCAGCTTAGGATAACACTTAACAATGACGAAAAAATCAGAGAGCCTTTTGAACTTTATCCGGATAGTGTTGCCGCTATGGAGAAAATCATTTATCAGAAAATCGAACTATTTAACGATGATGATAAGATGAAGTATTATACGCTGTAGGTTTAGCTGTACAGATAACTGCGGATACCGGGCCGATGGAGGCTGCATGGAAGAACATAAAACAGTACTGGAGAATATCGATCTCTACTATGACCAGCTTTTTATTGCAGAAAAAAAAGTGGCAGACTGTATCCGAAAGAATCCGCAGAAGGCTGTTATGCTGAATGTAACCGGCATGGCCAATGAAAGCGGCGCCAGCGAGGCGACTGTTATCCGGATGTGTAAACATATCGGCTATCAGGGATATTACCAGATGCGTCTGATCCTGTCTGGTGATCTGGGGCGGGACGGCCGGTTCGAAGCCAGCAGTTCGAATCCTGATATGGATTCGGTCAAGCAGGTATTTGAACAGAGCTCCCGTAATATCAGTGCCATGATCCCCCGGCTGGAGTCCGGATTATTATTAGAGTGCGCATCCATCATCAGCCAAAGCAGGCTCGTCTATGTGGTAGCTGTCGGCAATACGATCCCGATCGCCCTGGATCTGAGCTTCCGGCTGGAGCGTTTTGGAATCGCTTCCTACTGCACCTCAATAGCGGAACATTTTCTAAACCACATCAGCCTGGGAAAGCCTGATGACGTGTTGATCGCCATATCCCGGTCAGGGATATCGAAGCAGGTTCTGCAGGCAGTGAATGTGGCTACAAAGATGGGAATGAAGATCATCGCCATAACAGCGGAAGAACATTCCCTGTTGTCAAAGGATGCTGATTATGTCCTGCTTTCCACGGCGGAAAACAGCCTGTTTGGTTCTAAGGGGCCGGATTCCCCGCTTTGTGAGATCGCGGTCAGTGATGCGCTGCTGTATTTTATTCAGCACCGAGAGAAGATCCGGCTGGGTACTCTGCCGGATGGATTAAATTCCCATTTAGACGAAATCGAACTGATTTTGGCCGAAACTAAATTATAAATGAAAAAGAGTTTCGCAAGCGAAACTCTTTTTTGAATAAAAAATGCCGTGATCCCTATTTCTGCATATGGGGTCACGGCATTTTATCAACCATTGATCATGAATGCTACCAATTTATCAATGTCTTCCTTTTCGTAAGCGATGATCTCTAACTCAGGGATCTCTCCGTTAGAAAAAATATTCGCCATCGATACATACTGGGAAAGCTTGGATTTCAGGTTCAGTCTGTCACCTTCGCCTGTTACTAACTCCACTTTACCTTTACAGCCATCCACTACCTGGAAGAATTTATCAATATCTGTTATGTTTTGGACTTTCATTCAATTCTCCTCCTCTCTTTATATTCTACCTACAGTATAGCTGAAATCCGTCGGAATGCAACTATTTTTTGAAACTTTGTGAATCTTTGTTGATATTTGTTACTTTAACAGAATCCCGTTATCGGTTATTTCTACTTTCCCGGCTTTTAAAAGTCTGCCCACTGCCCGTTTAAAGGCATTTTTACTTAAATGGAATTCTTTTTTGATGACTTCCGGCGACACTTTGTCATTAAACGGGAGCTTTCCGCCGTAACTCTCCATCACTTTCAGAACGGCTTCCACATCCGCGTCCATCTGCAGATAAGCCTTCCGGCGCACGCTTAAGTCCATCTTACCGTCTTCCTTCACCGCGGTCACACGGGCGCTGACCCGGTCACCCACATGAAATTCCCCAAAGCATTCTTTCGCCGGTATCAGCGCGGAATAATGATCGTCCACAGCCACAAATGCGCCAAACCTGTCGCTGAGCTCATAGACCGTTCCCTCCACCTTATCCCCGATCGTATAGGGCGTCTGCTTGGACAAATATTCATAGATTTTCATCGTGGCGCACAGACGACTGCTCTTATCCTCATACAGGGAAACCAGCACCTCGTCACCCTCGCCGACCTTCGCTGTCTGCTCCTTAAACGGCAGCAGCAGATCCTTTTCCAGCCCCCAGTCCAAAAAAGCGCCGATCTTACCGGTCTCAGCCACCTTAAGCCTGGCTATCTCTCCGATCTGCAGCAATGGCCGGCTGGTGGTTGCGATCAGCCTGTCCTTGGAATCCTTATAGAGAAATACTTCAATCGCATCCCCATGTTCCAGGCCTTCCGGCACCTGACGTATCGGCAGCAGCACCCGGTCTTCCGCATTTTCCTGTTCTCCCAGGTAGGCACCGAACTCCACTCTTTTCACCATCTTCAGTGTCTGCCTCTTACCCAATTCAAACATCGTCTTCCTCCGTCCAGTGCATCTTATGCACAAAACTATCCGCCCATGGGCCCATTGGCACATCGCGGCCACATCACGTTCCTTGTCTATCTCATCAGCTGAACCACCGCATACGGGTTCTTCTGTCCATCACACAGCAGGACCGTATCGCTTCCGTCCCCCCTGTGGATCTCCGGGAATATCATATCACCCAGGACCGCAGCTCTGCGGTACTCCGCGCGCATTTCATGAATCGGATAGATCTGCGGAATGCACTCTCTGGCCATCTGGATGTACTGCGCGTTATTTACATGCTGGTTGGTATCGATATGGTACTTGCGCACCGGGAATTCCGCTGCCGGCACACATTCCTCCGGCACGGCCACCTTCCTCGGAGCATAATCCATCTCAAGCTTCGGGTCCTCTCCGTAGGCCGCCACATCTGCCTCTTTGATCTTCGTGGGGTGCCCGGTCAGCGTATCGATAAACGCCCAGATCGAATTGGCATACGCAAGCCTCTCCCCATCCTGGCCGAACAGCGCGAAATTACGATACCCATAGAATAACTTAAAATCATAAGGCCAGGTCGCCACCACGATCTTTTCTCCCAGGCCCGGATACCGGTCAACTACCACCTGCCAGGAGCTCAGCAGCCACGCCCTGTGCTTTTCCTTCAAGTGCTCCACTCCAAGCCCTACATCTTCGGAGTGAAAGGTACTGCAGTCCTGAAAATAGTTCAGTACTCCATTTAATGTCAGCAGCCCGTCGGCTCCTACTTCGCTGTAACGCACTCTGCTCTCAAACTGATACATTCTCACGCCCTCTTTTCATCTAATTCCTATGGTCATTCAGCCTGTTAAGCGTTCCGCTTGTTAATCATTCCGCTTGTTAATCTTTCCGCTTGTTAATCTTTCCGCCTGTTAATCTTTCAGTCTGTTAGTCCCTTAAACAGGCAGGGTTCTTATTGATTGGGCTTTGATACTTTTGCAAAAAATCTGTCCGCGAAAGTTTTTCAATATAGAAAAAAGATTGTCCTAATTGATTAAGACAACCTTTTCTTAACCTGGGCTACAAGGATTCGAACCTTGAAATGACGGAGTCAGAGTCCGTTGCCTTACCATTTGGCGATAGCCCATTAATGCTCAACAACGTGTATTATACATGATCCTTTTTTGAATTTCAAGCCCTTTTTTTAAAAAAAATAATTTTTTTGGTTTTTTTTGGGTTTTGTTATAACGGTACCCGGATGCGGACCTTTACGAGTCAACTTCCGGGGACAGGCACCTTTCTCTACGCAGTTTCTTACGCTCTGACGTTACAGCCGAAAGGAGCCAGTCCCCTTTTATCCGGCGGATATTGGGGCTGTTACTTGGCCATATTCGCAAACTTCGTGTACTGGGGCAGCCAGGCCAGATTTACCGTGCCGATGGGGCCGTTTCTTTGTTTGGCTATGATAATCTCCGCCATATTGGGAGTTTCGGTGTCTTTGTTATAGTAGTCATCGCGGTAGATGAACATGACGACGTCGGCGTCCTGCTCGATGGCTCCGGACTCACGCAGGTCGGAGAGCATCGGCCTGTGGTCGGGCCGCTGTTCTACGGCACGGCTTAACTGGGAAAGGGCGATGAGAGGAACGTTCAGTTCCCTGGCCAGTTTCTTTAAGGAACGGGAAATATCGGAGATCTCCTGCTGGCGGGAATCGGTGCCGCGGCCGCTTCCGGACATCAACTGCAGGTAATCGATGATTATCAGTCCTAAGTCCTGTTCCAGTTTAAATTTCCGGCATTTGCTTCGCAGCTCGGCGATTGTGATACCGGGGGTGTCATCGATCATCAGTTTTGACTTTCCGATCACATCCACGCCTTCGATTAATTTTTCCCAGTCCGCGTCGGACAGATTACCGGTACGGATCGACTGGGAATCCACCCTGGATTCCAGGGCGAACAGACGGTTCACCAGCTGTTCCCGGGACATCTCCAGGCTGAAGATCGCAGTGGGTACGTTGGCCCGGAAAGCCACGTGCTGGGCAATGTTCAGGACGAAGGCGGTCTTTCCCATGGAGGGACGGGCCGCCACCAGAATCAGGTCGGAGTTCTGAAGGCCGGACATCTTGTAATCCAGATCCAGGAATCCGGTGGGAATACCGGTTACGGTTCCCTTTGTCTTGGAGGCCAGATTGATCTTCTCCAGCGCGTCCAGTACCACCTGGCGGATCGGGACAAAATCTCCGGAATTCCGGGTCTGAAGAAGCTCAAAGATCTTCTTTTCCGTGTCCTCCATAATGTCTTCCACTTTATCTTTGGCCAGGAAACAGGCATTGGTGATCTCTTCCGTGGTCTTGATCATCCGGCGGAGCAGAGATTTTTCACTGACGATATTGGCATAGTATTTCACATTGGCCGAAGTGGGCACTGCCGTGATCAGATCCCTGACAAATTCCAGGCTGCTGACCTCCGGCGGCACATCCTTGGCTTTTAAGCGGTCCTGTAAGGTGACCAGGTCCACCGGTTTTCCCTCATTGTACAGCTCCACCATCGTCTCAAAGAGGATTCCGTATTGGCTCTGATAGAAATCGTCACCGCATATCAATTCCGATGCGATGACGATAGCTTCTTTGTCCATAATCATAGAGCCGATAACCGACTGCTCTGCCTCGATGCTGTGGGGCGGTACTCTTTTTATGAGCGCTTCATCCATAAAAGGATTCCTCCTAAGCTTCTTCCACGATCACTTTCAACTCAGCGGTTACTTTCGGATGCAGCTTGACGGGCACTCCATGGGTGCCGATGGTCTTGATCGGATTCGGCAGCTGCATCTTTTTCTTGTCGATATCCAGTCCGATCTGTTCTTTGGCGGCCTGCGCGATCTCTTTGGAGGAGACGCTTCCAAAAGTCTTTCCGCCTTCTCCTGTCTTAACGGAGAGCTTTATCTGTGCTTTTTCGATCTGAGCCTTCAGCAGCAGCGCTTCGTCATATATCTCCTGCGCCTGTTTCTCCTCGTGGGCTTTCTGTAACTTCAGATCATTCATATTTTTAGTAGTGGCTTCCACACCCAGTTTCTTCGGCAGAATAAAATTCCGGGCGTAACCGTCATTGACATTGACCGTGTCGCCTTTCTTTCCCAGTGACTTTACATCCTGCAATAAAATTACTTTCATCTATAACGCTCCTTCTTCTATCATTTGATCCAGTGTATTTTTCAGATATTCGATGGCCTGCTCCATCGTATAGCCCGTAAGCTGTGCGCCTGCGATGTTCATATGTCCGCCGCCGCCAAGCCTCTCCATGATCAGCTGGACATTCACTTCATCTATGGACCGGGCACTTAAGTAAATCTTGTTGTTATATTCCGTCAGCACAAAGGACGCCTTGATTCCTATAATGTTCAGCAGCTCATTGGCCGCCTGGGCTCCCACGATGGTAGGGCTTTCTATGTTTTCATTGGGGCATACGGCGATGGCAAAGGCATCCCGGTAAACCTGGGAATGACGCACCGCTTCCGCCCGGGCCTTATAAGCTCCCATATCATTCCGGAACAGCTTACGCACTCTGGTGACATCCGCGCCGCAGCGCCTTAAGAAGGCTGCCGCCTCAAAGGTACGCACTCCGGTCTTGCTCATAAAATTATTCGTATCTATGATAATACCCGCATATATGCAGTCCGCTTCCAGGTTCTTAATCTTAATTCCCTCTTCAAAATACTGAAGAATCTCAGCTACCATCTCACAGGTAGAGGAAGCATACGGTTCGATGTACGATAAGATTGCATTGGATATCACCTCAGCCCCCTGCCGGTGGTGATCCAGTACGGCTATGGTCTTGGTCATATTCAGCAGGCGCGGGCATTCCGTAAAGCTGGGTTTATTCGTGTCCACCACCACTAACACCGTATTATTGTCAACCAGTTCCTCGGCTCGCTCGCCGGGGATGAACATATCCTCTTCATACTCCGTGGGATTTACAATGAATCCTTCCATCATGGGACGGATGGAAGTGGTCACTTCATTGATGACAATGTAAGCTCGCTTGTTCAGCACCCTGGCCGCGCGATAGATGCCCACAGCGGCGCCGAAGGAATCCACATCCGTGATCTGATGGCCCATAATGACCACCTTATCCTTGCTCTCCATAACCTCCCGGAGGGCATGGGCTTTCACTCTGGCCTTGACGCGGGTGCTCTTCTCCACCTGCTTGGTCTTTCCTCCGTAGTACTCTAACTTCTCGCCCTTTTTCACCACGGCCTGATCTCCGCCGCGGCCCAGGGCCAGATCTATGGCAATACGGGCATACTCATAATTTTTATTGTAGCTCTCGCCATCCATACCAAGACCGATACTCAGCGTAATGGCCATTTCATTTCCTATATTTACCGTCTTCACTTCATCCAGCAGATCAAACTTATTCTCCTGGAGCTGGGCCACATATTTGTGTTTGAAAACCACGAAATATTTATCCTTTTCCAGCTTTTTCACCAGTCCGTCATAGCCGGAGAAATATTTATTCACCCGCCGGTCCACCAACGCGATCAGCAAGGATCTTCTGACTTCCTCCACGCTCTCCAGCGCTTCCTCAAAATTATCAATGTAAATCAGGCCGCACACCAGCCTCTGTTCCTCATTTTCCTGAATATAGCGGTTGATCTCGGTCTCGTCATAGAGATACAGGGCGACCAGGTAGCCCTCATAATCCGGCGCATCCACCAGCGTATTGGACTCCGCCATCTCTTCCATTCCCACGTATTTCAAATCCGCCCGGAAATCCCTTTCTTCCAGGTGCACGTGCATGGTTTTCATCTCATCCTGCAACGGAAGCTGCTGCTGGGTAATCTCCGAAAAAATATTCGTCACAGACCGCCGGTAGGTCCGCTCCCTCTCTGTCACTTCGCTGAAGGCGTGATTCATCCAGATGACCTTACCCTTCTCATCCAGAAGCGCATAGGGAATCGCCAGCTCTTTCAATAGTTTCTTCTGAACCTGTCCGTACTGGGTGGCAAATGAAATAAGTTCATTGACGATCAGCGGCTTGTTGTATATATAAAGGATGAATACGACCAGAACATAGACGATAACAAAAGCCGTCATCAACGCGCCGGCCCGCAGATCGATCACATAGATCCATATATTCATCAGTACAAGCAGAATCGTCAGCAGTAACGGCCATCGCATATAGGATTTCAATTGTCCCTTTAATCGGATTTTCTCGTTCATGCTGTTTCTCCTATAAACCACAGGCGGATCTTCGAATAACCCCCGCCATCCATATATATAATATTCATCAGTCTGCACAATGCGAATTCTGATAAATTGTATTATATCATTTTTTGAAAGATTATGGAACCCTTAAGATTTTCTTTAGCCGCCTTAAGGTTAAGAGGGGACAGGCCCTTTTCTCCACGTAGTCGCCTGAAGGCTTCGGCTTGCTTCCGAAAAGTGCCAGTCCCCTTCCATAAGGCCGGCTCAAAAAAGGGCCGCCCAGCGGGCAGCCCTTTATTTTTAATCAACCGTATACGGCATCAGAGCGATATGTCTCGCTCTCTTAATCGCAACTGTCAGCGCACGCTGATGTTTTGCACAGTTGCCGGTAATTCTTCTGGGAAGAATTTTACCTCTTTCAGAGACATATCTTTTTAATTTGTTTACATCCTTGTAATCGATCTCGTTGTTCTCTTTACCACAGAACACACAGACTTTTTTTCTTCTGCGGCCGCCGCGTCTCTTCATCGGACCACCCTGGCCATCAGGTCTGTTATATGCCATTGTTCATTACCTCCTATCAGATTAAAAACCGCTCAATATCATCAGTTAAACGGCAGCTCTTCATCAATTCCATCCGGAATGTTCATGAAGCCGTCACCAACCGCCTGGCTGGGTTCGGGTCTGCCCGCATCCTGAAATCCACCTGCATTAAAGCCCCCTGCATTACCCGCACTGGAGTTTTTGCTCTCGGCGAATTCAATGTCATCCGCAATGATCTGCACGGAGTAGACTTTTTCACCGTTTCTGTTCGTATAATTGTCATTCTGAACCCGGCCGCTTAACAGCATACGCATTCCTTTGTGGAAATAACGCTCAACAAACTCGGCCTGTTTGCCGAATGCAGTACAGTTAAAGAAATCCGTATCGGTATCGCTGTTACGGCTGAACCGGCGGCTGACAGCCAGTGAAAATCTGGCGATCGCCATGGAGTTTTCTCCGCCGGAATACCGGACTTCAGGATCTCTGGTCAAATTCCCCATTAAAATAACTTTGTTCATACTGACTCCTCCTATATGTGCACAGTCGTCTTACTCACCCTGTTTTACGCACAAATAGCGGATTACATTTTCCATGATCCGGATACGTCTCTCGATCTCTGCCGGAGCATCTGAATCCGCCTCAAACTGGATAAAGTAATAAAAGCCTTCTCTCATCTTCTGGATCTCATAGGCCAGTCTCTTTTTGCCCCATTCATCCACTTTGGTGATGGTGCCGCCGAAGCGTTCCACGTAACCTTTGATCTTTTCGATGGTAGCGACTCTCTCTTCGTCTTCAATCTTTGCAGTTAAGACGACTGCCAATTCGTACTTGTTCATGTGTTCTTACACCTCCTTATGGTCTTTGGCCCCCTGTCAGCGCAGGGAACAAGGATTAAATCATCAGTTCCTTACGGAACGAATAATATATCACGAGCTACTATAATAGCACAGATTGTCCGTGATTTCAAGGTTTTTTGCGAAGATCTTTCGTGTTTTTTTCCACCATTTTCCTGGCAATCATGATCTGATGTCCGCATCCCATACATTTCAGCCTGAAATCCGCACCTACCCGGAGTATTTCCCACTCCTGGCTGCCGCAGGGATGCTGCTTTTTCAGTTTTACGATATCTCCCACTTCATAGTCCATCTATCTGCCTCCATGCACCTGTATCTGACCCAAAATCTCTCCGATGCTGCCCTGTACCAGCAGATCTGCCTTGTAGTCCATACCGGTGGGCGCTTTGTTGATCAGGACCAGCTTATCGCCTCTGTAATAATCGATCAGTCCGGCCGCCGGGTATACGACCAGAGACGTACCGCCGATGATCAGAATATCCGCATTTTCTATATATTTCACTGCTTTCGAAAGGATCTTCTGATCCAGACCCTCTTCATATAATACAACATCCGGCTTAATCTTACCGCCGCACTCGCAATGAGGTACCCCCGAAGACCGCGTAACCGCCTCCACCGGATAGAACCGTTTGCAGCGGGAACAGTAATTGCGCAGCACACTGCCGTGCAGCTCCAGTACCTCTTTGCTGCCGGCCTTCTGGTGAAGGCCGTCTATATTCTGGGTAATCACCGCCCGTAATCTGCCCGCCTGCTCCAGTTCGGCCAGCTTCCTGTGGGCCTCATTTGGCATGGCATCCAGATAGAGCATCTTGTTCCGGTAGAAACGATAGAATTCTTCCGGCTTTCTCTCATAAAAGGTGCGGCTTAACATCGTCTCAGGCGGATAATCATACTCCTGATGATACAGTCCGTCCACACTCCTGAAGTCGGGAATACCGCTTTCGGTTGAGACACCGGCACCTCCGAAAAATACGATATTGTCACTGCTGTCGATCCACTTCTGCAATGTTTCGATAGTATCCATGATTCCCTCCCACCTGCGGTTTTTCCGCACAAACAGGTATCCCTGCTACAGCCTTTTGGCGTGAACCACAAAACGTACACCCTTGTCTTTTGTACAGGTGGACAGGCTGACAATTTTGTCATCGGAAGTCACAGCCACACCGGTATCATACAGGGATAAATCTTTGATCGTCTGAAGGTACGAAGCGTAGCTTTCTTTGGAACCAAACCCGTTGGTGTAGGTCTCAGACTCCGGCTCCGCCTCATGGCAGGAGAAGATCTGATACATGTAATCCCCCTGCGGCGTGTAGATCCAGAAGAATTGGTTCGCCTGATAGTATGACGGGTCCTTATATTTTTTCAGCAGCCCGAACATGGAACCGTTCTTCATGTTATGTCCATAGATAAAGGTGTTATCATCCTGGAAATCCGCGTTATTTGTGTATTCCACAAAAATGGCGCCCACACTGTTCCTGGTGTTTTTCACCGTATGGGTCAGGTAATAATCATTGTCTCCGGTCTGGACCACCGGATAATTAATATCAATATTTTCAAATTCAATCCAGCCCACGATGTCTGAATTGATGGCCTTCAGCTCGTCAAAGCTGGCTCTTGAAATAGTCTCGGTCAGAGGCTTCTCTTCCTCCACATCCGCGGCGATTCCCCCGGAAGCTTCAATGGGTTTGGGTTCTGGTTCTTCCTCCGCAACAAACTGCTCCAGGTCTTTGTACTCGTCGCTGCCCTGTTTGTACCCTACAAATATGGAGACCAGCTGCCAGGCGGCAAACAAAAATACCAGCACAGAGATCGCAAGCACTACCTTGCTGGCGGCCGACCACCCTTTGCCTCCCTTCTTTTTGGGAGAAGGTTTTTGAGATTTATGCTCCTCTTCGCGTTTTTCTTTTTCTTCCTTTATATCATCATCAAGATCCAGAATGTCCATAAGGCTCTCCTTTCCTGCCGTTACTCATTAGTTTCTATGCAGCCATGGTAAATCATTTCTTATCAAATATACCACATCTTCTTCCATATTAAAATAGGTTATGGACTACAATCTAGAATTTTCCAGAGGGAAGGAATCTTAGGCGGAGGATGCAAAAAAGGCCGGGATATGGGCAAAACTCTCCTCCTGCAAAGCGTTTTTATTTCATAGGAACACTTTCTTATGATGAAAAAGAGTTTCGCTTGCGAAACTCTCCGCCTACGGCGGGCCGCGTAAGCGGCATCTTCCTTTCCGCCGTAGTGCGATCCCCGCGGAGCGTTTTTTATTTCATAGGAGCACTTTCCTATGAAAAAATAAAAAACAGCCCGTGGATAGGCTGTTTTAAGTAGCGGGGGTAGGATTTGAACCTACGACCTTCGGGTTATGAGCCCGACGAGCTTCCAGACTGCTCCACCCCGCGTCACTTGATGCTTTATTAGTATAGTACGTTTCATTGGTAATGTCAAGTTTATATCTTATTGACGGATTATATCTTATTATACGCAGGAATCTCAGGAATTATTCCTGATTTTCTTTTTACCAACAGCAGGGACAGGCAAATTCAATTCCCCATTTATAAAATCCCTATAGATTACGGGGTTTCCGCAGCTTTGCATCGATTTGTGCCTGTCCCTTTTCAGTCATCTTTTTTTACTCTCCCGGGCTGTTTTACCAGCTCTTTTCTAGTAGATTAATTTGACAAATAATTTTTTTAGCCGCTTACGTGCGATGTATGATAAATAGTCAGCCCCTGTAATAATTGATCAGGCAGCCTTTGAGAATGATGCTCCTCTCGTCGTCGGTAAGCTCACCTAACTTTAATTCGAATTCTTTCAGGCCGTCGCTTACCACGTAGGCTTTTAACTGACCTTTCTTCTGCTCTATCACTTCACGGATACCAGGGATGAAGAGATAGTCTCCGTTCTTGAAGGGGAGATCCCCTTTTTCGATCAGGAAGGGCAGCATGCCCCAGTTGATCAGGTTGGAACGGTATCTCTTGGTGGCGTATTCATTGGCGATATTGGCCCAGCCGCCCAGTACTTTCTGGCAGGATGCCGCCTGCTCTCTGGCGGAGCCGTCACCGGGTTTTACGGCAAAGATAGTACTTCCCACACCGACATTTCCCTCGCCCACTTCAGGATACCGGGTGTGGATCGCTTCGAATACGGGTTTTAGTTCCTCCAGCGCGTCCAGCGGGCAGGTACCGGCTTCGATGGCTTTTTGCGCCTTCTGGACTTCCTTGGCGCGCCCCACATAGGCGGGATCTTTTCTGGAAAGGGTAAACTCAGCCAGGCCCAGAGGGTTGGAACGGTAGGATGAGGTCTCTCCGGAGGGGATCAGTTCATCGGTGGTAGTGACCGGATCATGGATTTCGGAAACCACTTTTAACACCATATTCTCAGGAAGCGCGGACATGGCCGGCCAGTCCTTGATGTTAGGGCCGAACTTGATCTCGACGGAAGGATCTGCCACTCCATGGCTGTCAAAGATTCTGTTTTTATAGATCGTCTTGTCAAAATGATATTTCGGGCCGCGGTATTCCACATCCAGATCTGTGGCTGCCGTCAGGTATCCCTGATTGGCCGCCGTCGCCGCGATGGAACGGGCATCCATCAACGCTACGGAAGAGATCTGTCCGCTCTGCAGCTTGGACCCCTCCCTGTTAGGGAAATTACGGGTGGTATGACGAATGGAAAATCCGTTGTTGCAGGGCGTGTCACCCGCTCCGAAGCAGGGACCGCAGAACGCGGTTTTCACAATGGCGCCGGTCTCCATCAGGTCGGCAATGCAGCCGTTGCGAACCAGCTCCATATAGATCGGCGTGCTGGCCGGATATACGCTCAGGGTGAATTCATCGGCCCCGGTGCTTCTGCCGCGGACAATATCCGCCGCGTCACAGATATTTTCAAAGCCGCCGCCGGCGCATCCCGCAATGATTCCCTGATCCACATATAACTTTCCGTTCCGTACTTTATCTCTTAATTTAAACTCCACGGCTCCGTCCAGACTTACCAGCGCCTTCTTCTCGCATTCTTCCAGGATGTCCAGCAGGTTGGCATTTAATTCCTCTATCGTGTAGGTATTGCTGGGATGGAACGGCATGGCGATCATGGGCTTCACCTGGCTCAGATCCACATAGACGCACCCATCATAGTAAGTCACGGCTCCGGGATTCAGCTCCTTATATTCCTCCACCCGTCCATGGATATCATAATACTCTTTTACCTTCTCATCCGTCTTCCAGATCGAGGACAGGCAGGTAGTTTCCGTCGTCATAACATCGATACCGATCCGGAAATCCACACTCAGCTGATCCACGCCGGGTCCTACGAATTCCATAACCTTGTTATTCACATAGCCGTTGCCGAACACTTCTCCGATAATAGCCAGCGCCACATCCTGGGGGCCAACCCCTTTATTCGGTGTCCCCGTCAGATACACCGCTACGACTCCCGGCATATTAATATCATAAGTCTTATTCAAAAGCTGTTTCACCAGCTCCGGTCCGCCTTCTCCCATAGCCATGGTGCCAAGGGCCCCATAACGGGTATGGCTGTCGGACCCCAGAATCATCTTTCCGCCGCCGGAAAGCATCTCCCGGGCATACTGATGGATAACCGCCTGGTGAGGGGGTACATAAACGCCGCCATATTTCTTAGCGCAGGTCAGACCAAACATGTGGTCATCCTCATTAATCGTACCGCCCACCGCGCACAGGCTGTTATGGCAGTTGGTCAGCACATAAGGCACCGGAAATTTCTCAAGCCCGGAAGCTCTCGCCGTCTGGATGATTCCCACAAAAGTAATATCATGCGAAGTCAGCTTGTCAAACTTAACCTGCAGCTTTTCCATATTTCCCGAAGTATTATGATCCTTCAGAATCCCATAAGCCATCGTTCCGGCAGCCGCCTCTTCCCTGGTCACTGAGTGTCCATACTTATTCTGCAAAACCGCTGCGGCCTGCGGGCCATCCTCAACCAGTTCGGTCCCATTTACCAGATAAACACCGCTGTCATAAAGTTTTACCATAAAAACATATCCTCCTTCAACACGTTAAAAAACGTTTATTTTCCAAAAAGCAGGGTGGAAAGCCATTCCGGCTCCACAACCATTTAACATTATACATCATTCTCCTATAAAACGCACCAAAAAAATAATCCCAGGCCTCTCCCAGTCCTTCCTCCCATCCCTTCCTAACGGCCCTGCCGGCAAGCTTATGAACAAACAGCCTCAAATTTTATCACCAGATACTCTTCTCTATACCGGGCAGAATGGATCGGCTGATTCCGGCACTCCAACGGAAGCGGAAATCTTCGGGTCTCGTTCCTTACGCTTAAGATAAGTTCTTCCTCGTTTTGTTTCAGATCCAGGTCCCCTTTGTCCGCAAAAGGCAGGAAGATCCTTATGGTTATACAGCCAGGTTCTTTTTGAAGGTGAAAGATCTCTTTCCGGAAAAAAATGGCCGAGGGATCGGCATCCTGGAATAACTGGCGGCCAAGTACCAGAAGTTCCGGAATGGTGCGCGCCTCCTTTGGCTTAAGCTCCAGTTGGAAACGGGGAATTTCCGAGAAGCTTTGCCGGATTTCCCGGAGGCCTTCTTCCTGGTGTTCGATCCACTTGCTGAAGTAGCCTTCCATGGCCTGCGCGGGATAGATTCTGTTAATCACGATGGCATCAACATTATAGTTGAACAGGTACAGACAGGTGAAGGTCCGCCTGGTCTCCTGAATAACTATTTTTTCAGGAGTGGTTACCAGGCGGATGCTCAGCGTTTCTTTGTCCAGCAGCAGCGTTTGAAGACGCTGCATTTTGTCCATCAGGTACTCAATGTCATCGAATACGCTGTCCTCAGGCATTGGTATTTTTGTGATTTTTTCTATGGCCGGCCCTGCGATTTTGGCGCTCTTGCGCTTAAAGGGAAGAATTTTTTCCATAAAACCGGACAGCATCTCCGGATATTTCAGAAGGGAAAGTGTCTCTCCGGTGGGCGCGCAATCTACGATCAGGACATCGTAGGTATTTTCTTCATAAATATCCAGGATGCGGAACATGGACAACAGCTCTTCCAGCCCCGGAAATACCAACAGTTCTTCTACCTCGATCCCTCCTTCCCCTTTTATGGTCAGCATCCTCTTCAGGTAGCTTCTCAGATGCCCCCAGCTTTTTTCGTTTTCGAACAGGGTGTCGATTTCCAGGGCATCCAGATTTTCCTGTATTTTGATTATTTCTCTGCCTACTTTTTTGTCAAATGCGTCTCCCAGACTATGCGCCTGGTCCGTACTCATGATCAGTACCCTTTTCCCCGACTCTGAAAGCCTCAGTGCTGTGGCGGCGGCCACTGTGGTCTTTCCAACTCCGCCTTTTCCTGTATAGATGATAATCCTCATCTCCGGAACCTCCTCGTTCTCTATTCGTTTTAGTCATTGACCGGCTATTCTTCTATATGGATCTTCCTTACACCAGATAGCGGCTCCCCTTCCCCCTGTCCGTTCGTTTCTTTTATAATGATGTTCATAAGCTCTGTCTTGCATGAGGCCAGACCTTCGGACACCAGCGCTTCCAGTTCTTTTCCTATGGTTTCCAGGCGGGGAGATACCTCTTCCGGCAAGAGCGCCTTAATTGCCAGCCATTCATAGTGTTTTGCTTCTTTTATACGATCGGATCTGCTTTTATTCATAATTTCCCTCCATGACGCGCGTTAATGTGCGCATTCCAGTTGAAATCTAAGCCGGAGCTTCCCGTTTTCCAGCTTGGCCGAGGTGATCTGATAGGTCTTTAGCGCGTTTGGCAGAGGAATGTTCCTCTTATAGTTTCCCAGACGTATCACGGCTTCCGTCTCTGTCTGATAGACATCCAGGTCTTCTTTCCGGGCATTCGGTATGAAAACGGTCAGAATATATCCGTCGTCCACCTGCTCGAACTGTTCCCGTTTAACCTGTACGGAAGATTCAAACACTTCCTTTCCTGACAGCACGTCTTTGCAGATCCTCTCCACCGCCTTCGTCCCCCTTACTTCCTCTTCATACCATGGAATGTAACACAGGGGCAGCTCTTTAAAGCTCTCTTCCAGCCGGGTGATATATTTTGTCTGGATTTCCAGCCATTCGTCAAAGAACGGATTGCCGATGTCCGCCGGAATAACCCGGTTGATATACAGCCCATCCACGTTAAAATTATACAGGTTCATATACATATAGTTTCGCTCTGTCTCCTCCACTACCATTTTTTCGGGCATGGCCACCAGCCGTATGCTTGTCGTATTCCGGTCTTTTAAGAGTTCCTGGAGCCGGATCAATTTGAGATACATGCGTTCGATATCGGTCATCGCCTGCCGGTTCGGAAGCTCCAGCTCAAACAGCCGCTTTGAGACCGGCGACAATACCCGCACCGCCACTTTCCCGATCGGAAACAGTTTCTCCATGTACCAGGAAAGCAGCTCGGGAAATTTTAGCAGCGACAAGGTCTCTCCGGTCGGTGCACAGTCTACTATAATCCGCTCATAGGCACCTGTATCCCGGATATCCGCGATCTTTAAAAGGGAAAACAGTTCTTCCATTCCGGGAAGCATTCCGAAGTCTTCCATACTCTTGCCGCTGCTGTCCGGCAGCATTTTACCGATGCATTCCAAGATATCCCGGAAATCCTGTTCCATTACATAATTCGGATCAATCTCATAGAGATCCAGGTTCTTTGTCTGGCATACCGGTTCTTTGCCCAGCTTCCTCTCAAATACATCTCCCAGATTATGCGCCATATCCGTACTGACCAGCAGCGTGCGCTTTCCCTCCTGCGCGCTTAACACCGCGTGGGCAGCCGCCACACTGGTTTTTCCTACGCCGCCCTTTCCTGTAAAAATATAAATTCTGCTCATCCTGCACCTCCTGATATCATTGAAAGAAAAATTCAGATTCCGTTCGTCGTTGTGCTCTAACTAACTAGTTCTGCAATTGAATATTTCGGTTCTCGAAGTATATGTTCCAGCAAAAGGGTCCTGATTCATAGACCCTTTAACTGATTGGTATTTTCCTCACTTTACGTTTTTGTGTCTGTTTTTCTTTTTCTTCCCTCATAACCATCTTTAACTTATCCATCATGCGGAAAAAAAGTTTCAGCTCTTCCTGGCTGAAGTTTTCCAGCACTTTTGTACCATAATACATAAGCTCGTTTATGATGGCCAGTATCTGCTCCATCCCTTTTGCGCTCAGCCGAATCGTCACTACCCTTTTATCTTCCTCACTGCGGACCCGCAGAACGATTCCCCGTTTCTCCATCCTGCCCACGATGCCCGTAGCGGTGTTCAGCGGTACATTCATATACTCCGCCGCCCTGGTCATGTTCACTTCCTTCTCCCGATACAGCAGCCACAGCAGAAACAGCTCATTTTTGGAACAATCCATCAGGATATTCTGCCAGATCTCCGGGGACAGCAGATCCTTCACCTCATCCACGAATGCCGCTATATTCTGTTCTATTTCCAGTTCTGTCTCATTCTTTCCCATCGCCGCCACCATTTACTTCTTTATTCGAACTATTTTAATTCTACGCCCGAACTATTTATTTGTCAACCCTCCTATCACATTTTTTCGGCCGGATGGGAGGGGACTGGCACCTTTCGGCAGTAGAGATGGATCTTCCAGTAACTGCGTGGAGAAAGGGGCCTGTCCCAGGATGCCGGCTGGAGTAGTTCCAGATAAGTAAAGGCAGGCTTAGTTTTCTTCTAATAGACCGGCATACTGGGACAGGCCCCTTCCGCCATCCGTAACCAACTGGCCGGCCCTTCTGACGGAACGTGCCAGTCCCCTCCCATCCGGCCATGAAAGGAACTATTTTTCCACTTACTGTCAAATAAAATCTTTGTTCCGCTCTGTACAAGGCCTGCATCTTATAGTATACTTTACAGCATCCCATAATACATGTCCTGCGGACTGGGTCGCAGCATTCGCTGCTCCATAAGGTATACTTTACAGCATCCCTTAATACATGTCCTGCGGACAGAATCGCAGCATTTCGCTGCTACATAGGGATTGCTTCTCTTAATCAAATGATAAAGAAGGTATCAGAATGACCCCTGCTATACAGGAAGCGATCGAAGATCTCCTGAACCATTCGGACACCTGCGGCTGTCTGCATATAGAATGTAACCAGGAGATTATGAATGAATTATTTCTATATATAAAGGAACACATGCGCGGCAAAAACGCGGCTTACATCACTCTTCAGGAGAAGGGATATGAAAGGGATACGGTTCGCAGTTATCTGCGTTTTTTTCATGAGCTTTTCGGAGAAACCCGGGATCTGGATGCGGTGATGGCAGACTTCGGCCTGCTGGGCTTATCCCGCCGGCGGATGAGGGACTTAAAGCCGGGGGAATGTATGAAGACCCACCTGGCCCGTATCAGTATGCAGCGGGCTGAGTTTTGTTTTCTGGAAGAGCCGCTGCTGAATCTGGACGAGGACGGAACGAAGAAAGTTCTGCACTGGGTGGATGAACAGTGTGACAATGGCGTTCATTTTATTACCGTGCATTCCTCTCTTCGTCATACCCTTCTGATGCCAGGAACCGCTTATTATTACGAAAACGGAACATTTCACCGGGCAGAGCACGAGGAGGAGGATTCCAGTAACTGTGAGGAGGACACCTTCGAAATATTAAAAATTCCGGCAAAATCCGGGAGCCGTGTTCTGTTATTTGATCCAAAAGACATTGATTATGTGGAAAGTTCGAATAAAAATAATTACATATCTGTCCGGGGAGAGCTTTTCCCGGTGCAGAGCACGATGGACCAGCTGGAGGAAAATCTGAAAAAATCCGGTTTTTTCCGCTGTCATCGTTCATATCTGGTAAATCTGCAGAAGGTGGAACGGTTTGAGAAATGGACAAAGAACAGTTATGTCCTGGTTTTAAACAATCAGGACAAAAGCCAGATCCCGCTATCCAAAGGCCGGTTGGCCGAATTAAAAGAAACCTTCCAATGGTAGCTGTCTGTCCCATTTCTTCTCCATTCATCCATTTGCATGCTCCATTCGTCGGGTTGCAGGCTCTTTCGGTCTAATAAAAGCGCTGACCGGTCTGAAATACTTGAAATCATTTTCGGATATGACATAATGGTAAAAAACTCAACAAAGGAGACCTGAAGTTATGGAAGAAATGATTTTTCTGGAAAATGTCAGTCTTCATTTTGGCACCACATTTTCTCTGGATCATATCAGCTTCTGTGTGAAGCCCGGTGAGGTGTTCGGATTCCTTGGTCCAAGCGGCGCCGGAAAAACTACCACCATCAAATTATTGACACGGCAACTGCAGAAAGAGGAAGGCACGATCCGCGTCCTGGGCAAAGACATCAGCTCGGTTACCCGGGATGATTATGACCGGATCGGTATCCTGTCCGATACCAACGGGCTCTACGAGCGGATGTCGATTGAAGAAAATCTGCTGTTTTTTGCCAGAATCCGAAATATCTCCAGACAGGATGTGGAGACCATCTTAAAAAGGATGAATCTGTCCGAAACCCGAAAGACCCTGATCAAGAAATGTTCCAAAGGGATGCGTCAGCGGACTGTCCTGGCTGCCGCCATTATACATAAGCCCACGCTGCTGTTCCTGGATGAGCCCACTAACGGTCTGGACCCGGCCAATATACATGAGGTTCATATGATGCTTCAGGAGTTGAATAAAAGCGGTACCACTATCTTTTTGACTACCCATAATATGGAAGAAGCTGACAAACTCTGTAATCGGATCGGTATCCTGAATGAAGGCCGATTGATCCTCACCGGCTCACCCGAAGAACTGAAGCTTAAGTTCGCCCAGGATCAAATCCAGGTTCTCACGAAAGAGAAAGAACGGCTTACCTTTTCCAAGGACAGGGAAGGAGCCCAAAAAATTATGGAAATTATTTCATCCGGCCAATGCCTGACGATCCATTCCCAGGAGCCGAATCTGGAAGAAATCTTTTTACAATTGACAGGGAGGGGACTCTGATGAATATCTCACTACGCAAATGGAAAGCTTTATTTAAAAAGGATCTCTGTGATTACCTGAAAAACCCGGCGATGTTTATCTGTAACCTGATCCCGTTAATGTTCGTCGTATTGTATAATTTCCTGCCCCTTGATATCAGCGGGGACAAGTCCATATTCTTATTGGCCATCGGTATGCTGCTGAATTCCTGTATGTGCGCCATCGTGGTCCCCTCCACGTCGATTGCGGAGGAAAAGGAAAAATTTACACTGCGCACCCTGATTCTCTCCAATGTAAGCGCAGCCGAGTTCTTCTTATCGAAGATCTGCATGGGAATCGTCATTACGATGGCGGGGAACCTCCTGGTTTTCCTGTTATCCAAAACAGAGCTTGTATATCTGCCGGCTTATCTGCTGTTCACCTTCCTGGGGACCCTTTGTCTGGTCATGCTAAGCGCGGTCATCGGATCTGTATGCAGGGACCAGATGAGTACCAGTATTCTACAGGTACCTCTTATGCTGATTCTGCTGATTCCCTCCATGTTCTCCGGGGCGTTCAAACTGTTCCGCTACATTTCTTACATATCGCCAATAGACGCTTCGCTGCAGCTCTACTATAACGCGGTGAAAGGTGAGCTGTTTTCCGGAAAATCAGCGGTCCGGCTGTGTATCATCGTGGTCTGGGTGATAGGCGGTTCCTTATTATTCCGCTTTATTTATAAAAAAAGAGGCTTTGATAATTAAGCGGACGCTTCGCTGTGCAGACACAATACCAATGGAAAAAGAGCTTCGCCTGCATAATCCTCAGCTTATAAAATGAAAAAGAGTTTCGCTTGCGAAACTCTCCGCCTACGGCGGGCCGCGTAAGCGGCATCTTCCTTTCCGCCGTAGTGCGATCCCCGCGGAGCGTTTTTTATTTCATAGGAGCACTTTCCTATGAAACAAAAAAACAGCGGGCCGCCGGGTATGAGTTTTTCGTATATCTCATATCCTGGCGACGCCGCTGTATTCTTTTTTAACCTTCTATATCTAATCTCGTCAAAACCTATGATCCGGCCTGATTCCTGACTGTCACCTGATCTTAAAACGGAGCGATCACTGCCGGTCTGTATAGGCCCGGCCCGCTGCCTTTATTCCGGTTTATCCATCAAAGAGAGCTCCACATCCCCCATTCTCTTCACTTCGAAACCATTTTTCTTAAACTCTTCATAATCGAACGCATCCAGTTCATCACAAGCCAGTTTATGGAATTCATAGAAATTCGGCCACCACTCATAGCCGTCCCCCAGATTATGGGTCAAAAATGCCTCCGCGATCTCTTTCCCCATCTGAGGTGCCACGTAAAAGGCTCCCATAGCCAGGACATTGACACCGTTACCGGTAATCGCCCGCAAAGCGGCCGGTACGCTCTCCACCACACCGGAGAATACACCCGGGCATTTGCTGGCTGCGATATGAATCCCCATACCCGTACCGCAGAAGAGCAGCGCACGCTCATATTCACCCTCCGTAATCTTAGCTCCGACTTTGAGACCGATCCGGTGGAACATTTCCGGGTCCTCCTCGTCCGCCGATTTTACGCCGATATCAGTGACTTTCCAGCCTTTGCTTTTTAAATACTCCACGACCGCCTCTTTCAGGGGAAATCCTGCAAAATCCGCGCCTACCAATACATACTTGTCTTTTACTGTTTTCATTCTCATTCTCTCCTTTTTACATTTATTTAGCTCTCATTCAAACGTTTTAACGACCAGGATACCTTCTCTTCCCTTTTCCCTCCAATCCTTTATACTTTTCTCATCGTTCAAACGTTTTAATGCCTATTATAATAACTCTAGCAGGATTCCCTGATAATAAGCTCCTGCTGCAGAGTAACATTCTCCACAATGCCGTCCTCGATCCGGGCTCTGGTCATCCGCCAAAGTTCTTTCCCCAGCAGCTCTCTGTCCTGATTCACGGTCGTCAGTCTGGGACGCACAAAACCCGCTATCGGCAGATTATCATAGCCCACCACCCCAAAGTCTCCCGGCACCTGATAACCTGCATCCAAAAATGCTCGCAGCATCCCGATCGCCAGCAGATCAGAGGAAGCCAGGAAAACCTCCGGCAGTTCCTCTTTCTTGTATTCCTGCAGTAAATCTTTTGTAAACTGATATCCGGCCCGCATATTGTCCAGGCAAAGCTTTTCCGATATAAATACGTGCTCCTGCCGGAATTCATATCCATGAGTCCCCAGCGCTTCTTTGTATCCTTCAAAGCGGTCCTGCAGGTTCGTCAAATCCAGTTTTTCCGAAATAAAACCTATCGACCGGTATCCCTTCTCCTTCAGCATCGCTATAACCTGATCTAATATCTCTCTGTTATCATACTGAATATAAGGAATCTTACACTCCTCCATCCGCCGGTCCGCCAGAATCACAGATATTCCCTGCCGGGTCAGTCTGCCGATCGCCTCTTCATCATCGTGCCCATTCACAACCACTACGGCGTCCACATTATTCTGCACCAGGCTCTCCAGCTCTTTTTTCTCCCGTTCCGTAGAGTATTCATAGCCCAGAATCAGAACCGTATAGCCATCCGCATCCGCCATCTCCATAAAAGTACTGGCCACCTGCGAATAAAAGCTGTTATTCAGGTTCGGTATCATCAGCCCAATCATCCTGCTCTTCTTGGATCTCATATATCTGGCCATCGGATTTGGTTTATAATCCAGCTCCCGTACAGCCTCCCGCACCCGTTCCGTAGTCTCCGGTGATATGGGTGCCGTACCGTTTATCACATGGGATACCGTCCCGATCGTAACGCCTGCCCTCACAGCCACTTCTTTAATTGTAGTCCGTCTCCCTGTCTTAGCCATCTTTTCCGTATCCCCTGTGCGCGTCATCTGATCCGTTATCCCCGGACGAACCCCAGCTAAATGAAAGCCCCGGTCCGGCCTTTATTAAAACGTTTTCATTTATCTTAAATATATACTTTTCCAACCCAAAAGTCAAGATTCCTTTTCTATTCCGGGCCTAAATTTCATCTGCGCGTTAATTTCCAAACGTCTTTCAAAACCTGAAAAGAAACTTGTAGCAGACTAGTCACAAAAAGGCTGGAATACATAAATTCAATGGATTCCAACCTTTTATCTATCTGCTGCAGAATCTATAAGTAGTTCAAATGTCCAGAGTCTATCATCCCCTCGTAAAAGGAGGCTCCGATCTTCCCATCTTCCCCACAGATCCCGGTAGCTTCCGCCAGGTCCCAGGAGACGCCTGAAGCCACATCCATCCCTTTGTCCATCACCGGGATCTTGGGATGAACTGTTACATTTCTGGTGGTAAGGACAAGCCAGCTGTACAGCTGGAAACGCAATTCCTCTACTACCTTCCGGTACTCCTTTTCAAAATACAGGTTATGTAATTCCCATGGGTCCTTTTCCCTGTCAAAAAGTTCACCAAAATCCTCACCTTTATGAAATGCCGGAAGATACTGGGTCAGCTTATAGCGGGAGGTCGTGATGGTCTTTGTCGTAGCATTTTCTGTGACGGCCATTCCTTTTATAGGGGTGTCGTTCTTCAGAATGCTGACAGCACTTTTTCCATCCAGCCAGTTTGGTAGTTTTATTCCGGCCAACTCACAGATCGTGGGGAACACATCCACACTCTCAATAATAGATTCCCGCCTCTCCCCGGCGTGACAACCTTTATATTTCCAAATCATAGGGATTTTGGTCACACAGGAAAACCCAATACCGGGGGCTTTCTCAATCATTCCGTGCTCTCCCGCAAATTCACCATGGTCAGTCATGTAAACAATGATGGTTTCGTCCGTCAGCTTCAGGTCGTCCAGATAATCCAGTATCTCCCCCACAACGGAATCCATCTGTGTCACACATGCATAATAGCCGTGGAGCACTCGCTTTTTAGCCGATTCGAAATCTTTAGGGCCAAATGCGATCCAGTCCTTGTCTACCTGAAAGCTCTTCTGCGTATCCCGGGCGGCAATGCTTCTCCCCGACATATCGTCTCCGCTGTTAGGCGGAAACTCTAATTCCTCGCCCTCATAGAGGTCCCAGAATTCCCTGGATGGTCCGTAGGTCTGATGGGGTCTGGGCATAGACAGCCATAGGCAAAAAGGATTCCCTGATTGATTGGTCTTACCGATAAATTCTTTTGCATTTTTTCCGCACCACGCCTCGAAGGAATGTTCTTTCGGGATTCTGGAGACTCTAGCGTCCACACACTGCCCCTGCGCGTAGCCATGGGCCTCATACCATTCTTGAAAAATCTTGTCATCCCTTTGACCAGCCAGCCCCACTGTTTCTAGATATCGGGAATAGGCATCCTGCTTTAAGCCTTGGCAGCCTTCTTCCATTGAAACATTTTCTTTTGTGACAGGTGTTTCAAAACCGTATCCGTCCGCCACAAAATCACATTGTTCCGATACCCATCCAGCAGGTGTGTGGAGTTTACCGATAGCCGCCGTCTGGTAGCCAAAACGTTTCATGTACCCAAACAGATTCGGAAGATGCTCTGGTTTTTTCCCCATTAACCCATAGTATCCGAAATTATGGGCATACTGGCCGCTGAGCATACACATCCTGCTGGGAGTACACAACGGATTGTTACAGAACGCGTTGTCAAACGTCACCCCTTCTCTGGAGAGGCGGTCCAGGTTCGGCGTTCTCACTTCTTTGTTTCCATAACAGCCAAGCGCTCTGGCACTGTGCTGGTCACTATACAATAATAGAACATTTGGAAATCCACTCATATTTTATCATCCTTTACCACCATTTTATTAAGTCTGTAACTTTATTTCTCAAATGGACAAATTTCTCGCAGCTGATATCTCTGGGATAAGGCAAATCGACATCGATAAACTTCTTGACTTTTGTCGGCTTATTCGTTAGTACCAATATCTTCTGGCCCAGATAAACCGCTTCCTCAATATTATGTGTAATGAATAATACCGTAGTCTTCGTCCTCTTCCACAGCTTGATCAATTCATCTTCCAGTTTGTATTTCAAAATCAGGTCTAACTGCCCATAGGGCTCATCCATCAACAGAAGCTCCGGTTTCGATGCAAAGGCCCGTGCGATGGACACCCTTTGAAGCATGCTGGCAGACAACTGGTTCGGATAATAATTCCGGTATGGCGTCAACCCTACAATTTCCATAAATTCTTCCACGTTGACTTTTTTGTCTGCAGCTGAGATCTTTTTTGTCTGCAGTCCAAAGGCGATATTCTTTTCAACTGTCAGCCACTGCATTACAGAATTTTCCTGGAAAATATAAGCGATACTATGTTTTTTCGGGTTCACCGGTTCCCCGTCTACCAATATTTCGCCTGATGTGGCCTGATATAGGTTCGTAAGACTATTCAGAAACGTCGTTTTCCCACATCCTGTCGGTCCCACGATACACAGGAACTCTTCCTCTGGCACTTCAAAGGATATATCATCCAATACCAGCAGATCCCCAAAACGTTTTGTTAAATTATTTACTTTCACTTTTGCCTTTCCGTTCTCCTGCATAGCATCACCTCGTAATATCAACAACACTGTTGATCTCTTTCCGTAGTTCAAGAAAACGCGCAGAGACATAGTCCCTAGGACGGGGCATATCCACCAGATATTCTTTTTTGATATGGGCGGGGCAATTGCTGAACACCACAACCTTGTCCGCCAGATAAAGGGCCTCCTCAATGTTATTGGTGATAAATATTATCGTTTTTTTCTCCTTTTCCCATATTTTTTCCAATTCTTCCTCCATGAGGTACCGGGTCTGGGCATCCAGTGCGCCAAAAGGTTCATCCATCAGAAGGACCCTTGGGTCGTTGCAGTATGCCCTGGCGATACCAACACGCTGCTTCATACCTCCCGACAATTTTACCGGATAAGTATTCTCAAAGCCGGACAGCCCTACCAGATCGATAAAATACTGTGCGCGTTTCCTGCGCTCCTCCCGATCGATCCCGCGCACTTTGGGCCCATACTCCACATTCTGCATAACGGTAAGCCAGGGGAACAACGCGATCGTCTGAAATACGACGCCCCGGTCCGCCCCCGGTCCCTCCACTTCCTTTCCATCCACAGTGGTCGTACCGGAAGTTGGCGCAAGAAGGCCAGCAATAATATTTACCATGGTCGTTTTCCCACATTGGCCCGGTCCAAACAGTACCACGAATTCATTTTCCCTGACTTCAAAATTGATATCTTTCAGGACGTTTGCTCCACCATCTGCAGATGGATAGGTCATACAGATATTTTTGCAGCTTACAATGTTGTCCTCCATCATACTCCCCTCACATTCCATTCACAGATTTTTGCTTCCAGAGCACGCATCGCTGTAATCAAAAGAAAGCCCATAATCCCGATCGCCATAATCCCTACCAGTATCTGTCCGATATCATTAAAATCCATCCCGCTCACCACAATCCATCCCAGGCCTTCTGAGGACCTCACCATCTCTGCCGCGACCACGGTCGCCCAGCTGATAGACAGACCAATATGGAGGCCGGCAAAGATATAAGGGACTGTCGCCGGTATAACCACCGTGGTAAAGACTTGTTTTTCATTGGCGCCCAGCATCCTGGCCACCCCGACCAACTCCTGATCCACGGATTTACCTCCCATATAGACGTTAATGGTGATATTGTTAAACGCACCGATAAAAATGATAAAATATTTCATTGGCTCACCCAACCCAAACCATAAAATAGCAAGGGAAATCCAGGCAATCGGCGGTATCGGCCGGATCATTTCATAAAAGGGGGAGGCAATTGCTTCCACCAGGCGGTAACGCGACATAGCGATACCAAGAATAATCCCACATACAGCCGCAGCCAAAAATCCCACCAGAACCCGGGACAGGCTCCAAAAGATATGCCCCCAGATGGTATACCGTCCGATCGGCTGAACGAAGGAACGGAAAAATGCCTCCAGGGTGGCGATAGGCCCCGGCAGGATATTCCCCAACGCCGTCAGGCTGGTCACCGCATGCCAGATCAACAAAAAGCAGGTGATGGAGACAATTGCTGCCAGTGTCTTTCCTATCCCCTCTTTATTCCAGCTTTTTTTCATCACCATCTTCCCCCTTTCAGCAGCTGTTTCTCAAGTTGCGTTAACAGCATGGACAATAAGGCTCCAATGGCTCCGATCACTACCATACCTGCGATAATAATATCCGGCCGGATCACTGCCCTGGCCTGCTGGATCATGAAACCTACCCCGGCTGTGGAAGCCAACAGCTCTGCAGCGATCAGGGCACCCCAGGAGGTAGCCAGCGCCCCCTTCATCCCCGTCAGTATCATTGGCATCGAAGTTGGAATCGCCACTTTGAATAATAGCCTCGTATTGCTGAATCCAAAAGTCTTCCCCACCCACAGGTGGACCGTCCTGGTCTGTTTAATACCTGAATAAGAGTTGATCACGCAGGCTGTGAAGGACGACAGGAAGATAACCATGGCTTTGGATAACAGACCGATACCGAAGAAGATAATCATAAGCGGGATCCACGCAATCCCCGGTACCGGACGGATGAGATCAAATACGGGTCTCACAAAATAGTCGATCCCCTTATACCAGGCCATACAGATTCCCAATGGGATTCCGATCAGCAGACCGATCAGATAGCCGCTCAGTGCCACTTTCAAAGAGGCGGCGATATGTACAAGCAGGGTGGCCCCTTCCGGATTGGGGTCATAACATTTTTCAACCAGTGCCTTGACCACGGCAGTAGGGCTTGGCAAGAGCATATTTCTATTTCCGGCCCCCGCTCCATCCGTACACAGATGCCACAGAAGCAAAAACAGAATCACTGCCGCCGCAGAAATAATGGTATACTTCGTAAATTTTCTTTTCTTCATGGATGGCTCCATTCTGCCGCTTTGCAACGGCACTTAACCTATTTGAATATTGTCATTAGCTCCTTAATTGCTTTCCCCTTATTCCGGCTTTTCAACTGAGATTCCCAGCGCCTCATTTAACACGGCCGGATCACAGGCTTTTTTAATATTTGGCACTTTGTCCTGTTCAATGTTGCCGTTTTCTACAAAGAAATCCCCCTGCTCATAAAAACTCTTGCCAAACACGTAATCTCCGGCGGTATATTGGTCTTTTGCAAGGTAGCTCCGGACTTTTATTTCCTGTTGCATCATTTCGTTGTCATAACTCTTGCCATTATTATTGAAGAAATCGATCGAATATTCCGCACGCAGCTTATCATCCTGCAGATCAGAATTTGCCCGCATCATGGCCTTTACGAATTTCACCACATCCTCCCGGTTACCGGCCAGGAACTCATTTCTCACAAATAGGGCATCGCAGGCGTCGAAACCTGTGGCATCCACATAGGAAGCGATCTGCACATTTCCATCCCGCATCAGGTCAAAGGAATAGGGCGGAATCGTGGCGATCACATCGCCTTCCCCGTTGACGAACGCCTGGTAAGCCGGTCCAAAGTCCATATGTATGATTTCCACATCTTCCTTATTTAACCCAAATCTGTTCGCATATTTCTGTACATTGAGCTGTGTGGAGGTTCCCAGCGCCGCGAGAAATGTTTTCCCCTTAACGGTATCCGCAGACCCATACATGTCAGGCAGCTCTTCCACAAGCCCCTTTTGGGTCAGGATATCGGAATCCGGCCTGGCAAACAGACCCATCCCTCCGGCTGCCGATGTAAGCTCTGCCAGCAGAGTAGTCTCCCCTGTAGCCAGGGAAAAGATCGTCGCATTTCCGCTGGCTGCGATATCAGCCTCTTTTGCCGCCATTGCCTCATTAATCGGGGCTCCGGTAGCAAACATCATGACTTCAACATCGAGCCCCTCATCCTTAAAATAGCCCTTATCATATGCATATTGTACTGCGACCCCCTCTGTCGTCGCTTTTGTTGCGACTTTGATCTTACTTGATTTCCCAGCACATCCCCCCATGGAACAGACGATGAAAGCAACACACAACACACAAACAGCTACACTTATCGACTTTTTCATATACATTCTCCTTTTCCGTGTGTACGTTAACACACTAATCAGAATTCCAAACCACTGTATCAATCAAAAAGAACCGATTTTAATATAAATTATACATTATTTTTAAATAATTAGTTATTATTTTAGTATATATTGCCCCATTTTTCTTTCTTTTTCCTCCATATTTTCCAAATGATATCGTTAACGCATTATTGACAATTGTCTCCAAATGTACCATAATTATTCCATAGAGTTTCACCTAAAAATATAACAAGCTGAAAATCAGATGGAGGCTTCATATGGCAGTAACAATAAAAAAAATCGCTGAGATGGCAGGTGTTTCCATAGGTACGGTTGACCGGGTCATCAATAACCGGGGCAGAGTCAGTCCTGAAGTGGAAAGCCGGATCCGGCTGATCATAAAGGAAATGAACTATACTCCGAATTTGATGGCAAAATCCTTAGTTATGAAAAAAAATCCGCCTAAGATTGGAGTTATATTCCATATGAAAACCGCAGGCTTCAACGACGAGGTAATGAAAGGGATTCAGCAGGCACAGCAGGAAATTATCGATTTCGGTGTTCAAGTCATTATCCGTGCCTGTAATAATTTTAATGTAGATGACCAACTCCGGATCTTTGATGAGCTTTTGGCGATGGACGTCAAGGCCATTGCTGTCACCCCTATTAATGACCAGAGAATAATCGATAAAATGGATGCGCTGATCGCTTCCGGCTTTCCTATTTTTTGTTTCATCAATGATATCGAAACCAGGCACAGGCATCCTTTTATCGGAACCAACGCGTATGAGACCGGCTGCATCGCCGCAGGTATGTTCCATCTGATCTCCCCTAAAGTCCCCCAAAGGCTCGCAGTCATCACACCCTCTCTGAAGATGTCAGGGCATGTGCAAAGGATCCTGGGTCTAAAAGATTCGATTATGCAGAATTATCCTGACATTGAACTTGCCGATATCTGCGAAATCACGAACGATGAGATCATGATCTACAAAACGGTCAAAAAATACTTTCAGGAAAATCCGGGTATAACCTCCCTGTGGTATTCCACCTCTATTAGTGACGGTGGTATCCGGGCGTTGGAAGAACTAGGGCTGCTCCATAAGATCAATATTATCACCCTGGACATCCAATCCTTTATCACCAAAGGGCTTGAGGAAGGCTATATCTCTGTCACCTTAAGCCAGGAGCCGTTCCGACAAGGCTATTTAACCATTAAAACGATCTTTGATTCGCTTCTGGCCGGACAAATCAATCCTGACCTGGTAAAAGAAGTTCCCTGTGAGATCGTCATAAGAGAGAACATCCGTAAAAAAATCGACGGCGAACGCTAAGTTATGCAATCTCCAGCAGCCTGCCTTCATATATCTCGATTTTAATATTATCCGGGGCGGTCATATAAGTTGCCTTCGCCCCGGTATTCAGCCCTGCCCGCAGGGTAACCGGTGCATCCGTGAATTCCACGTCCCTTCCGATTAGCTCCTGATAAAAATCAGAAATACCTTCTACGTGGTAACACACATGGGCTAATCCCAGGGACCCGGTAGTGAATTCAATCTGCTGCAGGTCATCCGTCCGGTTTTTCAGCAATTCCACATAAAAATCGCTCTCCTGATTTTTTAGTACAGTGCCCTCTAATGCTCTACCGCCGCCGAGATCCTTTCTGTAACTGCCCGCATCTTCCAGTCCGAATTGCTTATAAAACTCGACATGAGGCTCTATTTCTCTCACCAGATAACTGATCTTGCACACACGTGTTCTGTTCGAGCGATTTTCAACTGCTTCCACAAGTTCAAAATACAAGAAATTATCATACAACAGGATGGCGTGCCGGCATCCAGGAAACGGCCCTCCTGTGTATTCCGATTCCTCCAGGACTATTTTTTCTTTCTCTCCCACGCACTTCTTAAGGATCTCTGAAATCGAGGGAACCAGAAATGATATCATAGACGCACCGATGGTTCTCAAGTTATTTACCATTGGAGGTTGACTGGGTTTCACATACTCGATCATTTCCAGTATGATATCCCGATTCTCCTCCTTGGCAAAACCGATCTTCATTACTGAGTCCGGTATTCCCATAATTCTGGAATTTTCCTCGTAGTCAATAAAGTGGCTTTTGTGGTGATGTATCCCCAATACCCTGTCTAAGAACTCAATGGTCGCATCTCTGTCCTTAACCAGGCATCCCACATGGGCAATTCCTTTTATTTCATAGCCCATAACACCTCTCCTTTCACTGCATACGGCTACATTTTAGGATGACATCTACGTATGTAAATCATCATCTTCCAATGTGTTTACGTTAACATACTACATATTATATACTCTTTTAATGGTATAGTCAATATAATGTACATTCTTGAGTTCCCGCAGTTTTATCTATTTCATCTGTTTTTCATAAATCCTGACACTACAGCCGTCCCAATAAATTTCTCCAGCCCCCGATCTGCCAATCACACCCCAGCCCGTTTTAGTGCCGGTATAACAGGGAAGCGGCGGGACCGCAAGAATGATAGTTCCATCCCTGCATGGCCCCGCCGCTTCCCTCACATCGTTTTCCCAGAGAACCGTTGTATTTCGGCAGCCCCGGCTAATAGTCCAGGCTGTCCATATAATTCATATAACTGACCACCATCAGCGCGATCTTGAAAGTCAGCGCGTCATCAAATACCCTGATATCTAATCCGGTGCTCTTCTGAAGCTTCTCCAGCCTGTAGACCAGTGTATTCCGGTGAACATAGAGCTGGCGCGCCGTCTCAGAGACATTCAGATTATTTTCAAAGAATTTATAAATGGTGAATAACGTTTCATCATCAAACGTATCCGGCAGCTCATCACCGAACACCTCTTTCATAAACATCTCACACAGCGGCAGCGGCAGCTGGTAGATCAACCGGCCGATTCCCAGCGTGCTGTATGCGACGATGCTGCGTTCCGCATAGAAAATGCGTCCTACATCCAGCGCCATCTTTGCCTCTTTATAAGACTTGGACAATTCTTTGATATCGCTGACGATGGTACCATAGGATACCCGGACCTGGGTCATAGCCTCCGTATTCAGCATATCTACCAGAATTTTAGCTGTATTGTCCAATTCATCCGCGCCGTCATTTTCTTTTAACTCTTTGACCAGAATAATATTCTTCTCGTCCACAGCCGTTATAAAATCCTTTGTATTTACCGCGAACAGGTTCTTCACTGTTTCCAGTGCGTTGTTATCCTTCTCATATTTGGTCTCTATCATAAATACCACCCGGCGTGCTTCTATGGCAATATGAAGCTTTTTGGCACGGTTATAGATATCCACCAGCAAAAGATTATCCAGCAGCAGATTCTGGATAAAATTATTTTTATCAAAACGTTCTTTATACGCCACGATCAGATTCTGGATCTCACTGACTGCGATCTTTCCGATCATATAAACATCCTCGCCGGCACCTCTGGCGATCAGTGTATAGCTGGCCTGTCTGTCGTCCATTACTTTAAAGAAATGATATCCCTGAATCTCCTGGCTGTCCGCCTGTGACTCCGCGAAGCTTTCCGCCGCCTCTTTCAGAAAATCCTCTAATTCACAAGTGGTGGCCACCGGCATGCCGTCCAGATCCATCACACATAAATCAACTCTTGTTATTGCCTTCAATTCGTCTATCGCCGATTGTACTACCTGATTTGATATCATAGTTAACTCCTTTCTCTGCGAATGCCTGGCTCTCCCACCAGAAGCCGCCTTGGGAGAGCATTTCGCAACGGCTTTGCTAGCCCCATTCTAAATGTTCTTTTCCAAAAACGCAAGTCCCCTCTCAGAAAAAGACCCGGATTTTACCTGAAATTTGTATGAGATGGGTTTTCGGACTTAGGGCCGGAGAGGGCAGGCGCGGGGAGCGGTACCGGGTGCGGGGGCCTCCGGGAAGGGGGACCAAAAGGAACGGGAGCCGAATCGCTTGAGGCCGTGCCTTAGAACGGGTTACGCAGAAGGGTTCGAAACCCCGCAGGACCCGGGGCACTGTTTGAGCCGCTTTCTGGCGAGTTTGCCCCGGGTCCTGCTAATCGGGGGTTTCGAATTCTTCGGAGTTACCCGTTCTTAGGCACGGTCGAAGCGATTCGGCTCCCGTTCCTTTTGGTCCCCCTTCCCGGAGGCCCCCTTGCTCCCGAGCGCTCCGGACCCTAATACCCTTCCCCCATTCAATCAAAAACCCCGGCAGGAAAGTCCTGCCGGGGTGATGATCTGATTTTAGTTGGTGATGGTCAGTTCGGTTTCTTTGTCGAATACGTGGATTCTCTCTACATCCAGAGCAAATTTTACGGTATCACCGGTTCTTGCTGTGGTACGAGGATCTACTCTGGCGGTCATCGGGAAGCCTTCTACATCGAAATATAAGTAAACTTCCGCACCCAGCAGCTCATATACTTTGATCGTGGATTCCACAACGCTGTTCGGAGAAGCTTCGATGAACATCTGGCTGTCGTTTACATCTTCCGGACGAATTCCGAGTACAACGGTCTTTCCGTCATATCCGCCGGAGATTAATTTCTTCGCCTTTGCAGGAGGAAGCTGAATTGCATGAGGTCCTACCTGAAGGGTTACTTTATCTCCATTTACCTTGCACACTGCATCCATGAAGTTCATCTGAGGAGATCCGATGAACCCGGCAACAAACAGATTGCAGGGAGCTGCATATAAGTTCTGAGGAGTATCTACCTGCTGGATTAAACCGTCTTTCATAACGACGATTCTGGTTCCCAGTGTCATAGCCTCTGTCTGGTCATGGGTTACATAGATGATGGTGGTTCCCAGTCTCTGATGCAGTTTGGAAATCTCAATACGCATCTGGACTCTTAACTTGGCATCCAGGTTGGACAGAGGTTCGTCCATCAGGAATACTTTGGGATCACGTACAATAGCACGTCCCATAGCAACACGCTGTCTCTGGCCACCGGACAGAGCCTTCGGTTTACGGTCTAACAGGGGTTCCAGATCCAGGATTCTGGCGGCCTCTTTTACCATTTTATCTATCTGATCTTTGGGGACTTTTCTTAATTTGAGACCGAATGCCATGTTATCATATACGGTCATATGAGGATACAGAGCGTAGTTCTGGAATACCATAGCGATATCTCTGTCTTTCGGTTCCACGTCGTTTACTACTCTGTCACCGATTCTTAATTCACCGGAAGAGATCTCTTCCAGACCTGCAATCATACGAAGGGTTGTAGATTTACCGCATCCGGAGGGACCTACGAAGATGATGAATTCTTTGTCTTCGATTTCCAGATTGAAATTCTTAACGGCCTCGAAACCGTTGGGATACACTTTACAAATGTCTTTCAATGATAAACTTGCCATGTGTTTATTCCTCCTAGACTCTTTTCTGTTTTATATTCTGAGATGGCGTCTCAATTACTGCATTTAGTATAACGTAATCTGCCATTTCCGACCATGCCACTATCCACCAAAAATTCCCGAAATCCTTTGGTACATTCGACAAAGGCTTTTTAAAGGAAATGCGGCCGCCGTCAATCTGCCGAAGAATTTTAAGATTTCATAGACAAGTTGACGAATCTTCCTTTTCGATTGATTTATGGCCGCTCATTCGCTATAATCTATTATAAATGCAAACAAAAAATTGTCGAATCATGGGCATATCCCGACGCTTCCTGATTCCCTAATTAATATCACGAGAGAAAGGTCGATTCTATGAGTAACTTTTTTAACATGGACAATAAGTTCTTCACAGCGCTGGGGCGTATCGCGGACATGATCATTCTGAACGTCATCTTCGTAGTCTGCTGCATACCCATCGTCACCATCGGGGCCGCCTGGACCGCCATGTATTACGTGGCCTTAAAGATGGTAAAGAATGAGGAATCCTATATTATCCGCAGCTTCTTAAAATCTTTCAAGGAAAATTTCAAGCAGGCCACGATCATCTGGGTGATCTTCCTGGTCGCAGGTATTATCCTGGGCGTGGATTTCTGGGTCATGACTGGCGTAACCGCCACCTGGGGCAAGGTTTTCTTCTACGCGCTGGGCGTCGTGGCTCTGATGTACGCATTTACCCTGGCTTATGTATTCCCGGTATTATCCAGATTCTATAATACCACGAAGAATACGGTAAAGAACGCATTTCTGATGAGTCTGCGGCATTTGCCCTGGACCATATTGATTGTGCTGATTACGTATCTTCCGCTGATTATCCTCTTCTTTCTGATACAGATTTTCCTTGCTATTTTACCGTTCTGGATCATTGCCGGATTCGGCGTACAGGCTTTTATCAGCTCTTACATTTTCGTCCGGGTTTTTAAGCACTACATGCCGGAAGAAACCGAGACGGAAGAGACCGAATTCCACGTGCCGATCGCCGATGAAGCTTCTAACCCAGATAGCGAATAAGCGGTACCCCCCTATCTAAGCAGACATTATACAGAAGGAGAACGAACCTCCCTCTTATAAAAGAAGGACCAGTGCACAACACGCCATATGGCTTTGACAGTGCACCGGTCCTTCTTTGATTTTTATACTGTCTTTTATTTTTATATTGTCTTTGATTTTTATATTGTCTTTGATTTTCTCGTCTGTTCCTGGATCATTCTGGTATTGAAATTCAACGTTATCTACACATATTGTATAATAATACTACTGTAGTTTAAAAGTCGAATACCAGGCACTTAATGGCCAAAAACTTGTAACTTAATATACAAATACTAGTACCGGTAACTACTAGTAACTGGTAACTAGTAAGTTAATGGGCAACCTAGACAATCTTAGATCCGCTGTGATATAATTTTTATGTGATCAAAATTTACTAATATTTTACTAGATTAAATTTTGTTTAATTTGGTTAATAGAGAAGTTACTTTACATTCATTTTAAACATTCTAAGCTAAATGTAGTTATTTTCATTACTACAAAATAACACGTAAGCAATTCACAAATATTACGTTTTCTTTGAGCTCTATTCATTCTATTTAGATATATAATTTTTTGAATATATTATTTCTTTTAAGATACAACTACTTGTAAGCAATCTAAAAATTATACATCCTATTCAATTTTCCTGAACTAAAAATCCACGACTTAAATAATGGTCTTAAGATTTTACTGAGTTGTAAAATAACTTATCACTTTTTCATAAATTAATCATGTATTTTAAATCTAGTATACGTTGATTGCATTTATAAAACGTGTTGCCATTTATAAAACAAAATGAAATTAGGTGATACCAATGGAAATGTTTTAATAAAGAATGCTTTATTGTGATATGACCAAGATTGAAAGAGGGGTAAGAAAAGATTTAACGCTTCACGACCTTTGTTCAAGTCTGGATTATAGGCAATCTTCTAGTGTTTCTAACAATTCCAATAATACCTCTAATAATTCAGGAACAAAGAGCTGCTGGCCGCCCCCTCCATCATCATGGAATCCCATTCAAATTTCTTTCTTATCGTTTGTGCGTCATGCTCCAGCTATCCCGTTGAAAAAGCAAAATATGCAGGGCCGCGGGCAACTGTACCTGAAAACCACTTCTCTAAATTAAGGTAAAATCATGAAATATTATTTAAAAATAATCTGTTGTCAACTCACATTCTATGTAATAATGATGGGTTTATCAACCGTAAAAGCAAGCCTTGATCACTATGCAAAAGTGAATTTCAGTTCCTTTTATCTGTCTTTTATAGTATTAATAATATCTTGCCTGGTGTTAGGCGCAATCTTATGTTTTTTGGTTTTATGCATCACTCCTGCCAGCAAAAGATTTACTATTATAGAATTAATAATTACATTTTTATTATCATTTTTCGTTTATATTACATCCATACCTATATTCCATTCCCATTATTCTGCGATTGTCAAGCTAATCCCCATCATATGTGGAGTGGAAATATTTAAAACGATCTACTATATACGTAAATTTATATGAGTTCGAGTCTTGATATGGCAGAAAAAATTGATTCTCTCAGAACCGGGACACAGCTCGCCATATGGCTCAGTCTGTGTCCCGACCTTACGATTCCTTCCCTTTTCACACTTCGTACTTATTCCGTAACATCATTTGGGGCAGCATCAGCATTTTATTATACAGACAGCCTAATACCAGCTGCTGCCGATCATCCTTACCGTGATAAATAAAAGCAGCATTCCGCATATGATAAGCAGCGCCGGAATGATCGCCCTATTCTTCCTCATGCTTCTCCTCTTGCTTTTTCTCTTGTTTATTCTCTTGTTTCTCCGCTTGATTCTTCTCCTGCGTTTCCTTTTGATTCTGCTCTCGTTCCCGATCTTCTCTTTTCCCTTCCACCTTGATAAAGGATATGGTCACACGGAAAAGATCGCCATCCAGGTAAATCTCAAAATTACCGTTCTGAAGCTCTGTCAGGTTTTTGGCAATGGACAGGCCCAGTCCGCTGCCTTCGGTACTCCTGGACACATCTCCGCGGATGAACCGTTCGGTCAGCTCGTCAGCCCGGATATTCAGCGGGTACTCGGATATATTTTTGATCGAGAAACGGATATATCTGTCTTCTTCCGTCAGGTCTACATAGACCCGGGTATGGGACAGCGCATATTTCGCCACATTATTGAACAGATTATCCAGCACACGGTACAGCCGTCGGCCGTCCGCCCGTACTACCATAGCTTCCTTCGGCAGGTTTTCGATCAGCTGCAAATCCTTGGCCTCGAATTTCTCGGTAAATTCCGCAGTCGTCTGATTGATCAATTCTACGAAATTCAAATGTTCGAAATTTAATGTAATGTTCCCTGAGCTTACCTTGGAAGCCTCCACCAGATCTTCCGTCAGCTGCTTTAATCTCTGGGATTTTTCATCCAGAATACGGATGTAGCCGCTGATCTTTTCGTTCTGGATATGTTCCCTTTTCAGCAGATCCACATAGTTGATTATGGACGTCAGAGGGGTTTTGATATCGTGGGACACATTCGTGATCAAGTCGGTTTTCAGCCTCTCATTTTTCATACTGTCGGCCACCGCGTTCTGCAGACCTTCCCCGATGTTGTTCACCGCCTGAGCGATTTTAAGATTGTCATCCTTTAACGACTCTGTATCCAGTTTATAATCCAGATCCCCATCCCTGATCTTTTGAATGCCTTCCATAATCACACTGCGCTGTCCCTCTTCTCTCAGAAGCAGAGCCCCCACAAAGGCGTTGAAGCCAAGGGCCAGCAATCCGAATAACAGCAGGCTTAACCGGGACCGGGCCTGGATCATAAATAAAGCCAGCAGAAAATCTATCAGCAGGAAGCCCAGATAGCTGACCAGCAGCCTGACATTGGAACGGATTCCCCTCGCTCCGCCGTACAGGGTACCGAAAAACCAGCCGAGGATACTTTTCTTCCAGAAGATACCCCCTTTGATTTTTCTGACCAGACACAGATATCCGGCCATCAGCAGCAGGTCTGCCAGAATGGATACGGTGATGGCGGACAGGATGATCAGTGACCTTACATTGTACATGGTATTCAGTACCATTACCGCAGCAAAGACGACAAAGACACCCAGTGCGGCAATACAGGCCAGGACAAATTCTGTCGGTATGTTGTCTACCGAAGACAGATGGATCTCGTCATCATCCGCCCGTTTTCCGGACACGACGGTTAGCGCGACCAAAACGATAATGTAAAGGAAAAGGGCGATCAGCCCTCCGTACATCAGGGCCTGGAACCAGGGTCTGGTCTGTTCATATTCTATTTTGGATTCGTAGAATCCATCGTGTACCGGATATGAGGTATCCACACCTACCGCAATCGTATAGTCTCCGCCTGCCAGCGCCGACAGCTGATTCAGGTTCCGGTAAATATTTTCCATAGTCACTCTGGAATCCTTATAGCTCCAGCCGTTTACTGCCTGATCCAGCGCTTTATTGAACGAATCTATATTGGACTTGGGACTTTTTTCAAAATTTAAGGACGCGGAATCCAGGTAGATATAAGCCCCCAGCTCGCGGATGCTTTGAACGGCTTCATCCGCTTCGGCCGCGTTATGAATACCGCTTATGTTACTGTAAGCTTTTCCGGTGGTCCGGTTTACTATGGTATAGCGGAGATTGCTTTTATCCTCCTGATATTTTGCCAGATTCCATTTGTACTGCTCGACTCCGTTATACGCGTTGTCAATAGCGTTGGACAAATAGCCATACATCTTGGAGGGATTTACCTCCGGATGCTGTTCCAGATACTCCTCCAGGCTGACATCGCCGACCGGCGGATAGCTCTCATCAAATTTATAATAATCCTGCACCCCCTGGACAGTCACGGAATCATCTGCCGCTTTGGAAGCCGTCACGCTCGAATAGCTGACCCCGCCAGCATCTGAAGTTTCAGCGGCATCCTGCGTATTATTATAGCTTTCATTTTCTTTCCCCTGCCTGCCCCACTTTACCAGATCTTCCAGGTAATAGCCGATGCTGCGTGTCACTTCTCCTGTAATACGGCCATTCAGCGCATAATCTTCGATATCCACGATTTTCTTCGGATTATAGACGCCGTCTGTTTCAAAATTATATTTATAATCTGTCAGCCAGATTGTGTCATAGACACCGCTCATGAATGCATCTTCAAATTGGATTGACTGCTCATATTTGCCCTGTCCGCTGAACAGGCTGTCTCCGCCCTTCATCAGCATAAGTGTGCCAAAGCAGACGGAGAGCACCATGATACCCACCAGCACCTGCTGCAGAACCAGCAGGACCGCTTTCCCCGCCGGGGAATATACAAATTTTTTCATCGTTTCCTCCTTGTGTGCGTTTTATTGCACAGAAAGGTATAGCGGAACCTTTTTGGCCTCCACCTTTCCTCCATGCGTGCGTTTTCCCGCACATAACTTATGGGTATACTTTCTTACCCCTTCTTTTACAAGGTTTCAGGACAGCTTTTCGACCTTGTATCCGATCCCCCACACCACCTTCAGATAGCGGGGTTCCTTCGGATTAATCTCGATCTTCTCACGGATATGCCGGATATGGACCGCCACCGTATTATCTGCAGCGATCGCCTCCTCATTCCAGATATTTTCATAGATCTGATCGATCGAAAATACTTTTCCCTGATTTTTAACCAACAGTAACAATATCTTATACTCGATCGGGGTCAGCTTTACCTGTTCTCCGTCCACCGTAACTTCCTTCAATTCATCATTTACTTTCAGTCCTCCGGTCTGAAATACCTGGCTGCCGGATTCCTGTATATTTCCCAATTGGGTGTACCGCCTTAACTGCGATTTTACCCTGGCTATGAGTTCCAGGGGGTTAAACGGCTTCGTCACATAATCGTCCGCTCCGATGTTCAGGCCCAGGATCTTATCCGCGTCCTCGGATTTGGCTGATAAGATGATGATCGGAAGGCTGTTATTCTCCCGGATCTTTAAGGTCGCGCGGATACCGTCCAGCTTTGGCATCATGACATCGATCACCAGCAGATGGATCTCGTTCTCTTTTAACATATCCACGGCCTGCTGGCCGTCATACGCTTTTAATATGTGATAGCCCTCCTGTGTCAGGTAAATGTCAATGGCTTCTACTATTTCTTTATCATCATCACACACTAATATATTCTGCATATTCTCCTCCATGTGTGCGTTTTCCGCACATATAGGTATACTTTACAGCATCCCTTAATGCATGCCCTTCGGGCAGGTTTGCAGCAAAACTGCAAAATTAGGTATGGGTGAAAATTGTGATCAATCTTTATCACCCCGACCTCTATTATACCTCACCGCCTTTCATTGGTCATCTGTTTTCCTGCTTTTGTTTGCTGCCGCCTGCTTTTGCAGCTTTGGCATCCCCATGGGGGAAGCATTTCTATTATCTTTTCCTATTTTCTTATATTTTAAGTTATAACATTTGAATATTAAGTTCTGTTCAAAATATTTATGAAGAATTTCTTAATATAATAAAGTACGGAAGCGGCCTTTCTCCACGCAGTTGCGGACAGGCCTGACGGTACCGCCGAAAGGTGCCAGGCCTCTCCCACACGCAACTACTGCCGGAAGCAGCGCTCATGCTTCCGGCAGTAGTTTCCGATCTGTTATTGCTTTTTCCTGGTGGATTCCCTTTCCAGTACAGAAGGCAGCGTGCTGTAATAGCGCACCGCCAGGTTGGGCTTTCTTATCTTTGACAGAATACACTTACCGGTCTGATAACCCATATCGAACACATCGATATCCACCACGGTCAGCACCGGTTTTAAAATGCGTGATAAGGGATACTCGTCAAACGTGATTACCCCAATCTCCTCCGGTATGGCCGTTTTGTGCTCCTTCAACGCCATAATACAGCCATAGGCGATATAATTGTTCGCGCATATAATGGCATCCGGCCGCTCCTTCTGGGAAAGCAGCTCCTGCGTCATGGCATACCCGCTGTCGCAGTCTGAGGTCCCGCTGCGCAGATGTCCGCCGGGAATCAGCAGGTCATGCTCATTTAGTACGGACAGAACGCCCTCCAGACGGTGTCCGCTGATCCGGTCCTCCTGCCTCCCGCCTAAAAAGGCTAACGAACAGTAACCGCACTGCAGCAGATGGCGGGCCGCCAGTTCCCCTCCCAGACGGTTATCTATATCGATCCAGCTGAAATGACTGGGAAAATCAGGATTTCCTATCACGATATGGGGTATTTCCCGGGCGCTGACCAGCTGGTCCATAGCAGGCGAAATCACCGAGGCATGCAGCACCACGCCGTCCGCTTCCTTGGAGTCCATAATTTTCTCCACAAAAGCGCAGGCTTCCCCGGCCGGAATGCTTTTTACGCAAAGCAGGTACCCCCTTTTGGCCAGCGCCTCTTCCATTCCGGACATAATTTCAAACATATGAGGGTTATGGAAGCCTGCATTTTTACCCAGTGTGGTCAAAAACAGTACCATCTTCGTTGACTGCCTCGCAAAATTACGGGCCCGGGCATTGGGATGGTATCCCAAATCCCGCATAGCCTGCTCCACCCGCTCAATTGTTGTCCGGGAGATGGAGCCGGAGCCATTCATTACCTTGGAGACTGTCGCCGCGGACGTCCCTGCAGCCCTTGCCACATCTCTGATTGTTACTGACATATGCTTCTCCTTACCATTCTTTTTTGATTACCGCGAATCCCCTAGGGCCCAGTTCCCATCCCTGCAGGTCCCTCTGCCACAGCAGGCGCCCGTCCAGCCATTCGGGCAAAAGCGCCGCCATGGCCTCATCCATATTCAGCGCCGCCAGCACCGATTCTCCCGGGAGTCTCCTCTCGTAGACATACAGCCGGCTTCCTTTTTCCGCACTCACCGTATGGAAGCTTCCCCGGCGCAGGGCCTCTTCCTCATTCCGCAGGCGGACCGCCCGACGGTAAAACGGCAGCAGCGCGTCCTCCCTGCCCCAGGGCATGGCCTGCCGGTACTCATCCTCATTTACGCCCTCCACGCCCAGCTCGTCCCCGTAAAAGACGGAGGGCATGCCCGGAAAAGTCATCAGAAAAAGCACAGCCAGTTCAAAGGCCGCCCGGTCCCCGCCGCACAGAGACAAGAACCGGCTCACATCATGGCTGTCCAGCAGATTCATCTGGGCAGACACGCTTTGTCTGCAGTAACGCATCCGCATATGGGTAACCCTCCCGTCAAACGCTGCCGCGTCAATGGACCCGGAGGCAAAGAACCGGCGGCAGTGCTTGCGGAAATCGTAATTCATGGTGGAATCAAATATTTTCCCGTCCAGCCAGTGTCCCGCGCTCTCCCAGACTTCGCCGATCAGGACCGCTTCGGGGTTCACGCTCTTCGCCGTCCTGTAAAACCTGCGCCAAAAATCGTCATTCACTTCACTGGCCACGTCCAGCCGCCAGCCGTCTATATGGAATTCCTCCAGCCAATACCGGCAGACCCGGCAGAAGTAATCCGCCACCTCTTCCCGGTCGGTCGCCAGCTTGGGCATCATCCGCTCATAACCAAAGCATTCATAGTCCGGATAAGCCTGCGGGTCCTCCGGCCGGCGTACCGGAAGTTTCAGCCGGTAGAACCAGTCCCGGTATCGGGAGGCTTCCCCTTTTTCCACCACATCCTCGAATTTGTCCCATTGCCAGCCGCTGTGGTTGAATACCCCGTCTATAATTACACGCAATCCGGTCTCATGGCATGTATCCACCAGTTCCCTAAAATCCTCATCCGATCCAAAGCAGGGGTCCACGTGGAAATAATCGATCAGATCGTATTTATGGTATTCGCCGGCTGCAAATATGGGATTGATATACAGGGTATTGATTCCAAGATCTTTCAGATAACCGATATTTTCCGTAATTCCCCGCAGGGTACCGCCCCGTTTCCCTCTAACCGCCTTTCCCCTGAATTCCTTTTGGCTTTCCCGGCCGCTGATATAGCTTTTCCCCGAAGCGAAGCTGTCCGGGAATATATTGTAAATCACTGCGTCCTGCATCCAGTCTGGCGGGCAGATCAGATCGGCCCTGTGCATATATGGAAACTGATAATATTCCGAACGGTCGTCCACTAAATGGTCGGAAAAGAAATCTCCATAGTATAAAATACGCTCTTCCCCTGCCGTCAGTTCGAAATAATAGCATATCCGCCGGAAAGGACTCACAAACTCAACTTCGTAGTAATCAAACAGCTCGTCCCGGGCCGCCGTTTCCATGGGGATACCGAAGAACTGTACCGGCGTCCGCCGGCAGGAGCGGTCCCCGTAATACAGACGGCAGCCGTCCAGATCCCCACGGGCCGCCCGAAGCCGGAACACCATGCGTTCCCCGTCCAGGGCAAAGGCATACTGCGACATGGGAATGTGTAAAACCGCTTTTTTGTTCATACCGAATCAGCCTTTCACACCGCCTGAGGTCAGGCCGGTTGTCATATTTTTCTGCGCCAGGAAGAATATAATCAGGATGGGAATGGAGACCACGATGGAAGCCGCCGCGAACACCGGCCAGCTGCCGCTCATTTCCGTAGCCTGCAGGGAGTACAATCCTGCCGCCAGCGTATAGGTATCCTCCCCGGTCATAAAATTAATGGCAAATATATATTCATTCCATACATAGATCAGCACCATCATACCGGTCACCACAATGGTGGGCCTGGCCAGCGGCAGCACTATTTTCGTCACGATCTGTACCGGCCTGGCGCCGTCGATCATGGCCGCTTCCTCGATCTCCACCGGTATCGTGTCAAAATATCCTTTCATATTCCACAGCGCAAAGACCGCCATAGTCCCTGTGTATACGATAATCAGCCCCAGCCTGCTGTTAATGAGGCCCATAGGGCTTAACAGCTTATATAGGGCGGTCATGGAAAGCAGGGCGGGAAAGGCGTACAGCAGAATCAGCAGACGCAGTACCGCCCTGCGGCCCGGAAACCGCTTTCGGGAAAACACATAAGCCGCGGGAATCCCCGTCCCCAGAGAGACAGCCAGGGCCGCCACAGCCATCATCATACTGTTGGAAAACCACCTGAGAATAGGCTCTTCCACAAATACCGACCGGTAGTTCGCCAGTGTCATCTGCCTGGGAAAGAAAGAAAAATCAGAGCCCAGCAGGCTGTTGCCGGCGTTTAAGGATACGGAAAACGCATACAATACCGGCACCAGCACGCAGAAGCATAACAGGATGAAAAAGAGATTTACCGCCAGTAAAAGAGCCGCCTTACGGGCTTTTTTCCCTGATCTGCCATACATTTACATCTCCCCCTTCCTTTTTCTGCCGGCAAAGCTGGAAAACAGGATCAGCATGAGAAATATAAGTATCGATATTGCCGAGCTGTATCCGTAATTATTGGTGATAAACGCGTTTTCATAGGCGTAGGTCAGGATCGTATGAATATGCGCCCCTGTCTTTCCTCCGGCCTGCTGTGTCAGCAGATAAATCACGTCAAACTGCTTGAACGTAGTGAATATGGTAATGATAACGGAAGGGGCGATGATGGGCTTGATCATGGGGATCGTGATATACCGCGTTCTGTTAAGCCAGCCCGCTCCTTCCAGCAAAGCGCTCTCATAGTAGCTTTTGTCTAAGCTCTGCAGCGCGCCGTCGATTATGGTTATCATAAAGGGCAGCGCCAGCCACAGATTTACCACAGTACAGCAAAGGAAAGCCGACACATCCCCTGACAGCCAGGCCACCGGCTCCAGTCCCAATTTCCCAAGCCACTGGTTCAAAAGCCCGAACTGGGAATTAAACATTCCCGTTTTCCAGAGGAGAATGGAAACATATCCCGGCATGGCCCAGGGGAAAATCAACAGGGTCTTGTACAGGCTGCGCAGCCGCAGGCCCGGCAGATTCAGAAGGCTGGCCAGCGCGTAAGCGATCACCATCTGCAGAACCATATTTACCACAGTCCACAGTACCGTTACCCCCAGTGCCTGCAGAAATCCACTGTCAAAAACCAGCAGCGCGTCCCTGTAATTTTCCAGCCCGATGATCTCATAATCGAACCAGTGGTATACATTCATATTGGTAAACGAAATATAACCCGTATATACAATAGGAAAGATGACGATCAGCAAAATCAGTATCAGCGATGGCGCCGACCATATATATGCTGTTATGATCTCACTTTTTTTCTTCGTCCGATCCATCCGTTTTTCCTCCCTTCCGGCCGGATCACTTCATCTGTCCGATCAGCCGGAGTGCTTCCTTTTGGGCGTTGGTACAGCTCTCGGTCACATCCTTGCCGCTCATATTGATGTCGGCCAGCAGATTGCCGGCCACGGTCCACATCACATCCATCTCAGGCCGGTTGGGCATGGGAACCGCGTTTTCGGCAGTCTGCTTCATGGCCATAACGACGTCGTCGGAGGTGATCTCATCCATTTCATAACAGGCCTCGCTTGCGGGAGCGCAGCCGCTGGCTTTTGCCAGATCTACCTGCAGCTGCTGATCCATCAGCATGCGCAGAACCTTTTCCACTGATTCTTTTTTCGTTTCCCCGGCTATCTTCAGCACCTGGATTCCCTGTACGCCGCTGTAGGGCGCCAATGCCTTTCCTGTGTCCTCCACTACCGGCATAGAGGCGATTCCCAGATCCATACCCGCCTGACGGAGGGTGGGGACCATCCAGGGACCCGATATGGTGGAATGTGCTTTTCCTTCGTTGAACAGCGTGTTAACCGTAGCGTATTCGCTTTCCCCGGGCATGAGGTCCACGAACTTCTTATGATATTCCAAGGCCTGTTCTGTCTCGGGCAGATCCAGGCCGGGCTCTCCCCGGTCATTCAAGAGATACCCGCCGAACCCGTGAATCCATCCGGCGCAGTAATAGGGCGTACTGTGCTGCTCCACGTAACCGTAATGACCGCCCTTTGTGTTTTCCTGCATATAGGCGTACAGCTCCTCCGTGGTGCGGGGTACCTCATCCTCCTTCATATACCGTTTGTTATACATGAATAGCAGAGTCTCATAATAGACCGGCAGCTGATATATGACATCCTGATAGGAAGCTGCCCGGATCGTCATGTCCATGTAGTCATCCAGATCCTCCCGGGGGATAAAATCAGTGATTGGTGACAGGATTCCCATTTCCGCGTAAACACCGATTTTGTCATGGGCGAAAAAATACATATCCGGAGCGGCCTTAGGATCATTCCCTACCATTTTCAGAGCCTCCGTCAAATCGCTTTTACGCTCCAGCTTTACGGTAATCTCCGGCGCCAGCTGATCCAGCTGATTTTGTAATACCTGGGCTACCGCGTCCTCTTTGTCATGCCAGATGGTGATAACCGACGCATCCGTCGTGCCTTTACCGCCGCTGCCGCAGCCGCTTAAGCCCCCCAGGGAGGCCGCGGCTATCATAAAGGCAAGTGCGGCGCTTATTATTTTTTTCTTCATACTCACCTTTCCGCCCTTTTTATACGGGCATACATCTATGATTTCTTTTTCTTTCTGACGATTATAACTGCCGCAATTACCGCCGCAGCCGCCGCGATTACCAGTATCACGGCCAGTACGGGGACAATGCTTCCCTGCCCGGGCGAGCTTTCCTGATCAGGCGGGGCGGTTTGCTCCGGCGCCGCTGTCTGGTCCGGAGCCTGGCCGGCAGGCTGCCCGGCCGCAGCCGCGTCCTCCGGTTCCTCATAATATACCGCCGCATCCTCCGGGCTGTTCACCACTACCCAGATATCCTTTCCGGGCTCGATGGAAAGGTCCCCGGTCTGTATGCTGCCCTCCGACCCATTTACTATAATGGAATTCACCCATCCCGGCACCGTTTTCTTCAGCCACCCGGTTCCGTCCTCTTCCAGCGGCTCACCGGGCCAGGCGGCAAACGCATTGGTTCCGTCCGGAGCGGACCAGGCCCACAGGCAGGGGGCCTTCCAGTCAGCGGGCGCCTTCACCCGTACGGTTATATCGGGGATATCCTCCGCATCCGGATCCTCATAACTGAAATCATAGCTGCCGTCTTTATTTACAGTCACCCAGAGATCTGCAGGATCGATGGAGATATCTTCCGTCTGTACCCCGCCCTCATTAGCATTTACGATCACAGAGTTCACCCAGACCGGCAGCTTCATCTCGTACCATCCGCTATCGCTAAGCTTCATCTCTTCTCCGGGCCACGCGGCAAACACATTCTTGCCGTCCGGGGCGGACCAGGCCCACAGGCACGGATTCTTCCAGCTGTCATCCACCTTCGCGCGGACCAGGAACTTCTCTACGTATTCCGGGATCTCTCCCTTTGTCTGCTGCTGGGTGGACAGCTTCGCGTTTTCCGCATCCTGAATGGTGATCCAGGTATTCTTGCCTTCCAGTACCAGCTCGCCGGTCTGCACGCTTCCGTCATTGGCATTGATGATCACATGATCTGCCCAGGCAGGGAGCCAGGCATAGTACCAGCCTTCATTTGCGCTGTCCGCGTCCATATCGCCGCCCGGCCATGCGGCAAACGCGTTATTGCCTTCCTCATCCCAGGCCCAGATACAGGGGTTCTCCCAGTCCTGAGGCACCTGGGCGTATACCACGACCTTTTCCTCTCCTTTTTCCGCAAACGCGGTGAGCGGTACCGCAAATACGGTCAGAAGCACCGCTGCCAGGAACAGTCCCCAATTCTTCCATCTTTTCAGCATAACCCATCCTCCTTACTTCTTTTTCTTAGTTCTTTACTTCTTTTTCCAATTTCCTCTTATATGAAAAACCGGTTGATTATGTCCCGATTTTAACATCCTTTCCTGGTAGCGGCAATCAGTATTTAGGTAACCGTTTACTCTGTTTTTCATGCATAAAAGACAGCTATTTGATTCAATTTTATATAATAGCACCAATTTTTTTTTGGATTTTTATAAAGCTTCTGAAAGTTTGTGGATTTTTAACGAAACTGTTTCCTTGCCATCGCTTTCCGTAAAAGGGGACATGTCCAAATCAAAAAGGGACATGTCCATTTCAGTTTCAGTCTGGACATGTCCCAAATCGATTTGGACATGTCCCTTTTTGAATTGGACATGTCCCCTTTTGTATTAGTTACCGAAAAGGTTTGCGAAAAAGTTCTTAATCGCATTCCATATATTTGAGAAGAAAGCGCCGATACCGGAGTTATCAAAATTCAGATCCAGATCCAGTCCGCTTAATTTGTCATAGATATCTTTGGCCTGATTCAGCAGGGTATCCACATCGATATCCAGTTCACTGAACTTCTTCATCAGAGCCAACAGCTGCTGTTTATCATTGTCTGAAAGGGTAATTTCCAGTTTATCGGAGGCTTTGTCGATCACTTCCATAATATCCTCGTCACTGTCCAGGCCATTCTCAGCCACGTACTGCTTGATGAGGGCGATCAGCTCTTCCACTTTCTGGGGATCACCGATGGTCTTCGCCAGTTCACCGGTCAGGGCCAGCTCGTTATTGGCCACGGCCAGGGAGTCCTTCGGAAGCTCTTTACCGGTCATCTGCTCATAGGCTTTCGCGACTCCTACCAGCGCCGCAGTTCCGGCAATGGGTTTGGGGCCCGCCACCACTACATTGGCATCTTCGATACCCGCGGTAACCAGAGCGTTTCGATACATATTTTCTGTACAATAATTAATGTTAAAGCAGCTGACATTGATTCCCGACCCTTTGTCCAGTTTATTAATCAGAACGGAAGACCAGGACTTGGAGCCGATCAGCTTGGAATCTACAAATTCATCCAGATACGCGTGCTCTTCCGCATTCGTAACCTGTACCACATCAAATTCACTCAGGTCACGGCCTTCCAGGCCCAGAAGCCTTAAAACCGTAGCCTTTTGGCTGTCATCAAGATCCGCTCCCAATGCCAGATACGGTTTGGATGTGGGCGGTTCCGCCTGGGTAGGCGTTTCCGTCGGGGCAGGCGTCTCTGACGGGGCCACCTCAGGGGTCGGCGTCGGATTATTGATCTCATTGGAAGCTCCGTCCGCAGGCGTAGGCGTCGGAGCCGGAGTGGGTGTGGGCGTCGCGGCCGGGGTCGCCTCAGGTGTGGGTGTGGGCGTAGCTTCCGGGGTCGGAGCCGGCGTCGCCTCAGCCCCGCCTTCAGCCGACGCAGCCTCCGCCCCTTGCTGTACGCCGTCAGCCGGCTGTTCGGTTGCAAAAGCTGTCATGGTTGACATCATAAGTGTGACCACTGCTAAAAATATGGCCAGCATCCTTTTCTTTTTCATGTTCTCTCCTCCTATAATCAGGTTCAGAATAATTGCTGCGGCTACCCGCCGCTGTTAAATACCTGACCATTATAGCACACTCTTCCCAAATATGTTTTAATAATATCTGAAAATTATATTAAATATATTTACCATATACTTTCTTAATACGGGTGTTTTCCGGCACAGACAGGTATGGGTAATCATTTTTTCCTGAACCTTTCCTTATCAACGCAAAATAATATAGATCATATAACCCACATAACAGGCTGCCATGATTATCCCCTCCATCCGGTTCACTTTCCGGTTTGACGCAATGAAGAAATAGGACATGATACTGACTACGATCAGGAACACCATATCATACAGGGATTCCTGGTTTACCATTACCGGATGGATGGCTGAGGAGGCCCCCAATACCAGCAGAATGTTAAATATGTTCGAACCCACCACATTACCCATGGCAATGTCGCTCTCGCCCTTCCTGGCCGCTACCACCGAGGTCGCCAGCTCAGGAAGAGAGGTGCCGATCGCTACGATCGTCAATCCGATCAGCGTCTGACTCAGACCGAACGCTGTGGCGATCTGTGTCGCGGCGCTGACTACCAGATTACCGCCGATGACGATCCCCAGCATACCGGCTACAATGTAAATTATGCTGACCCCGGGAGACTTCAGTGGTTTGTGATCTTCCGGAAAATCCTGAAACTCTTTTCTGGCCTTCAGCGCATCCTTTAGCGTATAAGCCAGGAATACGGCGAACAGAACCAGCAGAACCATTCCGTCATATCTGGACACGTAAGCGGTGGCCTGCCCGAACAGCACTTTGTCCAGGCACATCACCAGAAGAACTATGGTAATCAGGATAGAATAAGGGAATTCTCTGCGGATCACCGACCGCTTCACAGCAATCGGCGTCATAACCGCACTGAGGCCCGCCACTACCAGCAGGTTGAAAATATTTGACCCAATAACATTGCTGACTGCCAGCTCATTTGCGCCGGTTATCGCCGCATTGATACTGACAGAAGCTTCCGGCAGGCTGGTTCCCATCGCTACGATCGTAAGCCCGATAATGATGCTGGGGACTTTCAGCAGCTTAGCTATATTGGAACTTCCTTCTACAAAATAGTCGGCGCCCTTTACCAGAAAAATAAAGCCAACCGCCAATAACAGATACTTTAACATTTACCATTCCTCCAGCTTTTTCTAATAGTATGTGCGCTTTTGTGCCTGAACAAACGCTTCCTTTTTCCCGCTTCGCTTTTACCAACAAAAAAAAAGACTGTTTATTGCAACACAAAGCTGCAATAAAAGTCTCGCTACAACCATAAGAAGTACGCGGCCCGGATTATTCCCATAATCGTGATGACGGATCCGCATAACATTATTGCTAATGCCAGCTACTCCCCTTTATCTTTGCTAAGTATAAACAATTCAAAAGGGCCTTGTCAAGCGCCGATGACAAAAATAGAAGGAGCACACGATATCAAAAATATGGGGAGTTTAAAATGTTCTATTTTCCTAAATATTTTTTAGGTGCCCTAAAAGTTTTTGTATATATCAACAAATAACTGTGTAAGTTTCATTCTATTATCGTTTAATCTGCGAATAGCCAATTTTTTGCGTTTTGATATAATAATATTATCAAAGGAAAGAGAGGTGTATCATATGTTCCTTGTTGCATATATTTTAGTATTCTCGTTGTTAGCAGCGGAGGCTTATCCCGTTCTTCGAAACAGTTGGAAAAAATCCCGATAGCATACAGTTAAAGCCCCCGAGTTGTCCGGATCAGCCTTTCTGATTGGCCCTGACCATTCGGATCATTATCATACTGGCCCTTATCATATCGGCTCTTATCATATCGGCTCTTACAATAATTCAGTTCCTATACTGCTTTCTAACTTCTCAGAACCAGGCCGGCGCTATATTTTACCGTACAGGCCGGAATTCCTGGTTCTTATTATTTTCTTGTTCTTATTATTTTCTGGTTCTTAAATTCCTGGTTCTTATAATTTCTTGTTCGCATAATCCCTGGCCCGCATAGATTTTATCTTTCTTTTCCATTATATTGTGATACAATAAATGAAAACATTTTGCAGGAGGTTCCCCATGAACCCGAATATTTTGTATGAAGATAATCAGCTTCTGGTCTGCTGTAAGCCAGCCGGTGTTCCGGTTCAGAGCCGACAGATCGGCGTGATGGATATGGAGAGTTCTCTGAAGAATTACCTGGCTCTGAAAGGAAATTCCGGACAACCTCCCTATCTTGGCCTCATCCACCGCCTGGACCAGCCGGTGGAAGGAATCCTGTGTTTTGCCAGAACGCCGGCTGCCGCGGCCTCCCTAAGCTCACAGCTGACAGACGGTACCATGCGCAAATATTACCTGGCCATAACCACTAGCGTACCTGCACATGCCCAGGGTACACTGACAGATTATCTTCTGAAAGACGGCAGAAAGAATCTCTCCGCTGTGGCAGACCCCACCGTAAAAGGCGCGAAAAAATCGGTACTGTCCTACCAGGTTCTGGCTGTGCAGGAATCCCTCGCTCTGCTGGAAATACAGCTGAAGACCGGCCGTCATCACCAGATCCGTGTGCAGTTGTCCCATGCAGGCTATCCCCTTTGGGGTGATACAAAGTATAATCCCCAGGCCTCATCCGCTGATGAATGGCTGCAAATCGCACTGTGCGCCTATCGGTTGGAATTCCGCCACCCTGCTGCCGGTAAAGATATGGCATTTCAAATCATGCCGGAAAATGAGATTTTCCGGACATTTGCCGAATATTTGCCGAACATATGCAGCACATGTACCGATAATCTCTGATACTTACCTCAATGCCAGAACACCAACCGTCCGGCCCTGCCCCCGGACCGTTAAACCGTATAAGGTGAAAAATATGCTTACGATCGAATACTGTGGTTATCACACACACAATCCGGATCAGGATTTGATTTACCGTCCTGCCGGAACACTCAGCTATCTGTTTTTGCTGGTGCTCTCCCCCATGTCCTTTCATTATCCTGACGGAACCTGCCGGTCCGCCCGGCCGGGTGCCTGTATTTTATACTCTCCGGGTATTTATCAGCATTATCATGCAGAAAAGGAATTCTTCAACAGTTATGTCCACTTTTTTTGCAGCGATAGCATGGTTTCAGAAAAAACCCTGCGCTTCAACGAGCTGTTTTATCCGGACAGCGCGGACAGGCTCAACTGGCTGATCAAACAGCTATATCATGAATATCTGAACCCCACGGCCGATTCGGAAGAAATGGCCGATCTGTATCTGCGCCAGCTTCTGATCCTGCTGCAGCGTGATCAGCGCAAAGAAAATATTCCTGCCGAGCAGAGATCCGGCATCTACCCTGAGCTGTTGGCCTTAAGAGAGCAGATGCTCAGTTTCTGTGAGCAGCCCTGGTCCGTGGAGCAGCTCTGTGATATTCTGAACATCGGCAAGAGCCAGCTCTATCTTTATTACCGGCGTTTCTTTCACAGCTCTCCCAAGGAAGACCTGATCCAGGCCAGGCTTCAGAAGGCCCGGTATCTGATGACCAATAGCAACGTGACGATACAGCAGGCAGCGTTCGATTCAGGATTCCAGAATATCTGTCATTTCAACCGGCAGTTTAAGCTGCATTGCGGGTGTACGCCGGGTACGTATCGGGACCGCCTGCAATGCCGGTATTAACTCTTTTCTAATCTTATTACATGGAAGCTTTTGTCACAGAGAACGGCATGCAGAATTCCGCTTTCAACCTTAGCATTACCGCCGGATGAGGGTTTTACGCAGTCAGGGTCTGTCTGGGTGTTGACGGCTTTCAGGTCAGGGTGGGTCAGGACGATATGTTCTATTACCTGATAACCATCGAACTGGCGAAGATCGCAGCTTAACTCCATGGATTCTTCCAAATCTTTATTTATCGCAAATATAGTCAATGCGGCGGCTTCCCCGCATTCGGTTTCATTTAAAATACAAACGCTGTCCAGGTAGGGGGCATCGCCGTACCGGCATTCGTACACCGGTGTGTCTGCCACGGTGTGCAGTACGGTGCCCCGCCCGTATCTGCTGATCAGGGCAAAAGGATAATAGATGGTCTGTTTCCATGCTCCCGTGCCGGAGGTCATGATCGGGGCTATGACATTTACCAGCTGTGCCAGGCACGCGATCCGGACACGGTCGGCATGACGCAGCATGGTGATCATCATACCGGCTGTAAGCAAAGCGTCTTCAAAGTTATATATGTCCTCTAACTGGTGAGGTGCTTTGCACCAGGGTTCCAGTTTTTTGTCCTGCTCCTTGGAGTGATACCAGACATTCCATTCGTCAAATGAGAGATGGATCGACTTTTTCTTGCGCTTTTTCGCTTTTACCGCGTCGCAGATAGAGATTACAGAACAGATAAACTGGTCCATGGCCAGCGTATTTGCCAGAAATCCGGGGGTATCGTCTGCGAAGTTATCATAGTATTGATGCAGCGAAAGATATTCTACCTGGTCATAACATTCGGACAGAACGGTGTCCTCCCAGTCTCCAAAAGTATCCATGTAAAGCGAAGAACTTCCGCAGGCTACCAACTCTACGTCCGGGTCCACCATTTTCATGATGCGGCCGGTCTCCGCAGCGATTCTGCCGTACTCAGATGCAGTCTTATGCCCCATCTGCCAGGGGCCGTCCATCTCATTCCCAAGACACCACAGCTTTATGTTGTGGGGATTTTTATATCCATGGGCGATTCTAAGGTCGCTGTAATAGCTGCCGCCTTTTAAGTTACAGTATTCCAGAATATTTTTGGCTTCTTCGGGACCACGGGTTCCCAGATTGACAGCCATCATAGGCGCGGTACCCGTAAGCGAGGTCCAGTCCATGAACTCATTCAGACCGAACTGATTGGTCTCGATCACATTCCAGGCCGGTTCGATCTTTTGCGGCCGCAGCTCTTTTGGCCCGATCCCATCTTCCCAGTGGTAACCGGAGACGAAGTTTCCTCCCGGATAACGGACCACAGGCACTTGTAGTTCCCGGACCAGTTCCATGACGTCCCGCCGGAACCCGTTTTTATCGGAAAGCGGGCTATCCGGCTGATAGATCCCTTCGTAGACCGCGCGTCCCAGATGTTCGATAAAAGAACCGTATATTCTCTCATCTACTTCCCCCACTCTCATATACCGATCGATATGTAATACTGATTTTTTCATTATGATCCCTTACCTCCCGTTGTTGATCAGGCTTTGCGTAGTTTCCATATCTTTTACTAAAGGTATTCCATTACTATTATTAAATTATCCCATTTAGCATAAAAATTGAACTGTTTTTTATCTTTAAGTATTGACTTTTCTTCCGGTTTTTATCGTTTTCTATCAAAGAGAAGCATTGAAAATACCGGTTATAAAAAAGACGAATACAGATATACTAATCAGGAATGTTAAGATAACAAATCTGCCGCGGAGGAACTGGGTGAACATATGGATTGGAAACTGACGAAAAGAAAAAAAGCAACCCTTGTCATTATCGGGGTAACCATCGCGGTCTATCTGGGTATGAAATACCTGCTTCCACTGGTTATTCCATTTTTAATCGCTCTATTCCTGGCACGTTTCATGCAGCCCCTTATCCGGAAAATCCGAAAGAAAGTTAAAATCAACAGCGGCCTCCTGGCGGGAATCTTTCTGTTGATCGCCGGCAGCATCCTATTCTTTCTTCTGTTTCTTCTGACGGAAAAACTGATCTCCCAGATCGTGTACCTGCTGAATCATCTGAGTGTGTACGAAAGCCGTCTGCGGAATATCCTCTACGGCTGCTGCTGCTGTCTGGAGGACTGGTTCAAGATACCGGCGGAACAGCTGCAGAACGTAATACTGGAAAACATCACGGTCTTTATTGAAAATCTCCAGGTAAATCTGATTCCCACCATTATGAACGAATCCGTGAATTACATCCGGATATTTGTAGAAATACTGGGCGTAGTCCTGATTACGGTCATTTCCACCATATTGATCGCCAAGGACTTCGATAAGCTGAAAGCGTGTAACAGCAAATATTTCTATTACCGTTACATCCAGAACCTGGGACACCACCTGATGGCTGCAGGCGGTTCCTATATGAAAGCGCAGCTACTGATTATGACCATCATCGCCGTCATCTGCATCCTGGGCCTCCTGCTCCTGAAAAATCCCTATGCGCTTCTGGTCGGCATAGGCATCGGCCTTCTGGATGCCCTTCCGGTCTTTGGTACCGGTTCCGTACTGATTCCCTGGGTCATAATAGAACTTCTGCGGGGGAACTTTTTCCAGGCCGCTATCCTGTTCAGCCTCTACATCATATGCAGCTGCACCCGTGAATTCCTGGAACCAAAATTAATCGGAGATAAGCTTGGCTTTCCGCCGGTCGTCATCATCATAACCATTTATATCGGCCTGAATCTCTTCGGTATCCCCGGCGTTTTCCTGGGCCCCATCTCGCTGCTTCTGATCGGAGAAATTGTCCGGGAGATCTTCATCCACTATAGTTTAAGTTTAAAAAAATAAGCCATTTGGCCGACTGGCCCGGCCGGCTTCGGTATCTATTTTCTGATATGAAGCATGACACGTTCTCCTTTCTGATCGTGGTCGCCATTGAAGTAAAAACAACCAAAAACAAATAAGAGCCGAACAAAACAGGAGAATTGCTAACTGCCTTATCGATGAAACCGTACGCGGAAACATCATCACCAATTAGTTATTCAACCCATTCGCCCGGCTCTTACAGGTACGCCTGTAACGCCAATCTGTACCATTTAATAATAATAAAAATGAAAGGTCAAGCACAGCTTCATTCTGCCAGAACAGCTTCATTCTGCCAGAACAGCTTCATTCTGTTAAAAGTTTCATCCGGTTCCGGCGTCTCTGCTCCGGCCCCTAAGATCCCTATCTAAATCTCATACCACCGTATCTCATTCGCCTCCAGCTCCAGCCGGAAACTATTCTGGTCACCAGTGTATATCGTCGTAGCCTGAGGTTCATAGGTATTGTTGACGACGCAGTATTTTCCGCTGTCCACGTAAGCATGAACCTCCACATTAAAGTTACTGCTGAACCATTTATGAAGATTCTCCTCATCGTGGGTGCTCCACAGAATAGAGCGGTAGAGCAGGCGGTTATTCTCAAAGCTGTAGGGCAGCCCGCTTAAGTACACGGCTCTTCCCTGCCCGAAATCATGAACAGCCATCTGGACCTCCTGGTTACGCTGTACCAGGACGGTGGTATCCTCCAGGGCGAAGATGTTTTTCTTGCCCTCTCCAAAATCTACCGGGCCTGTACAGTCCTCCAAAATGAAGTGGCTGTGCTCTTCCCAGTTGTATTTGTCATAGCCCAGCGTAAAGTCCCGTTCTTCCTCCACGCCGAATACGTTAGCCAGCTGGATGAATCGGCCGTTGGCCTGATGGCCCGTAGGTTCTCCGACACCGATCAGTCCTCCGCCCTGATGGACAAATTCTTTTACGGAGGAGACGATCACCGGATCACACCACCATTCACCGCCGGTGTAAGCGGTGTCCGCGTCCCCTACGTTTAACAACACATCGATGTCCTGCAAGATGGACGGATCTTTTTTGATATCCTCGAAGCTGATGAAGCGGACATCGAAGGGAGCTCCTGACAGAGCCTCGATGACTCCGGCGTAGGAATAGTTCTGTTTGTGGTAAATGGCGTGATGAACCATGTGGTTGCCCCAGGCTCTCATCTTGCCCCAGCAGTTTAAGACCGCAACGGTTTTGATGCAGTAAGGCGTTGTGCCCTTGATGTTTTTATAGAGTTCCCGGAACTCGTCACATACGGATTCTACGTAATCCACGAAGTCGGGAAATTGGGTCGCTAATTTGAGGTATCCGCCGTAGCCGATCCGGTCCACGGGTTTCCGCAGGATCGCCCGCCGGGCTGTGACCCACCCTTCCTTGGCCAGTTTGACCGGATTGCCTCCCTCGTAGAAGGTGTCCGGGAAGAAATAGGGTAAAAGGCGGCCTTCTGTATAGTTTACGCCCTGGATATCGCTGATCAGACGCAGTGTCGCGCCGTTTCCGACACTTCCCACCACAGCGTCCAGCCCCAGTGTTTTGAACTCTTCCATAAACGGCTCGGTGCCGATCCAGTGGTCTCCCAGGAACATCATGGCTTCCCGGCCGCACTCATGGGTAATGTCCACCATCTCCCGCACGATCTTCGCCACCTCCCGGCGCTGGAACGCCTGGAAGTCCCGGAACTCCTTCGTGGGAATCCGGTAGTTATTATTATAATAGCCCTGGTCGATGATGTATTCCGGCCGGAAGGGATAACCCGCCTCTTTTTCGAACTGCTCCAGAATGTACGGGCTCACCGATGCGGAATATCCATACCAGTCCACGTATTTCTCCCGCGCCAGCTCGTCAAAGATCAGTGTGAACTGGTGGAAAAACGTGGTAAACCGCAGTACATTTACATAAGGATGATCCTCAATAAATTTTCTGAGCCGCTTCATGGTATAGGCGTGGGTCTTTGGCTGACGGACATCGAAGGTAATCTGATGCTCCACATTTTCCCAACTGTTGGTAACTGCGTTGTACATATGAACCGGGTCCCACATGATATAGGCCAGAAAGCTCACGGTGTAGTCGTGGAACGGCTCGGTCTGAACCGTCACGTCCCCGCCCTTTTCGTCATAGCTCCATTTATCTGCGGGAACCACTTTCCCGGTGGTCCGGTCGATCACTTCCCACCAGCGGTTGATATCATCCCTGCTGTTGGGGGTCAGCATATCGGGATAAAGTCCTTTCATCAGATGGACCTTTAGACTTCTGCCCGTCGCTGTGTAAAAAGGTGTCATTATATACATCTGCTGTATTTCATCCGGATTGGCCATCGCCCATGCGTTATCTTTACGTGTAGTGTAATAAGTCGAATATATTTTAGCGTCCACTTCCCGAAGCTCTTTGGGAAAGTCAGTACCATCACAGTCTCTGACTGCATCTGCCCCCCAGCGCTCCATCAACGTCAGAGTTTCCGGTATGACGTCAATGTCGGTCGGTATGGTGACACGGCCTTTCGTATGTTCCATATGAAAAGTCCTCCTGATAATTCCGGATTCTTAACTCCGGGTTATTTATATTTGCGGTTATAGAACCACAGCAGCACTACCAGGCCGGCCAGTCCCAGAAGCATGACTCCCAGTCCGGCTGCGCCCACGTTCTTCTGTCCGATGACCACCAGGGAAAGGCTGATGATAAATACGACCAGAACCACCAGTGCGGTTACGATTTTCTTTGCAGTTTCACTCATAATGTCAACCCCCTTATCCTTTCAAACCGCCGAGGGTCATACCCTGGGTCAGCTTCTTCTGAACACAGATGTAGAGTATCAGGGTGGGTACCATAACGATCACCAGGCCGGCATACAGCTGCCCGTACTGCACCGCAGACTTCTGCGCCGCCATCAGATTCATCAGGCCCACCGGAAGGGTTTTCAGTTCCGGTTTCGTCAGCAATGTCATGGAAATGATATACTCATTCCAGAATGCCAGGAAGTTGAACAGAATGACGGTTACCACGCTGGGTTTGGCCATGGGCATGATAACCTGTATCATTGTTCTGGCGTATCCGGCGCCGTCCACATACGCCGCCTCCTCGTAATCCTTGGCCAGCGATTTGAAATAGCCGGACAGCAGATAGATGGTAAACGGCAGGGCTGTCGACGCGTACACCAGCGCCAGTATGAACAGATTGTTCAGGAAAAATGGGTGGCCCGTCCACTGACGCAGCACTTTATCCCCGTTATTTAACATCAGGAAAATGGGTACCACGATGTAGTTTACGTTGATGAACAGTCCGGCCATAAACAGCACATTCCACAGGCCGCTGCTTTTGAACTTAAAACGGGCCAGTACATAGGCGGCCGGCAGCGCGATCACGATCAAAAGCGCAATACCGATAGCTACGACGATCACAGAATTTAACATGTAAGAACCCATGTTGGCTTTCTGCCAGGCGTCCGCGAAATTCGCCAGGTGAATCCCCTGGGGCAGCGCCCATGGATTTCCGTAGAACTCGGAGTTTTCCTTGATGGAAGCAATGAAAACCCAGGCGACCGGTACGATAATCATGACGGCCAGCAGGCTTAATACGATATAGATTCCCGCTTTATAAGCTTTTGGGCTGCCCGTCTTTAAAGCATTTTTATTTTCTTTCATTCCGATTCACCTCCCTTAGAATTCAAGCTCTTCACGCTTGGTTACGGCATTCAGGACGCCGGCCAGCGCAAATGAGAACAGGAACACCATAACGCCGATGGCCATACCGTATCCATATGAGGAGTTCGTATAGGCCTCCTGGTACATGTAGCTTAAGAACACACTGGAAGCCCCGTCCGGTCCGCCGTTGGTCATGGCTTTTACGAACAGGAAGCTCATGTTGATCGTACTGATGATAAAGAACGTCAGCGTGGTCCGTATATTGGTCCAGATCAGCGGAATCGTAATGGTAAAGAACTGTTTGATTCTTCCGGCTCCTTCCATGCTGGCCGCTTCATAGAGGCTTTCCGGTATATTCGCCATGCTGGCCATATACATGACCATATAGTAACCGATGGCCTGCCATATCATAGCGATGACGATGCTGTAGATTACGATCTTCTGGCTGCCCAGCCACAGGATCGGGTTATCGATGCCGTTCTGTCCCCGGAACAGGTTCAAAAATGAATTGAGAAGGCCCTGGTTCGGGTCGTAGATCGCGGAAAAGATCGCGCTGATGACGACTACGGACAGAATATTGGGGATATAAAAAATAACCCGGTAAAAATTCTGGCCTTTGATTTTCTCACGGGTCAGCATAGCCGCGAAGAGTAGTGCCAGCCCGAAGGTAACGATGGTCACGATCACGATGAGCAGTATGGAATTCTGGAATGCCTGATAAAATTTATCACTTTGGAAAAGCTTCTGAAAGTTCTGTAATCCTACAAAGGTTTTATCATCCGTATACCCGCCCCATTTGAACATGGACATGCGGAAAACGTCTATCGTGGGAATTATCATAAAGATAAAAAACAGGATGACGGCCGGAGCAAGACAGAAAAAAATAAATCTGCCTCTCCCTTTTTGTTTATTCATTGCTTCATCTCCAATCTTTGGGATCTGCGGACAAGAAAGTATTTCCTGTCGAATAAAAAGTATTTCGCTGGCAAGCGCTTTCCTGTCGAATAAATAAGGGCCGCCGCACTAAGATTTCTGCCTCCTGATCCGGCAGGCTAAATATTCTTAGTACGGCAGCCCCACTATGGTTTACAGGGGTATTATTTCAGGGCTGCACGGAGTGCATCGCTGTCTTTTTTCACCTGTTCCACCCACTGTTCTTCGGTCTTATCACCGCTGACCAGAGAGTTGATCGGGTCGAAGAAGGTAGTACGGACGGTTACTCCTTCTACCGGATCTGTGGTTGCGAACGCGTCCATAACCGCGATAGCGCCGGTATCATAGATGGAGTAGTAGATCTTATTGTCACCTTCCAGTTTATCTGCCATGCCTTTGATCGGCTGTACTGCAGGGGTCTCTCCGGATGCGAAGATTTCGGCTGCTTCATCGCTGTACAGATAAGCGATAAACTGTTTTCCAAGATCCTGGTTTACAGCGCCCTTCGGCATCCAGATCTGCTCGAAGAAGGTATAGGAAGCCCGCTCTCCGCCTTCGGTTACTGCCGGAAGCGCGGTGAATCCCCACTTGAAGCCATCTGCACGGGGAGCGTCTGCCATCTCGCCGATTACCCAGTTGCCGTTCGGCATGAACAGGGCTTTGTCGTCCAGGATTAACTGCTGGTTCTTACGGAAATCATTGTCATTTGCATTAGCCGGAGTAGTTTTCTCCGTATAGGAAGCTAATTTCGCGATAATATCGAAGGTCTGCTGTGCTTCCGGGGTATCCCAGATGCCTTCTCCGTAGCGGAGCGCTTCCTGGAATTTGTCGTTTCCTGCTGTCTCACGGAGCAGGGCATAGAAGAATGCGTCGAAGTATCCGGCTGTCGGATAGGTAAATAATGCAATTCCTTCTGCTTTGGCTTTGTCGCCTAATTCCCACATCTCATCCCAGGTCGTCGGTACAGTCCAGCCTTTGGCTTCAAAGAGGCCGGCATCATAGAACAGTCCGCAGGGGCCGTAGAACATGGGCATCAGATAGGTTTTTCCATCGCCATAGGGGTTTGTGATGGAGTTGTCAACGAAACCGGGCAGGATCTTTTCGCCTACTGTAACCTCTTCACCGGGAACTTTCATGGCCAATACGTCTGTCATGTCCACGATGTTGTTATCTTTGATGAAGGTTTCGGTCAGGGCGGATTCCGCACCTACCGCACGCATGATCACATCCGGGTAATCTCCGGCTTTCATGGCGGGGGTAATGATATCTTCCAGCTTTTTATCAATGGTCAGTTCCACTTTCACGCCGGGGTTTGCTTTCTCAAATGCGGCGGCTACATCCTGCCACATCTGGGCGCCATAAGCGGTCTCAACTGCTGCTACTTTCAGCGTCTGTTCTCCTGCTGCGGGCTCTTTTGCTTCGTCAGATCCGTTGTCTGCGGGTGCGGAGCTTTCTGCCGGTGCAGCGCCATCAGCTTTTTCCTCTTCTTTCGGGGTGCTGCCGCAGGCTGCAAGGCTCAGTGTCATTACTGCTGCCAGAACCAGGCTTAGGACTTTCTTCGCTTTCATAGTATATCCTCCTTAATCTTTCTCAATGGCTGTTCATCAGCTTTGAGATCCTCGTTCCTGTGTTTCACAGGTTTGTACTTAAAGGATAGCCTTAATTAACTGTGAATTCAACACAAATATTGCGCATAATTTTATATATCTTGCTGTTTTAAGCCAAAACCAAATTGATTACATTTATACAGTCTCACATATTAAACTACGTTACACGCAGAATGAACAATTGGAATTTTGTATATAATATTGTTAATTCTTCCATTTTATCTGGTTTTATTGTTTTATTTTAGTTTATTTGCTATAATAAAAACATAATTCATTGATATTCCGCAAAACGCAAGAATCATAATAATTTTTGACTTAATTATGAACATTCTGTAAACGGAGGGATCTTATGGGTAATACCAGATATCAGCTAACCGATACAAATCAGGATAAAATAGCTGCCAAACTGCTGTTCGTCAGTTCTTCTGTATACGAAGGTGACTGGCCCAGTATTCAGCATACCCACTACTTCACGGAGTTATTCTACGTAAGGGGCGGCAGCGGAAAATTCATTGTGGAGGATAAGACATTTTCCGTAACTCAGGACGATCTGGTGATCATAAACCCGAATGTGGAGCACACGGAAGTCTCGCTGGGTACCATTCCGCTGGAATACGTGGTGCTGGGTGTGGAGGGGCTTTGTTTCTCCTTCAATGAAAATGCGGACTATACTGTGTTCAATTATCGTAACCGCAGGGAGAATCTCATGTTCTACTTCAACGCCATGGTGGCGGAAATGGAACAAAAGGAAAAAAATTATGAGCTGGTTTGCCAGGATCTGCTGGAAGTCCTTCTGGTAAATGTGGTCCGACATGCAGGTTTTACCTTTGAAGTCGTCCCTGCCCAGAAAACCACCAGGGAGTGCGGGCGTGCGAAGAGATATATTGATTCGAATTATATGGAAGATATTACTTTGGATACTCTGGCTGAAATCGCCCACTTGAACAAGTTTTATTTTGTCCACGCATTTACCAGCTGCTATGGCCTGTCTCCCATTAATTATCTGAATGACGTACGCATCCGGTGCAGTAAAGAACTGCTACAGTCTACCGATCACAGTATCGCTGAGATCGCGCAGCTGTCCGGGTTTTCTTCGCAGAGTTATTTTGCCCAAAGTTTTAAAAAAGCATGCGGCGTCACGGCCGGTGCTTATCGCAAAATGATGAAGAGAGGACAGGAGGCGGCTGGGTAGGGGGACCGCGGGCGGCTGGTTTATTTGGTTGAATGGAACGGTGGTTTTTGGTTTAACTCCGGGTTGATTTTTGGGTTGATTTTGATTGAAAATTTTCTAAAAACTTGTTGACAAATCTGGGGGTTATCTGTATAATAACTTATGCTGACCCAATGGGGTTCAGTATCGAAGCGTGGCTCAGCTTGGTAGAGCGCTACGTTAGGGACGTAGAGGTCGCAGGTTCAAATCCTGTCGCTTCGACTTAAGGGGTCATCCCCTTTCATATAAATTTAATATCGAAGCGTGGCTCAGCTTGGTAGAGCGCTGCGTTCGGGACGCAGAGGTCGCAGGTTCAAATCCTGTCGCTTCGATTATTGAAAAGTTTGAGTAGATGCGGGTTCGTTATTTTATAGCGTGACCCGTATTTATTTTTTTCTAAGTTTTTTTCTAAGAACCTCTGTTACTAGAGGATACTTGCTTTCTAAAGAGCTTATCAGCGTATCCACTTAATGTATCCTTTTACATTGTTTTATTTGGATGAACGTAATGGTATTCTTCCCTTATTTAAACAATATATTTTATCTTGCTTCTTCATTGCAAGTCCGATACGTACCATTTGATAATTCCTTGTTATTAACAAGTATGAGCCTTGATTCAAACTATTTAGATGCAACATCTTTATATCTTGATTTTATCTTTGGAATTTTTCCATTTTTTACTTTTTCTTTGAGCTTCTCTTCTGCTACAAGCGCCTTTATTTAGTAGAATACCCTGTGTCTCCATATACCGGTTTTTTATTAATCGGGTCCCATACACAAGGGTAATATTTTGTTATCTCCTTTCCATTTTTATACGTTTTCGGTTGTATACTCATAATATTGCACTCCTTAATTCATAACCAAAATTTGATTATGCCAAGGCCATATGATATACTTAGCTCGAGGAAATCAGGCTACGTACAGGTCTATTTTCTCTATTATTCCGCTCCTGTTGCAGCAGGAGCGGTTTTTTTAAGCATCAAGTGTTTTTATTAGTGCCTCCTGCAATATTTTTGAAAAATTCACCCCTGCTCTTTCTGCTTTTTTATTTAGCCAACTCGGTATCGTCAAATTTTTTCTTACCATTTTATTATCTAGCTCTGTTCTATACGATATAAAATCTACATCTACTAATGTTACAATATCCCTGTCACCGTGTACAATTTCTGATAGATCCGAAGGTTCAGGTAGATTTTTCCCCATATCTTCCAGCGTAATACCCTTTAATCCAATCGCATCCCTAGCCATTTCTATAGCCTCTGTAATATCATTCCCCTGCGTATCAATATCCAGGTCTGGGACTCTTATAATGTAAATTCCATCTGTCGGTGTCATAATTGTTGGATATGCTTTTCTCAAAATATTTACCTCCTTTTCCGTAGTGGAAATAGGGACTTTACAGTCCCCATTTCCTTATTAATTTTTTTGCAAGGACTTCATTGATGTCAGGATGGCGGGGGATTTCTTCAAGATGTTCTCCATCTGTATAAATATCATGTCTTCCACCATGTCTTACAAGCTCCCAACCGCCTGCTTCAAACTTTTTTACAAGTTCTCTCCTCTTCATTAGTATGTCCTCCTTACGCTTTATATTATACGCATTTATGCGCATTTTGTCAATGCTTTTATGCGCATTTATACGTATCGTTATATTTTTTGCAATGGTCGCACATTTGTACTAATATAAACGGTATAGAGGATAAATACTTAATGAATGTGCTCATATGGAAGATCAGATACGATCGACAATTGTCAATGCGTAAAATGGAACAATTAACTGGTATCCCTCGTTCAACTTTACACGAAATTGAAAGTGGGCAAGTAATGCCTCGTCTCGATCAACTGGAATGAATTATATCATTTCTAAGTAAAAAATATCGGTTTTTATAGGAAAAGTCCGGATTTTCGGACAATTATATCGAAATCAAGACATACATGTCCTTAAATAGTATTTTATAGAGAAAGGATACAAAACAGGCCGCCCAAGATGTGATGAACACAAACTCCTTAAAGTGATACTCTTTGCTTTCATGGAACACGGAATCTGTTCCCTGCGTGAGATAGAGAAACTTTGCAGAAATGATATCCGCTATATGCATCTTCTTGATGGCGTGAAAGCACCTTCATTTGCCACTTTTGGAAACATCATACGGAAAGAACTTACTGATTCTATAGAGCAGATTTTTCAGGATGTGAATACATATCTTTTCGAAAAGGACCATGTCGATCTGGAGCATACCTATATAGATGGTACTAAAATAGAGGCCAATGCAAACCGCTATACCTGGGTATGGAAAAAATCCTGTACAAAGAATCGCGGGAAAATATCCAGGCTAATTGATGCAATGAACCAAGAACTGCTCGGGTATTCCGGCGTGAAATTTGAGAGGCGGGTGAGTATGCCATCGATTATGTTTTGGAATTGATGGAACTATACAAGAAAGCAACAAATCTGGAGGAATCCACTTTTGTGTCTGGTTGCGGTCATAGAAAAAGCCTTCAGCAAAAACAGTATCAGGAATTACGGGGATATCATGAACGATTGAAGAGATATGCACACCATATATAAATCTGTGGAGAGGAAAGAAACAGTTATTCCAAAACAGATCACGATGCCACTTTTATGCGTTTAAAACGAGATTATATGGGAAATGATCAACTACTTCCTGCATATAATCTACAGATGGCTGTCTGTGATGAATACATTGCAGTAGTGGATGTAAAACTATATGCCTCCGATATGGAGCGCTTTGTTCCATTGATGACCAAGTGCTATACACATAGCTTATTAAGCGTACACTTTTTTGCAGAGAAAAGCAGTAAATGGCCAAAATATAAGATACGAAAACTCAGAATCGCCAGAACCGACATTTGCCGGAACTGGCGATTCTTGAATAGGGACTTTTTTACAGCCCCATTTTTCTTTTCGAAATAATAATTTAGCGTCCGTTATTAAGCTGCGTACAAAACTATACCAGGCAAATATTAATACCGGCGGTCAGACCACAATCGCCCTGGAGTATTATTCTGGCGACTTATGCGCATTTTTTGATCAGTGTAACTGGGGCTTCTAACGCTCCGGCAGTTTCGGGCCATCTCCTCGGTAGTACCGCAGTCAAACCTACCAGCGTATACCTTGCCAACGCCACGTCTGAGGGAGTAAACCAATGGTGTTATGCAATGTTGGATACCTGTAAAAGTGATCACTTGATTGGGGTAAGTGTACCTACGAATGTCCCGTCTACGTACACATCAAACCGCATGGCAGATGACCAGACAAGTGCTACAGTGTTGCTGCCGCCGCCGGATGATACGACATAACCGTTTTTGTCAATCAGCCGACCGTTTTGGGCTGCGATATTCCCAATGGCCGTTATCGGACCTGTAAATGTACCACCTGATTTCGGCATTTTAGTCGCTAAATTATTATTAATAGAACTCAAAGACGCTTCCACAGTCGTTTTACCATCAGTTCGATAGATTAGGTTTGCTGCATTTGGTCCCTGGGGGCCTGTCGTTCCCTGATCCCCTTTCGGACCCTGTTCTCCTTTTTCTCCCTGTTCTCCTTTTAGTCCCTGCTCTCCTTTTAATCCCTGCGGCCCCATCGGGCCTGTTGGACCAGGATCACCTTTATCGCCTTTCGGGCCCTGCGGGCCAGCAGTCCCCTGAGCACCGGTCTCCCCCTTATCACCTTTTGGTCCTGCAGGGCCAACGTCACCAGCATCTCCTTTTGGTCCCTGGGGGCCTGTATCTCCTTTCGGGCCTACATCTCCTTTCGGGCCGATCGCGCCAGTAGGTCCCTGCGGGCCCTCCGGGCCAGTCAGTCCTCTCGGACCTGTTGCGCCCTGAGGCCCTTCCGGACCAGTCAAACCTCTGGGGCCCTGCGCTCCGGTTTCGCCCTGAGGCCCCTGCGCTCCGGTTTCGCCTTTCAGTCCTTGAATTCCCTGTGGACCAACGCATCCTGTATCTCCCTTAAGTCCCTTCGGACCAGCTTCTCCGGTATCTCCTTTATCTCCTTTCGGGCCCTGCGGGCCAGCTTCCCCAGTATCGCCCTTATCACCTTTTGGACCTTGCGGGCCAGCTGTCCCGGTATCCCCTTTATCGCCTTTTAGACCCTGCGGGCCAGCTGCCCCTGTGTCTCCTTTATCACCTTTGAGGCCCTGCGGGCCAGCCGCCCCAGTATCGCCCTTATCACCTTTCGGGCCCTGCGGGCCAGCTGCCCCTGTTTCGCCCTTGTCACCTTTCAATCCCTGCGGACCGGCTTCTCCGGTATCTCCTTTTTCACCTTTCAGGCCCTGCGGGCCAGCTGCCCCAGTATCTCCTTTTTCACCTTTCAGGCCCTGTGGACCGGCTTCTCCTGTCTCTCCCGGATCACCTTTTAACCCCTGAGGGCCCATCGGTCCAATAGGCCCCTGCTCGCCAGGATCTCCCTTCTCTCCCTTTAAACCCTGCTCTCCAGTGTCTCCCTTCGGCCCTGTTGGACCGGCACTACCTGTCTCGCCAGTCGGTCCGATAGGTCCCCGGTCTCCAGGATCTCCTTTTTCACCTTTCAAGTTATTCATCCAGTCAACCATAGACCCTTGGAATCCATAATCCACTGCAATCTCATACGCAGATTTCCCTTTTGCGTATACGGTTGTTTTTTCATCTCCGATATACCAAAATCCATCCTCTCCAATATGGGGTGTTACACCATTCTCACCTCTGGATGGTTTACCGGTATCAATGCCATTGATATACCAGTTCCCGTTTGTTCCGATCTCGGGAATAAACAGTGTATAAGTACTTTGATCAGACATATATGTGTCCTCCTTTTAATTAATATTAGAACATATGTTCTGTATTAATTATAGAACATATGTTCTAATATTGATAGTCCTATGTTTGGGATATCCATCAAAAAGACACATTTAGTGTCGTTCTGCTGTACTAAAAGTTGTTTATTTCTATTTTATTTCCTTTGTTCCAATTAACTGTCTGTTTTTCTTGTATAAAATAAGAATTGCTTATAAAAAATAACTACTAACTTTATGTTCCATAGTTAGTAGTTTCTAATTTCTCAGCCTAATAATTTGTTTTCAATATTTATAATACTCAGGCGTATAAGTGCTGAATTGATATTTTTCTGTAATATTAGCCATTCATCTATTTACTGCTCGTCCTGCTCCTTTTCGATTATCTCTTTTCTCTGCTTCTTTTCCAACTTCACCCGCTTCCTCAATTCCTTGAAAAAATGCTTTAACAGCTCGCTGCACTCTTCTTCCAGTACACCGTAGGTGATTTCTACCTGATGATTAAATTCTTTCATCTGTAAAATATTCAAGATGGATCCCGCGCATCCGGCTTTGGGATTCATACACCCGATTACCGCCCGGTCCATCCGGGATTGCACGATAGCTCCGGAACACATCTGACATGGTTCCAGGGTAATGTATATGGTACACCCCTCCAGCCGCCAGTCTCCTGTTTTTTTGCTGGCCTTGCGGATCGCGGTTATTTCCGCATGATTCAGCGTATTTTTATCGGTATTTCTCCGGTTATAGCCCCTCCCGATTATTTTCCCGTCACAGACGATCACGCAGCCAATGGGGACTTCCCCCAGAGCATATGCTTTTTTTGCCTGGCGGAGAGCCTCTTTCATATATTTTTCATCCGTCGTTAACATCTTCTGGTTCCCATTTCCTATTTTCTTTGTTCTGTGTTATGATAGTGAAAAGTTTTATCTCAATATTTCATTGTATAATAGATATGATATCTATTAATTTTAACACAGGCAGGTGCTGATATGCAAATACATGGACTCAATAAGACTACTTTACTGGATTATCCCGGCCACGTGGCCGCTACTCTTTTCCTGGGAAGCTGTAATTTCAGATGCCCCTTCTGCCATAATGCCGGTCTGGTACTGGATCCGGCTTCAGAACCGGTTATTCCGCTGATCGACGTCTTTGGTTTTCTTAAGAAACGGCGGGGTATTCTGGACGGGGTCTGTATCTCTGGCGGGGAGCCGACTCTCCAGGAAGAGCTTCCGGATCTGATACATACCATCAGGGATCTGGGCTATAAGATTAAGCTGGATACAAACGGTTCAAGGCCGGAGGTCCTGCGAAATCTGCTGGATGAACATCTGCTGGATTGTGTCGCTATGGATATTAAGTCATCCCCGGAAAATTACGCACTGGTTGCCGGGATATCCGGGCTCGACATAAAAAAAATCGAAGAATCTATTCAGTTATTGAAAGACTCTCCGATTTCTTATGAATTTCGAACCACGGTGGCGGATGAACTGCATACCGACCAGGATTTTTATTCTATCCGCGACTGGTTAAATGGTTCCCGCGCTTATTATCTGCAGCCGTATAAAGACTCTGAATATGTGATTCAGGAAGGATTTCACGCACCCTCCCGGGAAACACTGGAAAGATGGCGTGATATCTGCGCGGAAAAGATCGGTACTGTTCAAATCCGGGGGCTGGACTAATCAGTCAGCCTCACCCGTTTGTACCAGAATCCAAATTGCCCTATTTTGGATTCTATTTTTTTAGCAGGCTTGAAGTTCGGGAAGCCGAACATTACCGCCATCATCTTCTCTCTATTATCATAGATTCCCGGAATTCCCAGCACATAGAAAGTTTCCCCGCCTTTCTTCATTTTACCCAGGAGAAGGTAGCGGTAATAATAATATCCATGCAGCAGAAAACTGTTGTTGCCCAGAATCCACTCCTCTTTGGGAAGCTGTACGAGATCTTTTGGTTCTATTCGAATGCACTCTATTGTTTCTTTGTCTTCAAAAGGTACAATGCCAGGGAAGGTATTTTTCATATTCTCCCATTTCTGTGAGGGCGGAACATAACGGCCGGATATGTCACAGCCGGGGGCGGAAGTTTCTGTTTCAGCAGAGGGTGTTGCGTTGGCCGATGGGGAGGCTGCTCTGAATGCGGAGGACTTGGAAGCTGATGGAGATGCGGGCAGGGGCGCTGCGGGCATATTCGGATCGGCCTTTGGATTGTCTGCTCCGGGACTTGGCATATCTGCTCCGAGACTTGGCATACCTGCTCCGGGACTTGGCATACCCGCTCCAGGACTTGGCATACCTGCTCCGGGACTTGGCATACCTGCTCCGGGACTTGGCATACCTGCTCCAGGACTTGGCCTCTCTATATTAAATTGGGGTGCGCCCATATTTACTTCAGGCATGCTCTCGTCGATCGTTGCAGTTGGGCCTCCAGTAGGATATGTGGCAGCCGCCTCATTTGGCAATTCCCTGTGCGCTTCCCTTTGTTCCACCGGAATATAGGGTTCTTCCCTGCCTGAGATCGTATCATCTGTGATCCAGTTCGGTATGTCCGTCCCGGGCATAGGGACATTGTTCCGAGTATGGTCCGGTATTATTTCATTCTGTTCTGCATGGTCAGGCATTGGCTCTTCTGGCATAAGCCTTTCAGGCATTGGCTCTTCCGGCATTAGCCTTTCAGGCATTGGCTCTTCCGGCATTAGCCCTCCCGGCATTGGTCCTTCAGACATTGGCTCTTCGGGCATTGCCCTATTTACCATCGGTTCCTCCGGTATAATCTCTATAGGCAGTGTAGGGATCGGATTGTTCCGCATCTGGCCCCCATTTACGCGGTGATCCGGGGCTTTCCACGGTTGCTGTTCATCCTCCTGATCCCAGGGCACTGTCGGGCCCATCTCTTCATCACGGTCATCCGAGGGCGGATACCATTGTCCCGCTACATCTATTTCTATATTGGCAGAAGCGGCTTCCTGGCCGGCGGCGGAACTTAGATCAAAATCCACGCCGTACTCTGCCAAATTCCCCGCCAGATCTGTTTCATATTTTTGCTCCTCTTCCGCATAGATGTTTTCTTCATATTCTTCCATCTCATAAGCGTCCGGGTAATCTGTTTTTGCATCGCTTTGTATTGCTTCCGGAGAATGCTCAGCACCAGCCAGGCCCTGGATTTGTTCTTCCATCAGCAGGGCTTCCTCAGAGAATAATTCGCCGTTGTGCTCAAACTCCGCCGTTGCCAATATGTCCATCTCATTATCCGGGGGCAGGTCCGCCTGAGCGGCCTTTAACAAGATATTGGAATCTTCCCTCTGATTTGTCGCTTCCCTGCTTTTCAACTCACTGTATAAATAGAACTGCGCCGGCTGGACCGCCTGATCATCCCACTCTGTGGCGTAATTTTTCGCGCCGTCCGACCAAATGTACAGACCTCCGATATCATCCAGGCTGATCCCGGTATCCATCAGATTTTCTGCATCCGTCACTGACTTAAAGTCTCCGACACCGTTTACAATTCTGAATTCTCCTAATAAAATTCCGTAGATTCCGCTGCTTCTTCTGACAAACGCAAAGGCTTTTAACGGCGATTGTGTACCGGTATAGATTCCTCTCAGATGTATTCCGATTCTGCATTCTCCGTTCCGGGCCTCTATCTTGGCAAAACCCACATTATTTCCCTTCTGCTCTTTCTCATAGGCATATATGTATGCAACCAGCCGCTTATAATCAGACAAATCGGTCTCTCCTTTTTGTACTTAGTTTCTATAACTATTCTATTCAGGAATGTGGAAATCCATGACAATAAATTCCTTTTGCAGCTCATAAAATGCAAACGTAATATGCAAAATTTTGGAATCGATGGATAAATTTACTTGACATATGTAGATCATCGATATATATTTTATATAGATCATCGATACATAATTCATCTATAATACTTAAATTGGAGGTGCCTCTGATGAACATCGACAAATCTTTGCTGGCTGGCAGTACCGGCATGCTGATTCTGAAACTTCTGGAAGAAAAAGACATGTACGGCTATGAAATGATTGAGGAACTACGCAGGCGCTCGGACCATACGTTTGACTTCAAGGCTGGAACTCTTTATCCATTGTTACATTCCCTGGAAGACAAATGTCTGCTGTCCTCCTACGAAAATACCCAGGCTCCCAAAAAACGGAAATATTATACGATTACCAAGAAAGGGCTCCGCTATCTTTCAGACAAGAAAGCGGAGTGGAAACTATATACTTCGGCGGTTAATCAGGTCCTGGGAGGTGTCAGCTATGGAATCCTTTAATAAAATCGATGCGTATGTAGCCACGGTCCAGGATCAGATCCGCTGCCGCAAGATCCGTTCCTATGTGACCGAAGAAATCCGGGTTCATCTGGAGGAAGAGCGCAGTTTTCTGCTGGAAGCAGGCATTACTGATCCGGAAGCCACGGATACAGCCATCAAAGAGATGGGAGATCCGGTAGACATCGGAGTAAAATTAGACCGTATCCACCGCCCGCGTATGGACTGGTTTTTATATTTTGGCGTGGTCGCGCTCTGCCTGGTCGGTTTCCTGATCCAGTTCCTCATCCGCTCAGATGGCACCGGCTCACAGTTTACCCCCCTATACCGCCATCTCACCGGAATACTGATCGGTATAGCGGCCATGACACTGATCTGCCGCCTGGATTTTACACTGCTGTCCAAACACCCCTATATTATCTGGACCGCATATTGGATAGGCTTATTTATCTATTCGGATTTTGCGCCTAAGTATAACGGCCGAACTATCACACTTTTGCCATATATGCTGCTGTTCATCCCTTTGTTCGCAGGACTTGTGTACAGTACCAGGGGCAGCGGTTATGGAGGTCTGCTGAAGAATTTACTGTTTTTACTGCTGCCAGGTATCCTCTGCCTCATCATACCAAGTGCCTCTGCTTCTGCGCTGGTCATTGGCGGCTGCCTGATACTTATGAGCATCGCTATCTGTAAAAACTGGTTTCGCGTAAAGCGTGGCTGGGCCCTTCTGTGTAGTTGGAGCATCTGCGTGATTCCTTTGATTCTGCTGCTGTATAACAACGGAGGCTATCGGTTCCGACGTCTTCAGGTATTGCTTCACCCGTCGGCATACGCCGACAATGAGGGCTACATGATTATGAAGCTCCGCGGTCTGATCGGCCAGGCAAGCATGATCGGCGGCCTGAGCAACAGCGAAATCGTGAAAAACCTCCCGGAAATCAGTACCGACTATCTGCTTTCCTATGTCATCATACACTTTGGGTGGATCCCTGCAGCGGTACTCATCGCCTTGCTGGCTGCTTTCCTGATCCATCTGTTCCGTTTAAGCGCACGTCAGACGAATGCATTGGGCTATCTGGTGTCAATGGCCTGCAGCTGTACTTTAACCCTTGAAATCCTGCTGTATCTGATCGTGAACCTGGGCATTTTCCATATGGCCCCGCTTGCGCTGCCGTTTTTCTCCTATGGCGGACGATGGATGGTATTAAACCTGTGTATCGTAGGGCTGCTGCTGTCGGTTCACCGGACCCGCACGATACTGCCCGCAGGCCGGCTGCACCAGACCTCCATAAGCCATCGGTTCTTTACCTTTGAAAACGGACGGTTGAACATAAGATGTTTACCCATAACTTTATATGCGGAAAAACACACGCATGAAGAAAAAAATGACCATCGATTTTAACCGATGGTCATTTCTGCCAGAATATTCGATAACTGCGCGAATTGCTGCAGCGTCAGGGCTTCTCCCCGTACCGCGGGCGGGAAGCCCGCTTTTTCGATTGCCGATTCGATCTGCTCCTTAGAGTAACTGAGCTCCTGGGAATTCTTCAACCCATTCGCCAGAGTTTTTCGTCTCTGATTAAACGAGGCCCGGATCATGCGGAACAATAACCTCTCATCCTTCGCTTCCACCGGAGCCTTCTCATGCTTCGTCAGCCGGATCACCGCGGACCCCACATTGGGTCTGGGCATAAAGCAGTTCGGAGGAACATTGGCCGCGATATAGGGCTTCGCATAATACTGTACGGCCAATGACAGGGCCCCGTAGTCCTTTGATCCCGGCCCCGCCTGCATCCGGTCTGCCACCTCTTTTTGTACCATAATCGTCAGGCTGTACAGCGGAACGTGGCTCTCGAAGATACCCATGATAATTGGGGTCGTAATATAATAAGGCAGATTCGCCACCACCTTGATGGGCTTCCCCGCATTCTTCTTTTGAACCACCTCCGGCAGATCCAGTTTCAGGACGTCTTCATTAACCACCGTCACATTATCATAACCGGCCAGCGTATCCTCCAGAATCGGAATCAGATTCCGGTCGATCTCCACAGCCATAACCTCCCGGGCGTTCTCCGCCAGATACTGGGTCATGGTTCCGATACCCGGACCGATCTCCAGCACATAATCCTCCTTCGTGATATCCGCAGCCCGGATGATCTTCTCCAGTACATGGGTATCGATCAGAAAGTTCTGACCGAATTTCTTTTGGAACACAAACTTATACTTATTCAGAATCTCAATGGTATTCCTGGGATTTCCTAATGTGGCCATAAAGCCTCCTTCACTTCTATAAAAAGTAAAAAGGGGACATGTCCAAATCGGTTTGGGACATGTCCATTTCAGTTTGGGACATGTCCATTTCAACTTGGACATGTCCCAAACCGATTTGGACATGTCCCCTTTTGTACTTTTAGTTCCGGAAGAATAATTTTCGGGCATTCCGGTTTGTGATCTCCACTACCTGTTCGTAAGAGATGCCTTTCAGCTCCGCGATCTGCCGGGCTATGTACGGCAGATTCAGGGAGGAGTTCCTCTTTCCCCGGTTGGGGACCGGAGAAAGGTACGGACTGTCAGTCTCCAGCAGGATCTTGTCCATCGGCAGGAACTCCACAGCTTCTTTTAATTTTTTCGCATTGTTAAACGTAACCACTCCGCCAACCCCGATATAGAATCCCAACTTCAGGTATTCTTCCGCCATCTCTTTGGAGTAGGAAAAGCAGTGAATCACCCCGCCGATCTCTTCCGCATGCATTTCCTTCATGATCGTCAGCGTGTCCTTTGCCGCATCCCTGCTGTGAATGACTACAGGAAGCTTCACCTCCCGGGCCAGTTCCAGCTGGCGGCAGAACCACTTCCGCTGCACCGGGCGCTCAGGCTCGTCCCAGTAGTAGTCCAGGCCGATCTCTCCTACGGCTACGATTTTCGGCCTTTCACACTGCAGTTTCAGCCAGCCGATCTTCTGTTCGTCCAGTTCCGCAGTATCACTGGGATGAACTCCGACTGCGCCGTACAGAAACGGGTATTTTTCCGTCAGATCCACCGTTGTTTTGGAAGAATCTATGTTCGCCCCAATATTGATAATGTATTCGATTCCCTGCTGCTGCATTTTCCCCAGCAGTTCCTCCCGGTCTTGGTCAAACGCCTCGTCATCATAATGAGCGTGGCTCTCAAATATCTTCGTCATATTCATGTGTCACTCCAAATTGGCATGCCGTTTAAACATGGTGTCCGAGTCAAGCCCCAGTGCTTCCATTACCTCCATGCTGACAGCGTCCAGGCAAATCAAAAATGACTGTTCATACAGGTTAGCCATGGGTTGGAAGGATGTAAATTTACTGGCTTTATCCGACTTCGGTGTGGGAGCCGGTATCTGCAGCACATGGTCTGCCGCCCGGGCCAGACTGGAGTCCGCAAAGCTGGTAATCGTAATGACATGAAGCCCCAGCCGTTTCGCTTTGGCCACATAGGCCATCAGACTCTCCGTCTCACCGGAACCGCTGCCGACGATCAGAAGATCTCCCGGCTGGGCCCCCGGCGTTGCGGTATCGCCTACCACGTAGGCATTCAGCCCTGCATGCATCATCCTCATGGCAAAGGTACGGATCAGATTGCCGGAACGTCCAACCCCGGCAAAATAAATATGGGGTGCCTTCACAATGCACTCTACCATCCTGGCAACCTGTTCCTCGCTGACTTCACTCAGTGTCATCTTCAGTTCTTCTAATATGCGTTCAAACTTCGGTCTTATCATGAATCCAATCCTTTCTGCTTTTAAAATTAGTGATTCACGTATGAGATCAGCAGATCTGTGCACCGGAGGGCATGGATTTCTCAGGGCTTATCAAAGCCAGGTTCCCGTCTGCATCTTCCGCACACAGGATCATTCCTTCTGAGAGTACTCCTGCCAGCTTGGCCGGCTTAAGGTTTACGAGAACCATGACCTTTTTGCCTATCATTTCCTCCGGTTTATAGTGAGCTTTAATTCCGGATACGATCTGTTTAACCTGGCTGCCGATTCGCACCTGGGAACATAGTAATTTTTTGGACTTAGGCACTTCCTCGCAGGCTATAATCTCCCCTACCTGGAACTGCATTTTCATGAAATCGTCATAGGTGATCTCCGCTTTCGGTTCTATGTCGATCCCGGGTTCTTCGGGCTTTTCTTCCTGAGGAGCCGCGTTAGCCGCCTGCATGGCCTCTACTTTTTCCAAAACCTCTTTTAGATCCAGGCGGGCAAAGAGGATCTCCGGTTTTTCGATGACTTTGGTTCCGGAAGGATAGGTTCCGAATGTGTCCAGCGCGTCGAAGCCTCTGGCCGGCGCATTCAGCTGGGTCAGGATCTTGCCTGAGGTGGCGGGCATGAAGGGTTCTAACAGGGCTGCCCCGATGCAGATACCTTCCACCAGATTATACAGCACGGTGGCAAGCCGGTCTTTTTTGGCTTCCTCTTTTGCCAGTATCCAGGGCTCGGTTTCATCGATGTATTTATTGCAGCGTTTAAATATGGAGAAGATCTCGGTAATGGCGTCTGCCACACGCAGACCATCCATTTTCCCAGCCACTTTTTTGGGAGCTTCCAGAATGACGGCTTTTAATTCTTCATCGACCGGCTCAGAAGCTCCGGTATTGGTTACGATTCCTTCGAAATATTTATTGGACATGGAAATCGTCCGGTTGACCAGATTGCCCAGCGTATTGGCCAGATCGGAATTCAGCCGCTCTACCATCAGTTCCCAGGAGATAACACCGTCATTTTCAAAAGGCATCTCGTGGAGGACGAAGTAGCGGACTGCGTCTACTCCAAAGAAATCCGACAGGTCGTCCGCGTACAGGACGTTTCCTTTGGATTTGCTCATCTTGCCGTCGCCCTGCAGCAGCCAGGGATGACCGAATATCTGCTTCGGCAGCGGCAGATCCAGCGCCATCAGGAAAATGGGCCAGTAGATGGTGTGGAAACGGATAATGTCTTTGCCGATCAGATGCAGGTCTGCGGGCCAGTCCTTTTTGAACTGCTCCGTGCAGCTGCCGTCGCAGTCATAGCCGATTCCGGTGATATAGTTGGTCAGCGCGTCCAGCCATACATAGATCACATGCTTCGGATCAAAATCCACGGGGATTCCCCATTTAAAGGAAGTCCGTGATACGCACAGGTCCTGCAGTCCGGGGAGCAGGAAGTTATTCATCATTTCATTTTTTCTGGATACCGGCTGGATGAATTCGGGATGCTCATTAATGTGCTGGATCAGCCGGTCAGCGTATTTGCTCATACGGAAGAAATAGGCCTCTTCTTTGGCCGGCTGTACAGGCCTGCCGCAGTCGGGGCATTTGCCGTCTACCAGCTGGGACTCGGTGAAAAATGCCTCGCAGGGAGTGCAGTAAAGTCCTTCATAATGGCCCTTATAAATGTCTCCCTGATCATATAATTTTTTAAAAATCTTCTGCACCTGTTTTTCGTGCTCCGCATCCGTGGTACGGATAAATTTATCATAAGAAGTATCCATCAGGTCCCAGATCTGACGGATTTCCCCGGCCACGCCGTCCACGAATTCCTTCGGCGTTATGCCCGCCTCCTCTGCTTTCAGCTCTATCTTCTGACCGTGCTCATCGGTCCCTGTCTGGAAAAACACATCGTATCCCTGCTGTCTTTTGAAGCGGGCGATGCTGTCCGCCAGAATAATCTCGTACGTATTACCGATATGCGGCTTCCCTGATGTGTACGTGATTGCTGTGGTAATATAATATTTCTCTCTTGAATTACCCAATGTAACTTCCTCCTATCGTTTTTGCTATCTTTTTTGCTTTCCTTCTAAGAAAACGCGGCATAGAAAACTCTATCCTATGAATCACAAAGAGTTTCGCCTGTGAAACTTTCCGCCTTCGGCGGGCCGCGCAAGCGGCATTTTCCTTTCCGCCGTAGTGCGATCCCTACGGAGCGTTTTTTATTTCATAGGAGCACTGTCCTATGAAATAAAAAAACCTGCCTTCTCTTTCAAGAAGACAGGCATTCTGCCCGTGTTACCACTTCCATTCACCTGCTTCTCACGAAACAAGGCCTCTGTGAGTATAAAAATGTATCCATTCCTATACTTCCCGCTATAACAGGCGGACCTGTCGCAGCCTTACAGATTATCCTGCTCGGTGCGCTGCTCAGAAGCCATCTTCGACCAGGTCCCGAACATCCCTCTCAGCTCATGGGAATTCTCTGTAATTCAGGCGCACAGGCTTACTCTCTTCCTCTCTGCGTTTCCGTACATGTTCAATATAGTCCAGCCTAGCACACCGCTACCAGGTTGTCAAGGAGTCAATCCTCCTTCCTTCTGCATTTTCTTCGAATGCTATTTGCAGACTTTATGGTAAATAGGGGAATTGGATAAGGGCCGCTGCCCGCTCACCCCGGCTTTAAAATAAGCCGTTTTCCATGGTCTGATAGACTGAGATCCAGTAATCGTTAATATGTCTTAACTGCTTACCGTTCACCAAAAAAGGGAAGAACCCAGGGAGGCGGGAGGCGGACACCTGAGTTGAGCTGCGGGGCGGGCACCAGTCCTTTGGCGGGCATCGGGCGGCTGTGCTGCTGCTTAGTGAAATCCAGGCCGCAGATTCAGGATGCACGGCGGACTTCACGTCCGACGGGCAAGGGCCTCTGAACCGGAAACACATCATGTGTTTCTGGTGAATGGGCCCGGTTCCTGAATCTGCGGCCTGGATTTCACTTAGCAGCAGCCAGCTTCCAGCCCGCAGCCCGCCAAAGGACTGGTGCCCGCTCCGCAGCTCAACTCAGGTGTCCGCCTCCCGCCTCCCTGGGTTCTTCCCGGCCCATAGCAATCCCCGGTAACCGGCATACTTTCCTATTTTTTTCATAGAATATTATGAAATCATATGTGAACGGCAGACAGTATGAAAAAATATCTAACACGGGTTCTGGCCCTCCTACTAACTGCAGCACTTCTGCTTCCAGCCGGCGGCTGCAATTCTACCTCTCCGAAAAATACCCTTAAAAATAATTATACGTCTTTTCAGGAATATACGCATGATGTGTTTGTAAATGAGATTTCCAGTAATACGCTGAATCTGCACTATACGCTGGCTGATCCGGCTGCGTATGGGATTACGGACCCAAAAATTACACTTGGCGATTTTAGTAAGGAATCTATGCAGGCCGCAGTCATGAGTATGGAGAATTATCAGGCTGTACTGCATAGTTTTCCGTATGAGGATCTGTCTTTGGAGGACCAGTTGACGTACGATATACTGGACAGCTACTTTACTACGGAGCTTTCCTGCGCGGATCTGTATCTGTATGGGGAGCCTTTAAGCCCTACGATAGGCACCCAGGCCCAGCTGCCTGTGTTGTTTGCAGAGTATGAGTTCCGGAACAGGCAGGATGTGGATAACTATCTGATGCTGCTTTCCCAGCTGGATGAGTATTACGCAAGCCTGATGGATTTTGAAAAAGAAAAGGCTAAGGCGGGGCTTTTTATGCCCTCTTATGCTGCAGAAGATGTGATTTCCCAGTGCAGGGAATATATTTCCGGGGAAGATGGCAATTTCTTACTGACTATATTCCCGGAAAAACTGGAGACTGTTCCGGATCTGGATAATGACATGAAGCAGTCTTACATAGAACAGAACGCCGCCATCGTAGAACAGGATGTGATCCCCGCTTATCAGGCCATTATCGGGGGACTGGAAACGCTGGAGAAAAAATGTAAAAACGAATACGGACTCTGCTATTTTAAAAATGGCAAGAAATATTATGAATATATCGTCCGCTCGGATACCGGCTCGGCCCGGACGATTCCGCAGATCCAGGAAATGCTGGATGAACAGATGAAAGCCGATTTTCAATCTATGGCGGCTGTGATCGGACAGCATCCGGATATTCTGGATCAGCTGGACAGTTATGACGGGATTCAGACGGACCCCAACGAAATCCTGGTGGATCTTCAGAATAAAATGACGCCGTTTTTCCCGACGCCGCCATCGGTATCCTGTACGGTGAAATATGTGCATCCCTCTCTGGAGAAACATTTAAGCCCGGCGTTTTATCTGACACCGGCCATTGATGATATGAGCTCCAATGTGATCTATATCAACCAGGGCAGCAAGCCGGATAAACTGGATCTGTATACGACTTTGGCCCACGAGGGTTATCCGGGACATTTATATCAGACAGTTTATTCGAATTCCATCTCGCCGGACTGTGTCCGCAGCCTGCTGAATTTCCCCGGATATGTGGAAGGCTGGGCCACTTATGTGGAAATGATTTCCTATGGGTTCGCGGACATCGACCGGGCGCTGGCGAAGCTGCTGCAGTCGAATCAGTCGGTGACCCTGAATCTCTACGCACATCTGGATATCGGCATCCACTATGACGGCTGGACACCGGATGACGCAGCGGCCTATCTGAATGACTACGGCATCTCAAACCCCGATGTGGTAAGTGAGATTTATCACGCCATCGTGGAGGCTCCCGGCAACTATTTGAAATATTATGTGGGATGTCTGGAATTTATGGATCTGAGGAAACAGGCCCAGGATTATCTGGGAGATCAGTTTAAGCTGAAAGATTTTCATGAATTTTTGTTAAAATGCGGACCCGCGCCGTTTGATATCGTGGAGAAATATATGATCCCCTGGCTAGAGTCCGTAAAAAAATCCTCTTAAATTCTGAAGCGCCCTTACCAGCACTTCCGTCTCTTGTTCATTGAGGCCTTCCAATACCTTTTGTATCATGGCATCATGGAATCTCTTATGGTGGAGGAAGGCTCTCTTTCCTTTTTCAGAAAGTGAGAGCAGCACGACCCTGCGGTCCTCTTCGCTGCGCACCCGGCTCACGTATCCCTTCTTCACGAGGCTGTTGATCGCGATGGTCAGCGTGCCCACCGTAACAGACAGTGATTTGGCCACTGTGGACATGCTTTTACAGCCATCTTCCCCGATGGCATCGATAATGTGCATGTCATTATTGCTGATATTTTTGAACTCATCCGTTATGATCGCTTTCTGCTCCAGATCCATTATATCTCGAAACAGATTCACAAGGACATCGTTCAGTGTCTGGTACGTATCCACAGCGCGGTCTCCCTTCCCGGAACTTATCCACATTATACATCGTAATTTGGGACATGTCCAGATCGGTTTGGGACATGTCCATTTCGGTTTGGGACATGTCAATTCCAGTTTGGGACATGTCCATTCCAACCTGGGACATATCCATTTTATAAATTATATTCCGGGTTTACACTGATCATCGGAATTACGATTTCGCATTGGGTCCCCACACCGTAAGTACTGTACAGCCGGACGCCGTATGCTTCTCCGAATGTGATACGGATACGCTCATTCACATTCAGGAGGGCACACCGGTTTCCTGACGTTTTCTTTGGGGAGCCATCCAGCAGTTTTTTATCCGAGACGAGCAAAGCGTTGTTAATCCGTTCCAGCTGGGCAGCTTCTATCCCTATTCCATCGTCTTCTACAGTAATGATCAGGCGGCTTCGGGAGGCGCGGAGTTTTATCCGTACCAGTCCAGGACCGGTTTTCGGCTCCAGCCCGTGAGCGATGGCATTCTCCACCAGAGGCTGCAGGGTAAGCCTGGGGAGATAGCAGGAGCGCAGATCTGAATTCTGCTCTTCAAAATCCGTAGCCAAGCGGAACCGGTTGTGGAACCGGAACTGCTGGATAGAAAAATAGTTGACCACATGCTGCAGCTCTTCCTGCACCGTAACCAGATTATCAGGCGCGTCTATACAGTAGCGGAAGATGGAGGCCAGAGCTTTCGCAATGTCGGCAATGGGTTTGGAACCGTCCACGAGAGCCTGCCCGCGGATGGAGTCAATGGTATTATAGAGAAAATGCGGGTTAATCTGGCTCTGCAGCGCATTGAGTTCCGCCCTCTTCTTCAGAAGCTTACTGTTGTACTCGTTGTTGATGATCTGCCGGACGGATAAGAGAACGGAATTAAATTCACCCGCCATGCCGCTTAGCTCCGTGATCCCTTCTTCCGATAGAAGATGATCAAAATCTCCGTCCGCGATCTGATGGAGGGCCGCATTCAGGCGGCGTGTGGGCAGATAGACGGCAAAAATATAAAACCCCAGCACCAGCAAGCAGAGTCCGCAGAACAATGCCGCAAGCAGCTTCAGGGGCAGTACGGACAGGGAATCCGGCCAAAATACAGCGTACAGCACAACAGCCGCACTTCCCCCCACCAGAAAAAGCATGAGGGCCAGCAACAGGACACTGTTGATATGAAGGCGAACAGGTCTTTGTCCGGAATAGGTCTGTGCTCTGGTTTTCTTTTTCATAGAATCACCTGCCGGATTTCTTACGGTAGGCAGAGGGAGTCATGCCCACCAGCTTCTGAAAGGTCTTACTGAAATGGCGCATATCGCCAAATCCCACAGCCTCAGCCACACCCGCAATGGTCTGCTGGGTATCCGTCAGGTAGGTCTTGGCAATGTTGATCCGATAGGCGGCCAGGTACTCTGAAAAACTGGTACCCGTGTCCCGCTTGAATATGTAACCAATATAGGAGGGCGTCCGGTAAAGCTGGTTTGCCACGTCTATCAGACGAATATTTTCCTGATAATGCCGGGACACATACCGCTTCATTTGAGCTGAAATATTCGTCTCATCACGGGCATGCTCCTGGTAATAAGCGCGAAGAGGAAGAACAAACAGTTCCCGCATCGCGCGTTTCATCTGCTGGATCGTGTCACACTCCTCCATGCGCTCCAGATATTCCCGGACCGTCAGCAGTCCGATCTGGGAGCCAATACACATCTGGGCTGCCGTCTGGCAGTACAGCTTGCTGATTTGTTCCAGCATGGAAAAAAGATCACTGCTCTTCCCGGAGATCTGCAGCATCTGGTCTGTGATATCGTTCAGATTCTGTTCCAGTTCCTCAGTTTCAAAAGTTTCCATAAGTGTCGTAAGCTGCAGCTCCCTGCGGACAGAAAGACGGTTGTGCGGGTTGTCGCGGCCGGATTTCGGTTTGCTCCAGAGATATAGGCGGCCCCATCCGTCATTCAAACGATTGCGCAACAGGCAAAAAGCAGCCTCATAGGATTGGTGAAGCAGGGGCCAGCTATTGGAGACAGGTCCCAGGGCAGCCGTGAGCTGGATGCCGGCAGGTCTGCACAGACTATCCTGGCACCGGAAGAGCTCCTTTGCCAGACGGGTATAGTCCTCAGAAGGTGTGAACGCAGTATTGATCATCAGAATCAGGCGTCGGCCGTCCCGCAAGGCATAGCTGTCATAAGCACAGTCCCTCAGCAGGCGGAGGGAAGCGTCAGTGATCTGCTGCAGAAGAACTGGTTCTGGAATCCGCTCCATATGGGTAATCATGACGAAAAAGTGGCCGTCCCGGAAATGGCAGTCATATTTTTGATTGATTCCCTCCAGCGAGAGCGCATAATTATCCTCGTCCCCGGACCGGACCGTCCTGAGAAGGAATTCCATGCGCAGTTCTTCCTGCCGGCTCCGTGCCTGTGACGCCGTCTGCCGGATGATCTGCTGGCTGCTGAGCCGCTCCACTGCGCTTTGCAGCGCCTGGCGGAGTTCTTCTTCCTCAAGAGGCTTCAGTACGAAGCTGACAGCATTGTACTTCATAGCGGCCTGGGCGTAGGCAAAACTGTCATATCCGCTCAAGATAATGAATTCCACCTTCAGATCGGTCAGCCGGACCTTCTCCATCAGCTCGATTCCGCTAAGCCCCGGCATCCGGATGTCGGTGATGACGATATCCGGCCGCAGGCGCAGAATCTTCTCATAGGCTTCGCCGCCGTCTTCCGCCTCTCCCGCCAGCTCCAGGTTCATACCGGTCCAGTCGATGCTGTTGCGTACCAGGGCAGTTACCCAGAATTCATCGTCTGCAATCAGTATCTTATACATCGTATGCACCTCCTGTCAGATCAAAAGCATGGCAAGCATCTTGTCATAGGAATAATCATTTTTCTCCATACATCGGACCGTGGTCCCATTTTTGACCAGCGTGGCCCTGTCCGTGTAGCGTACCAGTTCTTCGATGCGGTGCACCATACAGACGACGGAAAGGCCCTTGTATTTCAGGCAGGATAAGACCTTCTGGAAAGCAATGGCGTCCTGTTCATTTAAGGATGAGGTAATCTCATCCAGAATGAACAGCTTAGCCCCGGCGATGATGGCGCCTGTCATGGAGACCATGCAGCTTTGCAGATCCGTGAGATTGTCCGCACACTCCTGCAGAGGTATGGGAATATCAAAAAATTCCAGGTACTGCAGCGCCTGCCTGGCAATCTGCCGGCGCCGGAACTGCCATCCAAACTGCCGGCGGGCGATGAGATAGATGTTCTCCAGCACGTTCATATTCCCCTGCAGATTCTTTCCGCTGGCGATGGCATACAGCCCTTTTTGCCTGGATTCCGCAAAGGACAGCCGACCCACGGGCTGATCACAGTAGTAGATCTGACCCCGCTCCGGCTGCAGAGTTCCAGTACACAGACTGCACAGTGTGGAATGAGTGACACCGTAATCACCGATGATGCCGTGAATCTCGCCCTCCTGTACGCTGAAATTGAAATTACTTAGCAGATTGCCATAAGCGTCGCTGAACTGGACGTGGTCCAGACGAAGTATCTCGTTCACACTAACTCCCCCTCATTCCTCCCTTTCTAAATGCATCGTAACATAGATGCAAAAGTGTGTCAATTTTTTAGCAAACGGTCCTGATATCAGAAAAATAGCATAATTTTTCGACAATTTCAGACAAACAAAAGTAAATGTCAGAAAGTCTTTGAATTTTCACACATAATTGAGAATTGGCGCAGTTGTTTGCATGGGTGGAAACCGATAAAATTTAAGTAACACCTAAGTAAACGAAAAAGGGAAGGTGGTGTGAAGGTGAAACAAACAAACAGAGGGCAGATCGTGGTCGAGCTGCAGGATATCAGCAAACGCTTCGGCGGGACCGCAGCGCTCCATCAGGTGAGTCTGACGTTGAAAAAAGGGGAGATTCTGGGCCTGATCGGTGAAAACGGCGCCGGGAAATCCACTCTGATGAACATTATGTCCGGAGCGCTCAAACCCGATACGGGTACTATCCTTTTAAACGGAAAAGCCTATTCCCATCTGACGCCGGCCCAGGCATCCCAGTACGGCGTCCAGATCGTACATCAGGAGCTGTCTCTTTTACCGGAAATGACGGTGGCGGAAAATATTTTTCTCGGAAAGGAGCTGCGGAAAGGGCCGGGGATTATCCGAAAGCAGGAGTGCCGGGAAGAAGCCCGGAAGATTCTCACGCAGTTTGAGATTGATATTGACGTGAACCAAAAAGTGGCGGAGCTCTCCTCCGCGCAAAAGCAGCTGGTGGAGATCTGCAAAAGCCTGGCGGGAACCATCGAAGTGCTGATACTGGATGAGCCCACCTCATCCCTCACGGAGCGGGAGATGCTCTGTCTCAAACGGATTCTTCCCATGCTGCGGGAACAGGGCGCCGGGATTATTTTCATTTCCCATAAACTGGATGAGATCAAGGAGCTTTGCGACAGCATTGCGGTTCTGCGGGACGGCCAGCTGGTCCGCCGGGAACAGACTGAGGACGTGACCATTGAACATATGGTTCAGTTCATGGTCGGCCGCGATATTCATGACGAATACAGCAGCCCGCAGTTTGAGGGAGACAGGAGGCTGGTACTGGAAGTCCGGGACCTTTGCAGCAGGCAGTACGGTGAGGTGGAGCTCAAAGGCCTGAATCTGAAGGTCTATGCCGGAGAGATCGTAGGTATCTTTGGACTCATAGGCTCCGGACGCACAGAGATGATCCGTACTCTTCACGGCCTGCGCGCCATGCAGCAGGGAACAGTACTGGTGGGCGGAAAGCGGATGGGAAAGCTGACGCCCAAACGCATGATCTTAGAGGGAGTCGCCTGGGTGACGGAGGACCGGAGGCATGAGGGGGTCTGTCTGTCCATGTCGGTGAAAAACAATATCGGAATGCCTATATACGGGCAGGTAAGCAGACTGGGAGTCATAAACGGAAAACAGCTGAACGAGACGGTAGCGCGGTATATGGAGCATCTGGCGATCAAGACTTCCGGTGAAAATGCATGGGCCGAGACACTATCGGGCGGAAATCAGCAAAAGGTAGTGTTGGCTAAGTGGCTCGCTCTGGGGCCGCAGCTGCTGATTCTGGATGAGCCCACCCGGGGCATTGATGTGGGATCGAAGTCGGAGATCCATCGGTTGATCCGGGAACTGAGGGATGAAGGCATGGCGGTCCTGGCCATATCCTCGGAGATGCCGGAGCTCTTTTCCCTGGCGGACCGGATTCTGGTCATGCGAAACGGCAGCATTACCGGGGAAATCGTAAGGCAGGTGGGAGAGACCGTCTCAGAGGAAGCGGTTATGAAACTGGCGACGTTAGGAGTGTGAGAGTATGAGAAATGGAACCGGAATGAAAAGGCATTTTTCCATAAGCAATCATTTATTGAAATTCGGTGTTTTATATCTGCTGGTCCTGCTGATCGCCGCAGCGTCCGCGATGAGCAAACAGTTTCTGACGACCCAGAATGCCCTGAATGTTCTTCGTCAGGTAAGTCCTGTCATTATTCTGGCTCTGGGAGAAGGCATCGTGATCATTACCGCGGGAATCGATTTGTCCGTGGGCGCTCTGGTGGCCCTGTCCGGCATGGTGGCGGCCGGAGGCGTTTCCTTTTGGAACCTGCCCACCTTTGCCGCGGTGCTGCTGGCCGTCCTTTTCGGAATCGTATTCGGGCTGCTGAACGGGATTATCATCGCGAAGTTTAATATCTCCGCCATGATCGTGACCCTGGCTACCATGAATGCGGCCAGAGGAGCCGCCTATCTGTACAACGACGGGGCACAGATCATCGGACTTCCCGACAGCTTTACAGACATTGGACGGGGGTATCTGGGTCCCATCCCCATTCCTGCCATTCTCATGATCGTTCTCGTTATCATTATAGTTTTGCTGATGAACAAGACGGTTCTGGGGAAATATCTGTATGCCATCGGCGGAAACGAGGAGGTTGCCCGTCTGGCCGGCATCGGTGTGCTGAAAACCAAGATAACGGCCTATGCCCTCTGCAGTATGTTCGCCGCCCTTGCGGGGGTGATCTACGCGGCCCGGATGAATATGGGAGACCCGGCCATGGGCGAGGGGCTGGAGATGGACGCCATCGCTTCGGTTATCCTGGGCGGAATCAATCTCTACGGAGGGCAGGGGAGTATCCTGGGAGCGGTGATCGGAGCCATGTTCATAACCGTACTTGGCAACGCCCTGAATCTGAACGGAGTCAGTTCATTCTGGCAGTTAGTAGTCAAAGCGGTGGCGCTGATCGTCGCAGCTCTGATCTATACAAAGAAAAAAGTATGAGCCTATGCTCGCGAAAAACAGAAGCTAATGTTCACAGCAATGAGAGCATGCTCGCAACCATGAAAGGAGGAATCTGTATTATGAAGAAGAAAACCTTATGTTCCCTGTTGGCGCTGATCCTGGTGCTCACCATGCTGGCCGGCTGCGGCTCAAAGGAAAAGACGCCGCAGGCGGAACCTGCCGGGGCAGAACCTGCGCAGGCCTCTGTCGAACCGGAAGAACCGGAGGCGACACCAGCGCCGGCTGCGGCTGCAGCTGACGACAACCCGATCATTGGCTTTGCCAATTATTCCACTATTTCTTATTTTATGGATATGGGAGCTGCCGCGCATAAGACGGCAGATGAGGCAGGCTGTGAATTCCATGAACTTTATCACGGCGGGGACGCCTCCGTCATGGTGGAACAGGTGGAGGATCTGATCGCCATGGGCTGTAAGATCCTGATTACGGAGGAAACAGACGATACCAGTATGGTAAAAACCTTCCAGGAACTAAAGGAGAAGGGGATCATCATTGTCAGCTGTGACATCCGAACCAAAGAAGGGGTGGACTATTGGATCGCCTCCGACAATAAACAGATCGGCAGAACCTCCGGGGAAAATGCGGTGGCATACCTGACGGAAAAATACGGGGAGGCCAAGGGAACCATCGCGATCCTGTCCTCCAAGACGACGACCAGCATGATAGACCGTGCCGAGGGCTTCAAGGAAGTCATAGCAGAGTATCCAGGCATTGAGATTGTTGACGAGCAGTTCCCCACCGATTTCAGCGCGGTGAACATGATGACGCTGACCGATGATATCCTGCAGGTATACGGGAAGGATACCCTGGATGTGATCTTCGCCTCCAACCAGACCCAGGTGGAGGGAGCCAATTCCGCCATCGTCACGGCTAAAAGACAGGATGTGGCCCTCTTCGGCGTAGATGATTCCGACGCGATCTATGAAGCCCTCAAAGATCCCAATTCCACACTGCAGAGTACTGTGGTGCAGGATCCCATCGCTATGGGCGTACAGGCGGTCACGGCTGGTCTGGCCTTGTACCGGGGGGAAACCTTCGAATCCGACACCTACAATCCGGACGTGGTGCTGGTGACGAGAGACAACGTAGCGGACTATATGAGCGAGAAGGCCGCGCAGGTAGAAGAGCTGAAAGATTATTATAATTAACCGGGAAACAGCCCCAAATGGTTTGGCGGGGACGGCGGATGCCGTCCCTTAAGCCAACCTTTCCGTAAAAAGGCAGAGAAATAAAAACAGGAGGGATGCTATGCTGATACCAGAACCAAAACAAATACAAAACCTGGATGGTACATCCAAGGTTTTCCAAAGCATATGTGTGACCGGAAGCAGGGAATATAACGCCGATGGACTTTTAAAACGCAAGCTTTGGGATCTACCCGGCCTTTCCGTTGGAAATGACTATGAGATCCAGGTTACGCCCTTCGCCTCCATACCCGGGGAAGCGCCGAAGCGGCTGTTCCGGCTGCAGGGCTACCGGCTGCTGGTAGGCCGGGACAGGACGTACCTGCAGTGCGGCACGAGAGAGGGACTGGGACACGGCCTGTCTACTTTAAAACAGCTATTGATTGAGAAACCGGATGGCTATGCCCTGAGCCTGTGCGAGATCACAGACTGGCCGCTTATAGAAAAACGCAGCCTGTCCAACTGCCTGACCTGGTATTCCGGATACGGACGGATCGGATTTGACATGCAGCTGTTTGGCTATGAGGAGTGGCTGGAGTATCTGAACGTCTGCGCGGACTTGAAAATCAACCAGTTTAACTTATGCATCTATGGCTATTGGCCCTTTCACATGCCTGGTTATCCGGAGTCCGAATTCCGGGATGTACAGGTGCAGCTGTACAATGCGGAGGCGGACGCTTTCCTGTCCACCACCTTTACCCATCCGAACCTGGCGGATGAATTTCTCTCGAAACTGATCGCAGATGCCCATGACCTGGGTGTAAAGGTATACGCCTATATGGGCCTGAACAGCTACTCCGGCGGTTATCCGTGTGTGCATAAGGAAAAGCGGATGGTTCTGCCGGAGGGCTCCTCTTATATCAATGATTTTGACCGGATGTGCTTTTCCAAAGAAGAGAACATCCGCTATATGAAGGACTGCATCCGCAGAGTGGTACAGCTGGGATTTGACGGGATCGATTTTGAGGAAAGCGAAGAAGCGTCCTGGTTCTGCGGCTGTGACGATTGCAAAAAGAATTTCCTGAAGAATGGCCAGACGCCTTCGGAGGCCATGTTCCAGGCCAGCTTTTCTCTGTTTCAGGAGGTCTACGAGCTGGTAAAGGAGGAAAACCCGGACTGCGTCATCGGAATCCGGGCTTTCCGCCAGAATCCGCTGATCAAGTCTGCGGAGGATATGGAACGCATCAAAGCCGCCATTCCAGAGGACGTGGTGTTCTTCTGGTCACCGGGCCTCTACGTTCCCAAAAGCGAATTCCTGAAATGGATCGACGCCTTCGGACCGGAACGCATCGTAGGCCGGGACACAGAATCCAACGGCATCTCCGCCTGCTTCGGCCGTCTGATCCGCACCTTCCGCAGCAACGGTCTGCGCTGTGACAGCGAGCCGCTGCAGCAGTACATCGAGGAGGACGTGCGCCAGCACAGGGAAGCCGCCGAGCTTATGGTGGGAGGTTCCAATGGCTTTATGTTCGAGTGGTACGGCTTCTTCCTGCATTTGATGGTACACGCGAATTACCCCTGGGGCGGACAGATGGAGGAGGACGCATTCTACCGGGCCTGCTGCGAGCATCTGTACGGAGAATACGCAGACCGGGTGCTCTTTGCTTTACAGCATATGCTGACCATACATGAGAGTCAGTTAAATATCTTCCCCCAGTACCTGCCCTTCGCCGCCCACAAGGTGGAACCCCAGGATGAGCCGGCAATCCGGGAAGCCATGGCGGTTACGGAAGACATCATCCGTGATCTGTCCGATCTGCTGGATCAGCTTAAAAAGGGCGGCGCCCGCCAATCCAATGTCAACCACATACAGAAACTGCTGTGCGCAAACCGCAGAAACGCTGTGATTTACCGGATGGCGCTGGCGGACCTGAAACTGCTGATTGAAAAAGCTCCCCAAAAACGGACCGCTCTTCTGGAAGAACTGAAGAAGTTAAATGAAGAAAACTTTGAAATAGTCAAGCATCATTATTTTGATGTATGCCCTATGACCACCACCGGAATCAAGTCCTGCATGATACCTTACCATGAACTGAAGCGTGTGATCGGCAATCAGCTGCATCCGGATACCGCGGACGAGGAAATGATCTATCTCGGGGTGGAGGCCCTTGGATGGCTGTAAAGACAAAAGGGACATCGAAAGGGGGACATGTCCAAATAGAAAGGGGACTGGCACATTCCGTCAATAAAATAGGCTTATTAGGTAACAAATGGCGGAAGGGGCCTGTCCCCGGATGCTGACTCGTGCAGAGTAAAAAGGGGACATGTCCAAACCGGAATGGACATGTCCCCTTTCGACTATATCAAATTCCTGATCTCTGAACATATCCTCTTTGCCACCTTCGGATTATTCATGGTAAATATATGTATCCCATCCACATCATTGGATAACAGCTCCACGATCTGACTCACCGCATAGGCCATCCCCGCGTCAAAGAGGGCATCCCGCCGGTCTTCATACTTGCTCATGATCCGTCTGAACTTCGGGGGCAGGGACGCGCCGCACAGGGACACCATCCGCTCGATCTGGGCTTTATTGATAACCGGCATAATACCGGCCTCGATGGGGACATCGATCCCGGCGATCCGGGCCTTCTCCTGGAATCCATAGAAAAATTCATTGTCGAAGAACAATTGGGAAACCAGATGACTGACCCCCTCGTCGACCTTATGTTTTAAATTCCGTATATCCTGGATCTGGTTCTCCGCCTCCATATGCCCTTCCGGATAACAGGCGCCGCTGATATGGAATCCTCCGTATTCCCGGATAAATCTCACCAGATCGCTGGCATAAGCAAAATCCTCTTTCGGTTCCACCTCCGGATTCCGGTCGCCCCGCAGCGCGAGAATATTCTCAAGTCCCGCCTCCTTAAGCTCATCCAGAATCTCACAGATCTCCCGCTTCGAATAATTCAGACAGGTCAGATGAACCAGCGGCTCCACATGATAATCCTTACGGATTTTCTTCGCCAGTTCCACCGTTCGGCTGCTGATCCCGCTGCCGCCGGCCCCGAATGTCACGCTGATAAAATCCGGCTCCAGCTCACATAATACTTTCAATGTATCGTCGATCTCCTCTAATTCCCGGTTCCGCTTAGGCGGAAAGATTTCAAAAGAAAGCACCGGCTTCCCCGGCTGAAACATTTTCTCTATCCGCATATGATACATACTCCTTTGTCCAAAAATCCATTCTGCAGCTTACATGCGCCGCCCAAAACAGCCAACGCTGCTTCGTAAACCCCGCTTTTTTAATTGTACCAGATAACAATATACGGCGAAAGACTTTCCTTATCATCTTTTCCAATAATTCCAACAGTTCTAATTATTCTAATTATTCCAATCATACCTAACCCTTACAATCATATTTTAGTAACGTTATATACTTGTCTTAGTGCAGGGCTGAGAGGGGAGCGGCGGCTCTTTAGTATCCGCAGGCAAATTTTTTCGCCGCCCTCTCCGTCTCCGCTCATTCTAAAGCATCCCAGCCAGTATAAGGCTCGCCGCCACCCCGGCAAAGGTCGCCACCAGCGCTCCGGCCAGCGTATATCTTGTCTTGGTCACCTTAGCCGTCATAAAGTATACGCTCATGGTATAGAAGATCGTCTCGGTACAGCTCATCATAATCGAAGTGATCGTCCCCAGGACAGAATCCGGCCCGTACTGCTTGAAGATATCCAGTACCAGAGAGGTAGCCGCAGAGGAGGAAAACATCCGGACAATAATTAACGGTACCAGCTGCGACGGCAGATGGATTACATTAGTGAATCTCCCCAGAACATCGGCAATCATATCCAGGAACCCCGATGCCCTTAGAATACCTACCGCTACCATCAGCCCGATCAGCGTAGGCATGATCCGTATCACCGTCTTGAATCCGTCTTTTGCTCCTTTGACGAAATCATCATACACGTTTTTTTTCATCAAAATGCCATGCCCGACTATGTAAAATATCATAAGCGGTATTATAAAATCAGAGATAAAGACCAGAAATTTCATTTGATTAAGTCCCTTGTTTCCATTGATATATTATATGAGCCTTAACATCAGCGCATACCTATCCTTCTGATTCCAGCTAATGGAGCTTCCTCTCATACCCCATTTATTATTTCCTGTTCCATATCCGGGAGCTGTATGAGTTGGGCGTACTGACCGTAGGACGCTGAAATGGGTCTATTCCGCCGGAATCTATGGGCTGGGCGTTTTTTATCGGTACAATCAAAAGAAGAACATTGTAATATCCGGCGGGAAAGGATAAAATATGAATGACGCAAAAACAAAGAAACCCGAGGTAAACATGCGGCCGGAATTAAAGAAACTATGTGGAATGCCCGATTATAATCAGGGATTCCATTCTAATGGCAGGGGAGCAAACCAATGCTGAATATCTTTTTATTTATGGAAGAACAACAGATTCCCTATCGGCTGATAACCGGAGATCCAGCCACATCTGCGGACATTGCAGGAGTAATGTCCGCAGGCTCTCCCCTGTCGCCGGAGTCTGGCGAGCATTATGCATACCTGGCCGCCCCCGGTGAATCCCCGTTTTCCGGTTCCCTTCCCGTGCAGGCTGGTATAATCATCTATCCGGCAGGAGAATCCCTCCTATTGGACAGCTGTCATAATTCAAAATCATCCTGCTGCCAGATCCAGCTCAGGGATTCTTCCTATACGGTGCCAATCCTGGAACGTCTGCTGCTGCAGGAACTTCACAGGCTATCCGTCCGTCAGGAAGAACTTCTTCGTTCTGAATATATCGATCTGGTTTCCATGGTTTCGAGAGGCGCCTCCTTACATGAGCTTGAGCAGTTCGGGCGCCGTTTGTTACAGAACCCGCTGATGATCACGGACGAATCTTTCATGCTCTTAGCCTATACCCAAAATCAGGACGTTGACGATCCCATCTGGAATGAAATCATAAACGCCAGCTACAGCCCCATGAAATTAGTGAACCAGACAGATGTCAATGCATTCTGGGAACGTCTGGAGAACTCCTCCATTCCTCTATTTGTTGACGATGAGGCATTCAAAGGCTGCAGCAAGCGGGTTGTGGCTCGTATTAAGATCGGATCAAAGACGAAAGGTTATATTGCCCTTTTGGAAATCGAAAAAAGAATCACCTCCCCGGACCTGTACGTTCTTCAGATGTTAGCGGAAGTGTGCGCAGTTAAAATCAGTGAGAGTAATACCATCTCTGCTGCGGTCGGTCAGATGAAAAGTGAATTTACCAAAGATCTGCTTCTGGGCAACATGCAGTCGGAAGCTATGATACACAACCGTGCCGAGTCCATGCATTTACAGTTCCGGCAGTGGAATGCTGTTGCCGGTGTATGCGGAGAAGATAACCAGATCTATATCGGCCGCTATCTGGATGATCTGCGTCAGTTCTTTTTGCGAACTGCGGATCTGTGTATCTATACCTTTGATGGAACCACCGGTTACTTCATCTTAAGTTTCCGCAGTCAGAAAGCTTATCAGTACCTTTTCAGTGATGCAGTGGATCATTATATGGAAACTCATCAGATGCTTTGCGCACTGAGCCATCCCGTAGAAGGGTTGTCAGCCCTGGCCCTGGCTTTCCGGGAGACCCGCCGCCTATGCGGCCTTTTTCCCCATCTGCGCTTAGTCAGCCCGCGGCACCTGTATCCTTATGAAAGATATCTGCCGAATCTGCTGCTGGAGCACGCTTATACCCGAGACGACCGCCAACTCTACCGCTGCCATTCATTTGAAATACTGCTGGAAACGGATCTTCGTGAAAAAAGTTCCTATGTCGATACGCTCCGCTGTTATTTTCGGCACAATCAGAATGTTGGTGAAACCGCCGACTCTCTCTATGTCCATCGCAACACAATTAATTATCGTCTGAATAAGATACGTGAGCTTCTCGAAGAAGATTTTGATGATTTTCAAGTACGCCTGAATCTGCAATTGTCCATAATGTCCTATGATATGAATCTATAACGGCCTCAAATTGTTCAAATGCACAATTTAAGGCCGTTTATTTTTCTCTCTCATCAATGAAAATCCCCGAATTGTTTGTTAAACTATTATCAAATCTTTTTAACACACTCATCTGTATAAGGAGGATTCCCATGAACTATGACAAATTGTTAGAACCCGGTAAAATAGGGACTATGGAGCTGAAAAACCGGATGGTCATGCCCGGTATGGGTACAAATCTGGCCGCTGCGGACGGAACAGTGTCCGACGTCATCGTCAACTACTATGCCAGACGCGCCAATGGCGGTATGGGCCTGATTATCACGGAGGTATGCTGTCCCGATCCCTCCGGGCGCGTGATTCCCGGAGAAATTGAAGCCACGAAAAACAGCTTCATGCCCGGCTTAAGCCGGATTCCTCACGCCGTACACTCCGGCGGAGCCAAGGTCTGTCTGCAGTTGGCTCACGGCGGTTGCTTTGCCGGGGAAGGCGTTACCGGCCAGCGGCCCCTCACCCCCTCCGGAGTTGGAACCATGCAGCTTCCCGGAGAGAACCCTAAGGAGATGACTATCGATGAAATCCATGAACTGATCGAAAAATATGGCCAGGCAGCAGCAAGGGCCAAAGATTGTGGATTCGACGCCATCGAACTGCACGGGGCACATGGTTATATGCCGTTACAGTTCCTGTCGGCCTATACCAATCATAGAACCGATGAATACGGCGGATGCCTGGAAAACCGCGCCCGTTTCGCGTTGGAAACCATACATAAGATTAAAGAATATACCGGTTCTGACTTTCCGTTGATCTACCGGCTGTCGGCAGATGAGGATGTGCCGAACGGGGTCTCCTTGCAGGAAGCCTGTTCATTTGCCGTAATGGCACAAGAGGCCGGCGCAGACGCTATTCACGTATCTGCCGGGACCTGGGACTCCAGGCTCCACAACTATAACGAGGTGATGGCCGGGAAAAAATCCCCGGAGGGTCTAAACTTAAGCCGCGGTGTCGCCACCTCCATGTGGGTCCCGCCGAACTATACTCCCAGAGCCAGTCTTGCAGACCTGGCCGCCGAAGTGAAAAAACATGTTTCCGTCCCAGTCATTGCGGTGTGCAGTATCACTCCGGAAAAAGGGGAGGAAATACTGGAAAACAATGGCGCAGATTTTATTGCTTTCGGACGGCAGACCATAGCTGATCCCGATTACGCCAATAAGATCAAAGAAGGAAAAGCCGATACCATACGGCGCTGCCTGCGCTGTAACGAATGTCTTGGCGAAGTCATGCGCAACTGTGGAATCTCCTGTGCGGTAAACGCCGAAGCCGGAAAAGAATTCGAAGGTTTCACGCAGGTTACACCGGCTATGAAGAAGAAAAATATAGCGGTTATCGGCGGAGGTCCCGCCGGTATGCAGACTGCCCTTACCGCTGTGGAACGGGGCCACAAGGTTACCCTGTTTGAAAGGAACCATGAACTGGGCGGGCAGCTCTATTATGTCTCTTTACCGGACTTTAAGATCGATTACCGGGATTATACCAGCTATCTGATTCAGGCCGTCATGTCCTGCGGTGCGGATATCCGGCTGAATGTCGAAGCGACACCGGAAATGATCCTGGAAGGCGGCTATGACACAGTAATCGCCGCCAACGGTGCAGATACTTTCAGGCCGGGTATCCCCGGCGCACAGGATAGCACCATTCTGGACCCGCTGAAAGTCCTGGATCACAAAGAAAGCACCGGTAATTCCGTGATCGTCTGCGGCGCCGGTCTGGTCGGCTGCGAAGTGGCCATGGTGCTGGCCGAAGAGGGCAAAGAGGTGACAATGATTGATCTGCTTCCTGCCGCAGCACCGGAACTGGCGGTATATACGAAATGGGTATTGGACGCGAAACTAGCCGAGCTGGGAGTTCATTTGAAGATGAATCACAGAATTGTAGAAATGACCGGAGCCAAAGTGGTCTGCCAGACCGGAGGAAAAGAAGTGTCTTATGCAGCCGATTCCGTCATATGTGCGTTGGGATTAAAATCCAGAAAAGCATTGGTGGAAGAGCTGCGCACCAAATGTAAAGGTGTGGAAATTATTCCTGTAGGGGATGTAAACAAACCAAGAAAAATTATGCAGGCCGTACATGAAGGATTCCACGCCGCCAGAAGAATCTGACTATAAATCATATGGGGCTGTCAGGTAATAAAATTTGCATACCAGATATTCATGTGAGACCCTCAATCGTGTTTCCTATCTGCTATGACTGATTTATTTCCTACAGTCCCATTCCGTTAAAGATCCCTTCCCGGATTTTCTTAGTGTCAGCTATGGCCCTGTTTATGTCTTTTCCTGCCCATGATCTTAGCGAAGGCTACCCCAACGATAGTGGAAATCAGGGTAGCCACAATGGCCGGCGCCACAATGGACGTGGGATTCACCGATCCATACTGGCTCCGGTACGCGATGATATTCACCGGGATCAATTGCAGGGACGAGATGTTAACAATCAAAAAGGTACACATATCAACGCTGGCCACCTTGCTGTCCCCGTTTAGCTCCTTTAGAGACTTCATGGCCTTAAGCCCGGCCGGCGTGGCAGCCCAGCCCAGTCCCAGGAAATTCGCTATGATATTTGTCGTAATATGCTCCCGGGCCTCATGGTCTTTGGGAACGTCCGGAAACAGAAATCCGATCAGCGGCTGGATTTTTTTCGTCGCGGCCTGGATCAGGCCCGAATCTTTGGCAATCTCCATAAGGCCCACCCACATCGACATAATTCCCACCATGGTAATACATAACGTGACGGCCTCCTGGGCAGAGTCCAGCGCCGCGTTGGAAACCTCCGGCATCTTGCCGTTAATCGCGCCGTAAACGACACCGATCACAATCATAAATCCCCATAAATAATTCAGCATAGAGACTCCCGCTGCTATTTTTTTACACTATATGAAAATTACATGTCAAATATGTGGTTGCCATATAAAACAAATAAATTTATAATAAAAATATAGGGATCTAACACTAAATATAGGGAGGTGCGTTTATGAAAGATACTGGAGTTGTCCGTCGCCTGGATGAGCTAGGCCGTATAACCTTACCTATGGAGCTGCGCAAAACACTGCATCTGCAGGAACGTGATGCTTTACAGATCTTCGTGCAGGAGGATAAAATTATCCTGCAGCGCTATGAACCCTGCGATATTTTTACAGGTGAGTCGGAAGATTTGGTTGACTACAACGGAAAGAAAGTATCAAAAAATTCTATCCGTAAATTGGCACAACTGGCAGGCTTGAAAATTGAAGAGGGCTGAGCGTACCGAATCCGTAATGCTCTAACCTCTGCTGACAACGAAATATATTATGCTTGAGAACAGCCGAAGATTGGAATCTCCGGCTGTCCTGTATTTATTACATCTTATGGATTTTTTGTATATTATTTTACTAAGAATTTTGCTTAAATTTTTTTCACATAAATTATTATCTGATGTTTTATTTCCTTTATGGTTATTCGCCTTTCGGATTATCTTTTACACTTTGAGCAATGTGCCCGTATCCCGGGCTTCTACCTGCGGCTCATAAGGAACTGGTATTCCGTATTTCTATTCTGCTATCCTATTCCTTCCTCTTTTTTCCTACCTGAAAACCGCAAAAATGCCAATGTGATACTTCCCGCTCCTATAGCCAACAGGAACAGCCACACGATAGGCGTATGATCTCCCGTGTCAGGCGCCGACGCTTTTTCCGTGGACTTGTTCTTTGTATCCGTATTATTGCCATTATTCGTATTACTGTCTGTGCCGGTATTATTGTCAGTATCAGGAGCAGTACCGGTATTATTATCGGTGTCTGGAGCGGTACCGGTACTATTATCGGTATCAGGAGACGTGCCGGCATTATTATCATCAGGAACCGTACCTGCATTGTCATCACCTGAAGGCTTATCGCCGTCAGAAGCCTTTGCCAAGGTCAGCGATGTGGCAGCTGCCCCGTCCGTAAAGTTAATTACAACCGAATGGGTACCAACGGATAATGCTGACAGATACTCCGATGTAAACGTAACGATTGTTGAGCCTTCTGTCACTTTATAATTTGTACCATCCAACGTATTGCCGTCTACGGCTACATTTACAAACTTGCGTATATCTGCATGCACCCGAATGAAAACGGTCCCGTCAGCCTGAGGAACAACTGTCTGATCCGCGCCCTCAAGAATCGGGTATGTCACAGGCAGCGGCGTGTCCTTGTAATCGCATGCGATAGAGCCAATGGTTAACGCTCCGGTTTTTACACCATCCTGAAAATGATATACCGGTCTTTGGCCGTCCCTGGTATATCCTGCTTCGGCAATTGCAAAGCCCTCGTTATTGCCTGATACATCGACACCGCCCGCGGGCATTACATGAACGATCTTAGGGTCCGCCTCACCGGTGAATGTTACTACAGCCGCGCGGTTGCCGAATCCATTATCCGCCGCCACCCACAATACCTTTTCATAAGTATCATAATCCAGTGCCATGGCGCCGCCCAGCTTACTGTCGATGTCCGCGATCTGTACGGCACTCCCATCCTCATTTAACACGTAAGCATATACATGTCCATTATCTTCCAATGCTACGAAGAATACGCCGTCCGCTATAGCGTCCGGATAATTCTCTGCGTTAAATCCGGCATTCGTGTTCTGATCATAGAGCATGTCCGTCACGTCCTCATTAGAGACCCACTCTACCGATTCTATTCCGGTATTGGCCGCAACCTGGGGCAGGGACGCTGTCAAATCCCACTCCTGCAGCGCAATCACATCTGTTCCTTCTTCCCCCGGGTCCACCTTCAGGATTACATTGTAGTTCACACCCTTCGCGGAATTGTCACGTTCTGAAGCAATATATACAAACCCCTCCGCATCCACGCTGATTCCTTCCGCGTCCGGCCCGGCAGCAAAAGCATGATCTGCGTCCTTTTGGAAACGGACCCGCTTCCCGTTCTCAAAGCCTTCTGCAAAAGTAAGCGTTCCATCCTGCGCCGCATCCAATATCCAAAATTTCCCTGTGCCATTGTCCACCGCATACAGCTGGCCGTTATAGAAATCTAATCCGGAAGAATCTTCCAAAAAAGTGGGTTCTGTGTCAAAGGGAACCACTTCCCCTTTCCCCGGCCATGCAATAACCTCAGGAATCCCGTCAAATACATTGGCTGCGCCGGGAGTTGGTTCTTTCGTATTTCTATACTCCTTCCCGTTCACATCCGGGTATAAGCCCCAGGTTGGGCTTGTCTGATCCACCCAGGTTGTACTCGCAAGGAGCAGATCGTTTTCATACATACGTACCCTGTCATTTTTCCCAAGGCCAAACCCAAAATCATTCTCCGTAAACACGATAAATCCATAGGCCGGAATCTTTGTTCCTGCAGGTATGGTATATTCGTGGGTATCATCGTCATCCTTGATCACGATTCCTGATATATCCAGCTCAGTTGCCGTATTGTTGGCAAGTTCTATCCAATCCGGTCCGCCTTGCGGGTCCTTAGACTGTATCTCATTCAAAACCACCGGATTTTTAACTATATTTGCCTCCCCTTTTGTAGACACCGCAAAATCAATAAATTCCCCGGTTCCGTCAGGGATACGCGCAAAAACCCCGTTTGCGTGATCCTCCCAGGCAAATTCCGCAACCACAATACGATCCTTGTTATAAATAGTCACCTGATCCGCTTTTCCCAGGCCGAATGTAAAATGTTCCATTTGATCGAATACATAAAACTCTCCCGGATTCAGAACCGTTCCTTCAGCCACGGGGGTCACGTCCGCAGCATGTCCCACCGGATCATTGTCCATCAGATACCAGCCGCTCAAATCCACAGGTGTCGTTCCCGCATTGTAGATTTCCGCCCAGTCTGTGGCATCCCCGTTAGATTCCACTTCATTGATCACGATGGACGGCGTATACCAGCTATTGCCCTCACCCGGTGTTTCAGGCATCAGGGTGAAGGACCCTGTTCCGTCCGGATAGCGTCCAAAGGACGCTGCCGACTGATTTCCCTCATAACTGGCATGCTCCGTCCATGCGTACTCATCCAGCAGAGTTCCCGCTGCGTCATACAGCCGGATAGAGTCCCCGGAACCGATTCCGATCGCCTCCTGAAATTGTCCGTCCTCATAGGTATCCGACTGGTCCTGGTATACCCGGCCTGCCGTATCCGCATTCACCAGCAGGAATTCACCCGGATTCAGACTCGTCCCGTCCGGGAATCTCCATCGGTGGTCATCCGAATTGTCCCGGATTTCATAACCGGAAATGTCCATGGCCTCCGTACCCACATTTGTAAATTCAACCCAGTCATCCGGCGCGGAATTGATCTCATTTATCACCATCTGACCATACTGGGGATCTGGCTCCTGGTCACCGCCGCCGGCAATGTTTAACTGCCCTTTCGTCGCATCCTGATCCAGGAAACCGCCTGTGCCGTCCGGAACGCGGGAATAAGTCCCGGCCGCATGGCCGGACCACTCATAGGAATCCAGAACCTGGCTGTCAGCATCATACAGTACGGCTTTGTCATTCTTTCCTAAACCAAAATCAAAATTCAGGCCGTCCTCTAAAACCAGAACCGCTCCCGCTTCCAACACGGTGCCCTCGGCTATGCGCCATGCGCTGCCATCTGTCAGGCGTTCCAATTCCTTATCATCTGATAGAAACCATCCGCTGATATTTACCTCTTGATCACCCGTATTCATGATCTCTACCCAGTCATTTCCGCCATTCGCGTCATCGGATTCAATCTCATTGATAAATACGGTATTTTCGGTCTCCGCTGCGTTTACTACCTGCGCATATTGCATCGGTGATGATACCATGAAAACCAATTCCAGCATGCAAAGTGCGCGAATCCATATGCTCTTCTTACTTCTTTTCATAATATGCCCTTTCTTTTCTCCTGGTTATTCCTGAATTTTCAAGTCTAAATAGAAATAGCATATTATCTTCAAGTTTAAATCAAACAAAAGTTAAAAAAAAGTAAATTGTTTACAAAACTGTCATTTAAGCAGTTCTCTCACCAGCAGGACGCAGCCCAGGATCTCTTCGAAGCAGTTATTCAGGGTCTCCCGTTCGATCGTCAGATAGCCGCTGTAAGAGATGTCACGCAGAGCCTGAAGCCATCGGGGCAGGTTTACTCCGCCTTGTCCCAATGGCGTCTCCAGAAAATAATCGCTGAGACGCATATCATCGATGCCGCCCTCGGCAAAGTAACGGTAGATGACAGCCGGATCCGTTTGTTTTAACATTTTCCCGTCTTTCACATGGGTGTGTACGATACGGTCTTTTAAAATACGGACCCCCTCTATGGGATCATCACCAGTCACCATAACCAGATTCGCCGGGTCAAAGTTGACTCCAATATAGGGACAGTCCAGTCCGGTCAGAAAGCTGTTCAGTACAAAGACCGTCTCCGGTCCCGTCTCGATGGCCAGGTACACCCCAAAGTTCCCGCAAAGTTCGTTCATTCTCCGGCAGGCATCCGCCAGGACACGGCGGACCGGATCGGCGGGATCGGCAGGGATAACCCCCAGATGCGTGGTTACCGCCCGGCAGCCCAGTTCGGCAGCCCATTCTATAATGCGGCCGGTTTTGGCGATCCGCTCCGGGTTTTCCCGGGGGATGGCGAATCCATGGCCGCCCAGGTCGGCGCAGACAGCGCTGATCGCGAGGCCGGATTTCTGCAGGGCTTTCTCAAACTCCCGGCGTTCGGACCGGATGAGGCGGTCACAGTCCAGAGGGCCGGTGCCGCCGTAGAATTGGACGGCATCGGCTCCGGTGTCCTGCGCCAGAGTCAGGGCTTCCAGAGGATTGGTTTTGAAGGCTTCCAGCATTACTCCTATTTTATTCATGAACTTCTCCTTCTTTTTTAAAACTCTTCTTTTTTAAAGCTCTCCTTTTATAATAGTATCCTTTTCCAGCGAACCGACAGGTTCCTGTCAGTACACTAATGTTTCAGGGACAGGGCGTATTCCGTGGGAGTCATCTGCGTCTCTTCCTTGAAGCGCCTGGAGAAATAATAGATATTGTCATAGCCTGTTAACTCCGCGATCTGCGTAAAGTTGTGGTTGCTCTCCCGGATCAGCCGCTTGGCCTCCTTGATCCGTATCTTTGTCAGGTAAGCGATGACGGAGGAACCGGTCTGATCTTTATAGGTGCGTTTCAGCTGGGATACACTGATGTTGACCTGCGCCGCCAGGATCTCCAGGGTGAGCTTCTGTGCATAATGGTCCCTTATGTAGGTCTGCACCTGCTGCGCGATGATCGCGTGATTCTGCAGCGCGTTGGAGCCGATCCGCCTTTCCCTGGTACCGATTCCGTCCTGCCTTCGGTAAATCTGGATAAAGAGCTGCTCCAGACTGGTTTTCAGAAGCTGATCGCTTCCAAAAGGCGCGTCCGGCTTTTTCTGCATATTGATCCTGGGCGCTGATTTTTCAAAAAATTCATAGGCGGATTCGGATTCCCTGACGACCCGGAGCAGGCATTCCTTTTCAAACGGATTCAGGAACAGGATTTTGCTGCGGAAATATTCCATACACGGGCTGTCGCAGGCAAACGACACCACAACGATATTGGCCGTGGAATTCCGGATGGTCTGCAGGTCATGGAATTCCCCAGGGCAGTGAAAAACCAGCTCTCCCGCTTTCAGCAGATACCTCCGGCTGTCAGCGGTAATAATGAGTTCCCCCTTATCCACATAGACAAATTCCCAGAAATCATGGCTCTCCCCCCCGAATATATAATTTTTAGGCAGGGCGTAATACGATATATTGACAATGTCCGTGATGAACACCACGGTCTCCAGCTTTAATTTATAATATTGTTGCATATTTGTCCCTTCTTTTCAGGAAAATGATCCGATTCTATAAATTTGAGAACGCTTATTGTAAAGTGCGATTCTTAAAAAGAGTTTATAATTATAGCTATCAAAAGTATATACTTTTCAGTCATTCATGTAAAGTGTGCATGCTATTCCAAACCCGCCGGGAGGGGACCGGCAGGCATAGAATAGCAGCCTCGTAACCAATTCAGTCACTAAGAAAGGAAAAAAGGTGGATTTCATGAAGAAAGCAATCAGTATCTGGTCTTTTGCCGGGCAGCCTCTTAGGAAATGTATGGAGCTGGCCAGGGACGCAGGATTTGACGGAATCGAGCTGGCCATGGATGGTACCGGGGAATTGACGCCGGATACCGCAGACCAGGAATTAAACCGGATTTTAGAAGATTCCCGGGAGACCGGAATCCGGATTCACAGCATTGCCAGCGGCCTGTATTGGGATTATTCCTTCACATCGGATGATAAGGCGCAGAGAGATCGGGCAGAGGAACTGGCCCTGAGACAAATCCAGATAGCGAAAACGCTGCAGGCGGATGCGGTGTTGATCGTCCCCGGCGCAGTGGGGGTTGATTTCCTGCCGGAGCGGGATGTGGTGCCTTATGATGTGGCTTATGACAGAGCGCTTCTTTCATTTCAAAGGCTGGCTCCTGCGGCTGCGGACGCGCAGATTCAGGTCGGTATCGAGAACGTGTGGAATAAGTTCCTGGTGTCTCCGCTGGAAATGCGGGACTTTATCGACCGGGTGGGCAGCCCGTACATAGGCTCCTACTTCGATGTGGGAAATGTGGTGTATAACGGTTATCCCGAGCAGTGGATCAGGATTCTGGGAAACCGGATTAAGAAGGTTCATTTGAAAGATTACCGGAGGGCGGCAGGCGGACTGCATGGATTCGTGGATCTGCTGGCCGGCGATGTGGACTGGCCTGAAGTGATGCGGGCTTTCCGGGATATCGGATATGACGGCTATTGTACCGCGGAAATGCTTCCGCCTTACACCTGCTGGCCGGAACAGATTCTCTATAACACGGCGGCCTCTATGGACCGCATCATCGGAAAGGAGAAATGCTTATGCTGAAAATCGGATTAATCGGGGCCGGATATATGGGCGGGATGCACACTGCCTGCTATCAGGCTTTGATGGAGGAGGATGTAATAGTTACCGCGGTGGCGGACCTGCGGCCGGAGTATGCAAAGGCTGCCGCTTTAAAATTTTCCGCCCGGGTCTACGGGGAGGGCATGGATCTGATCGAACAGGCGGATGTGGATGTGATCGATATCTGCCTGCCCACCTACCTGCATACGAAATATGCCGTAGCGGCCATGAAAAAAGGCCGGGCCGTATTCATAGAAAAGCCGGTCTGCCTGCGCCCGGATGAGATGGACCTTCTGCTGGCCGTCCAGCGGGAAACTTCCGTCCCTGTCATGGTGGGACAGTGTATCCGGCTGTGGAGCGAGTACGCCTGGCTGAAAGAGACGATGGAAAAGCAGACCTATGGGGCCTTGCGCTCCGGTGTCTTTAAGCGGATCAGTCCGCTGCCCGGCTGGGCCTGGGAGAACTGGCTTCACCGCCCCGAATGCTCCGGTACCGTAGCCCTGGATATGCATGTCCATGATGTGGATTATGTGCGGTATCTGCTGGGCGATCCTCTGGAGGTAACCGCCCGGGCCGCCAGGGATTCCGAAGGCGTCATCCAGCAGATCTTTGCCACTTACGGATATGAGGATGCGGCCGTCACTGTGGAGGCCTGCTGGGATTACCCTGAGGCATTTCCATTTACCATGGAATACCGGGTGAAGTTCGATGAGGCCACAGTAGTATTCGATTCTTCCGCCGCTCCCTCCCTGGCTGTCTATCCCAGGACCGGCGGGCGGATTATCCCTGAGCTGGCCAAAGAATTCGAGAGCGAAAATGATATCGGCGGAAATATCTCCTCTCTGGGAGGCTACTATAATGAGCTCCGGTATTTCACTCAGGGGGTTAAAAACCATACCCCGCTGACCGTGGCCACACTGAAGGAGGCGGTCGATTCCGTCCGGCTTGTGCTCCGGGAGATCGATCTGGCGGGAGGTATGAGACAGTCATGAGAAAAACCTATGGCGTGGCGCTGATCGGCTGCGGACATATGGGGGAGGCTCATCTTTCACAGATATATTATAAAGAAAATGTAAGGCTGGAGTTTGTGTGCGATCTGGATGAGGCAAAGGCATTAAGCTTTCAGAAACGATATGGGGCCCGTCATTTCTGTACAGACAGCCAGGTCTGTATCTCTTCCCCTCAGGTCGATATCGTGATCATCGCCACTTATCCCAGTACCCACCTGGAGCTGGCGCAGCAGTGTATTCTACATCAAAAGCACGTGATCTGCGAGAAACCCATTGCGCCGGACCTGGAAGCGGGCCGCCGTTTCGTTCAGCTGGTAAAAGCCAACCCCGGGTGCAGGGTTCTGGTAGGCCACATCCTGCGGCACAATGCCACCTATCAAAAGGTGGCCCGCATGATCCAATCCGGCGCTATCGGAAAGCCCATCGTCTTTCGGATGGTACAGAATCATCACACCATGGACTGGGAAAAATATCTGGCCATCCTGAAGGAAACTTCGCCTCTGCTGGACTGCGGGGTCCACTATGTAGATGTGATGCAGTGGTTCACGGGCGCCCGGGTACAGCGTGTGACGGCATCCGGTTCCAGAACAGAGGCCAGCGTACCGGAGGGTTCCTTTAATTACGGTTTTATGACCCTGGAACTGGACGACGGTTCCGTGGGCTACTATGAGGCCGGCTGGAGCAACACTTTTTCTTCGGATAATCTAAAAGAATTCGTCGGCCCCGGGGGAAGCATCCGGATTATCTACCGGAAAGACCGGCAGACGCATCAGGAAGAAGGCGATTTGATTGAATATTACAAATATCCGGAGAAGGAATACGAAATGATAAACCTCCAGAGCGACCGCAAGCCCACCGGCGCCCAATTTGACCATCTGATCCGGATGATTGAGGAAGGGTGCGCGGCGAACCCTTCGATCGAGGAAGTCTTTGAGAGCTTTATGGTATGCTGTGATGCACAAAAACAGGTGCTTGCTAAACTGAAGCAGCAGGAAAAGCAAAGAGGAACGTCATACCGACAAACAGTTGTGGAAAATTTGTCATTTTAATAAATTATTTTTATAATACAACGTTTTTTGCTTAAACAACCTTTTATATCTTATATTTTATATATATTTCTTCCATTTTTGCTGCATTTTATAGAGCATCTATCTATAAACACAAAATATTTCCTATTTTTTTATGTTTAAATAATAAAATTATTTTATAAAATTCGTTGACATATACCGGATGCTGATATATGATTAGCATATAAAAACGCCGCACTAAGCATTAAATAAAATATTTTTAAAATTATTCAACAGGAAAGACCGAAAAAAACAGAAAGGAAGGGACATGAATGAATGTATTAGCAGTGGGATGCCATCCGGATGATCTGGAAATAGCCTGCTCCGGCACCTTAGTCAAATACGTGGAGCAGGGCGCGGATGTGTATATGTGCCATGTAGCTAACGGGAACATGGGGCATGTTCAGATTATGCCGGAACCATTACGGGAGATCAGAACGAAGGAGGCTGAGGAGGCGGGACGGATCATCGGCGCCAAAGAAGTATTTAATCTGGATGTAGGCGATGTCCTGGTCACCAGATATGATAATGACGTGGTAGATGCCATGGCCGATGTGGTTCGTTACGTAAAGCCGGACGTGATCATTACACATAACGACGCAGATTACATGCAGGATCATATTGAAACCAACCGGCTGGCCTTTAACGGAAGCTTTATCGCCACCCTGGCCCACAAGTCCGTAAAATATACGGCCATACCGAATTTTATTCCGATCTATTATATGGATACGGTGGGCGGCGTTGATTTTTCTCCCACACATTATGTGGATATCACCAATCAGATCGAGACGAAGTTAAAGGCCCTCTCCTGTCATGATTCCCAGCTCAGATGGATGCTGGAACATGATCACATTGATTTTATCGATATGGTGAGAACCTGTTCCAAATACCGCGGATATCAGTGCGGCGTCCCTTATGCCGAGGGCTACCGTCCATGCACCGTTTATCCGAGAATGACGACGAAGCATCTGTTGCCGTAAGAGATGTTTGCAAATAGATTACATATAAGAAAGGATGAATATCTATGAAAATCGATTTTAATTCTACTGTAAAGGGAAGCTTATTGGAAAATTTCTATCCCCGCGGCTGGGATATGGCCAAAATCGACGCTTGCGTAAGCCATGCCCCCGAGGAGATCAGTGAGCGCCAGCCGTTCTGGAATAAAGACTTTCAGATCGCTTCCTGTAAAACAATTGAAGAGTTTAATGTGAAGCTGGGACATGAGATCGCACTGGAAATCAAAACCGCCAAAGACAACGGGCAGATTCTGGCTATGATTCTCCCTGTGGGTCCTATGGGTATGTATGAATGGGTGGTCTATTTTCTGAAACAGTGGAATGTATCCTGTGAGCATCTCTATTGCTTTAACATGGATGAATGGGCGGACGGTGACGGCAATACCCTGGAAAGTACGAATCCCGCTTCTTTCCAGTATGCCATGGAACACGCGTTTTACAATCCCCTGGGCGAACTGACCGTTCCCGTTTCCCAGCGTAACTTCGCAACCAAAGAGAACCTTCCCACTTATCCGGATAAGATAAAAGCTTTAAAAGAGCAGGGGGCCAGACTGATTACCGTATATGGAATCGGAAGAATGTGCCATATTGCTTTCTGGGAGCCGCATTTTGCGGATGAATTCGCTACCGATGAGGAATGGAGACAGCAGTGCTACCGGAAAGGCGCCAGGCTGCATCCGCTTACAGTGGAGCAGAACGCGATTACCAGCTTTAAGAGCAGAACGACTCTGGTATCCTGTACGGCTAACACGGTAGGCCCAGGCCTGTTCCTTCAGTCTGACCGGATGATCGGCGGGGCGGATGGCGCTCTTTCCAGAGGGATGCAGTGGCAGGGAATGTCCCTGTGGATGACACTGCGGTATGGACCTGACCGCTATGTCACTTCCTCTTATGTGCCCACGATTCCCGGGACGCTGCTTTATCTGGAGGAGCTGGCCGGTCCGTTGGTGGCGGAGTGTAATTAAGATTATTTTTATTGGCAGCGGAGTGTAATGAAGTTATTTTTAAGGGATGTGGCGGGGAGGGTGCTTCCCGCCACATCTTCTTTCTTTCATAGTTTCGAATACGAAAAGTGTAGCAGAAGGGAGACTGGAATGAGCGGAATGGTAAGATGGGGGATTATTGGAGCCGGCGGTATCGCCAGGCGCAGGACGATTCCGGCGCTGCGTCTGATTCCGAATGCCTGTGTGACGGCGGTGATGGATAAGGATGCGGGTACGCTGTCAAAACTGCAGGAGGAGTATGGAATTGAGCATTGTTATCAGGAGGAAGAAGAACTGCTAAGGGACCCGGATGTGGACGCGGTGTATATCGCCTCGCCGGTTAAGTTTCATCTGGAACAGGCCTGCCGGGCTCTGGATGCAGGGAAGCATCTGCTGATTGAGAAGCCGGTGGCTTTGGATACCTGGGAGTCGGAGAAGCTTTTGCGCTATGCCGGGGGAAAGGAGCTTTGTGTCGGTGTCGGGATGGTGATGCGTTTTCATGGCGGACATGAGAGGATCCGGGAGATTGTCCGGGATGGTTTGCTGGGGGATATTGTTTCCTGCCGGGCCCAGCTGACCTGCTGGTTTCCGAAGATGGAGGGGAACTGGCGGCAGAGCAAGGCGGTTGCCGGCGGAGGAGCTTTGATGGATATGGGGATTCATTGCATCGATTTGATGAGATACCTGCTGGGGGATGAGGTGGAGAAGGTCTGCGGTATGGTGGATCATAAGACGTTTGATTATGAGGTGGAGGACAGCGTTTCCGCTGTGTTGCGGATGCGCAGAGGAGCGGATTGTTTTATCAATGCGAATTTTAATATTCCCGACGAAGCGGCTCATTGTCCGCTGGAGATCTATGGCACGAAGGGGAGTATACTGGCTTATGATACGATTGGACAGGATGGAAAAGGGGATATTTTTCTTACCGTGTCAGATTCGGAAAAGGGGTATGCCAGCAGCCAGGTCCGCAGTGACACGGATGGCGGAAGAAAACTTTCGTATGAACAGACTAATATGTATGCCAGGCAGTTGGAAGAATTTTCTTCGTGTATTCTGGAGAAGCGGCCGGCCTGTACTACACTTGCGGATGCCTGTCAGACCATGAAGGTGGTGGAAGCCATCTATCGCTCTTCTCATAAGGAGTGTACGGTATATTTGGATTAAGCCGAAACGGCATATACAAAAGACGGCAGGGTTATGGCTGAAAGGATGGGAAAAGGTGGGAAATAAATTCTTTGGAGTGAGAAATAAAGGCTGCCGGATACGGGAGTACACAGCCGATGGACTGCGGTGTGTCAGTCTGGAGAATCATCTGATACGCGTGGGTATTTTGCTGGATAAGGGGGCGGATATCTTTGAATTCGTTTATAAACCGCAGGATGTGGATTTTATGTTTCACTCACCGCTGCCTTTTGCGAAGGATGTGATACCCACGGCTGCGAATCCAGCCGGTAATTTTATGGATTTTTATGAGGGCGGGTGGCAGGTTATGTTTCCAGGGATCAGTACCGGAGGTTGTGTGTATGGCGCCGCGCTTGGTATGCACGGGGAAGCCGCTCTCCTTGCCTGGGATATGGAGGTGCTGACGGATCATGCCTCTGAGATTTCCGTGCGGTTCAGTGTGCGGACGCTGCGGTTTCCCTTCCGGCTTTCCAGGACACTGACGCTGCGGGAAAATGACTGTACCCTTTCTATAGAGGAACAGATTGTCAACGAGGGGCGACAGGAAGTTTCGTATCAATGGGGACAGCACCCTGCTCTGGGCGGCGGCTTTCTGGATGATTCCTGCGAGATCTGTGTGGATGGGAATCCGGCGGTTCAGGCGGTTCAGACAGATCTGGGAGAGACCTGCTGTCTGGCTCCGGGCCAGCAGGGGGTCTGGCCCACGGCAGTGGGCAGGGACAAAGAGGCTGTGGATCTGAGTGTGGTACACGGTATGGATAGCCGGGAGTATCGGGAGTTCGGACTGTCCGGCTTAAAGGAAGGCGCGTTTGAGGTCAGGAACCGCCGGCTGCAGCTGGGGTTCGGCATGAAATGGGATAAGGAGGTCTTTCCCTATCTCTGGGTGTGGCAGATGTATGGCGGCGGGGCGGATTACCCGTTTTATGGCAGGGCGTATACACTGGCTTTGGAAATGTGGAATTCTCTTCCGGGCGGGCTGGAACATGCTGTGGCGGCAGGTACTGCGCCCCGTCTAAAAGAAGGGGAAAGTATCCGGACTTCGTATGAAGTGTTTGTCCGCGACTATATGTCTGTCCGCGATTGTTAAGTATTTCAAATCATATGAAAGAGGAGGTATTTTGTTATGGATGAACAATTATTGGAGCAGTGTAAAAAGGAAGAAGCAGAACTGCAGTTTCGGTCTTTTTCCCACGCCGATGCTTTGAAGCTGGGATTGGATTTGCTTAAGGTAAGTGAAGAATATCCGGGTATCCTGGGGATCGAGATCCGGATTAACCACGTGACGGTCTTTAAGTATCTGCCGGATGGGACAGGCGCCTATCACGATATGTGGCTTCGCAGGAAAAGTAATCTGATAGATGTAAGGGAGATGAGTACGCTGCGTGCCTTCGCGGAACTGGCTGTTTTGAAGGAAGATCTGCAAAAGGACTGGCTGTTGGACCCGGCGGAGTATGCCGCCTGCGGCGGCGGCTTTCCGGTTCGGATACAGGGCGGCAGCGTGATCGGCTCGATCTGTGTGTCCGGTCTGCCGCATCTTCAGGATCATGAAATCCTGATTGCGGGAATCCGCAGATTCCTGGGGATCAATTAAGCTTCTATTCCTCTGCTATTGGGCGTCATTCCATAGGATGAACGGCAGGCTCCAGGAGCTATTGGAATCTGTAAAACAGGGCTGCCGGGAAATAGAATCCAGTATTTCTCATTCATTTCCCGACAGCCCCGTTTTTTACTTACTCATATAGAATCGTTGGCGTCCACGACGTTGAATCATAGGCGGTATTCTCCCGTTTATCCACCCGAAATGATATCACGTCATCCGCTTCCACCTGAGCGGAAATCTCTGCCGCCATACCCACCGTATCGTTATATGCGATGGTCTGCCATGCCCCATTGACAGGCCAGATCATCTGATTATTTTTCCAGATGCTGACATTGACACCATCCCCGCCCTCAGAAGCATATTTCCTGACTGTTCCGCTGATTGATACGGCGCCGCTTCTGGGAGCCTTCCAGTCCAGCAGGATCTGGGTCTCATCGGGATGGAGCAGCAGCTGACCCTGTTCCACCCAGATGGCATCCCATTGTTTCGGCCCGCGCCAATGGTTGGAACCATCCGGGTTCCAGGTCATATCCTTTGTGCCGACGCCCGCCTGCCAGGTCCGGTAATACCAGCCGTTTCCCCCTTGTATATCCGACAGCTGTTCCGCCGCCTGATAACGGTTCGACGAGGCCGTTATAGGGCCGTCCGCGGTGATACCCTCCGGGTTCCGATCGGATACGAGACGGATGTTTTTCCCAAAGGAATTCACGGAAAAAATGTCTGTATCAAAATCCGTTAACTGCATATCGTTGATCCGGATGTTCTCGAACCGGATATCCGATATCCGGTGATCCGTATCCCGGCCGGATATCCGGATCTGGTTGGAACCGTCGGATTTGGATGTGATATTGCGGTACGTGATGTTCTGTATGGAACCGGGCCACTGCCAGTTCCCCTCCAGGCTTCCGAACCAGAAGCTGTCTTCCATGGTGATATTGATCAGCCTTTTAGCCTTTTCCACCCGGATATCTTCAAACGTTACATTCTGAATCTGTGTAGCGTTCAACGCGCAGATATTGATGGCCGATCGCTCCGTGAGCTGATCCGGATAATTCAGATCGTCATAATTTCTCAGGATATCAATATTCTGAAACCGGATCTGGTCAAAGCAGCTGGCCTGGGTCTCCGCCCCGATGCCGATCGCATTGTTGGCATCGCTCCACAGCTGGGAATTCTGATAGGTAATATTGCTGGTGGGAAGGGCCTGGGACGGATCTTCCGCAGGATTATACCCGCTGTTGCCTGTCCCTTTGACAGCCACGCTGTCGTCGCAGGAGTGGATAAAGCTTCCGTCAAACAGCACTCCCTGACAATTTGCCACATTGAATCCGTCAGAGGACGCGTATCTTGCATTGATTGCTTTGTAGTTTTTTACCGTTACGTTACTGCATTTCCACATAAAGGAAATCCAGGAATTCATATCGCGGATCACAGTAATATCCCTGACCGTCACGTCATCCGAATTTTTCAGCGCCACCGCCACGCCGTCATAACTGTCCTGGCTCATGTAATCGTTCAGCAGAATCCCCGGGCCGCATATGGTGACGTGATCTGCATTCCGGACCAGTACACGCCCCCTCAAAACGGCACCCCCTTCCAGATAGAGTGTCTGGCCGGATTTAAGCATTAACGGCTGTTGCTCCGAGATATCGTAATATCCCGGTCCATAGTGAATCACACTGCTGCTCTGTATATCAGGAATATCCGTGAGAGGTTCCCGGACAAACAGATGTAAGACCCTCCCATTATAGTTTTTATCAGGTAAAAAGGTTACATCCGTTCCGGGCTGTACCGTGCATGTAACTTTATTTCCCACACGCTGTCCGCTTAGCCCCAGGGATTCCGGCAGCAATGCATAATCGGAAAACACAAAATCAGCGCTTATCTGAATTTCAACCGGCCCGGAACTCTCAAAAGTACTGTAGGACACAGGATTTCCCCATGCGTTGTTCCCTGATACGTAGACCGGGACGCTCTGTCCTCCCGCCTGTACCTGAAAATCAGCGGAACTGTATTTCGCCGGCATAGCCTCCGGTTTTTGATACACTTTTACAATAGACGTATCTGCATGATCCATCGATCCGTTACTGGCATATGATTCATTTCCCCATGCCGCACCGGCAGTCATGAGACTTATCATGCCGCAGACTAAAGCAGCCAACGCTGCCTTTTTCAGATTTTTCATTTCTACCTCCATTCGTGCGTGTCCTATTCCAATAATTCGAGATCCTGTCCCCGCAGCCGAACAGGAATGAAACGGGCGCGTTCATAGGGCGTCCTGTTCGGCTGATGGATGGCCAGCATCATCCTGCCATCCAAAGTGCAAAACACCATACCATGTCCCCCGTCCGCTGAAAAAAACGGCTTTGCCGCATGACGCCACGGGCCTGTGATTTTACCGCTGGCGCTGTACGCCGTCCCGATCGAATAGCCCGAGGCTGAATAACTGGACCACAGAAGCATCAGCCCGCCGTCCTTCGGTCGCATAAGAAACGGCCCGTCCGTTACATAATTCTCCCCTTCGCCTTTTACCACATCCCCGGTGTCATTGGTACTCCATCCGGACCGGGAGGCCCGGAACATTACGGCAGGCAGGGAACAGCCGGCCTTCAGATCCTCCTTAAGCCTCATGCAGCACATCGCTCCGTCATGGATCTGTGTCCACTCATGGGAAAATATAAGCCAGGGAGAGCCTGCATCATCCAGATAAAGCGTACCGTCCAGGCACTCCCACCCGGCCGGCGTGACCGGTTCCCGGGACAGCGGGAGAAAAGGGCCCAAGGGGTTCTGGCTCCACAGAATATGCACGGCCCTTCTGTGATCTGCCGATTTGAAACTGGCCGGCATGTAATACGCTCCGCGGTAGAGGTGCACCTCCGGCGCCCAAAAATTCCGGTCCGCCCAGAAGTCCGCGGGCGGGGTGAAAACCGGATAAGGGCCTTCCCATTGTTCCAGGTCGCTGCTTTTATAAGCCTGAAACCCCTGCGCCTGCCCGCTCCAGGGCTCTTTGTCCGTGGTTCCGTAGAGGTAGTAACATCCTTCCTCCGGATCTGTCAGTACATACGGGTCCCGGATCTGTATCTCATTTATAGAAAGCATAGCCTATATCCTTTCCCATTAAATTTTACCTAATGATAATAGCTTACCTGGCCGCCGTCTTATCCGCTGCCTCATGTCCGGTTACGGTTATGTTCTTTACATAAGGATTCCGGTCGATCCACAATGGCTTCCCGCCATTATCGATCTGTTCCAGACAGACATGTTCCACCGCATGATCCTCATCATATCCCCATATACGGATGGGCGTATTCTCCGGGATCTGGATATTCCGAAAACAAACATCCCGGATATGGCCTGCCTGAGTGTCCGTAGACCACCGGTCCCGGTACAGCATACAGTTGACCGCACAGGCGCTTTCCTGCAGGATCCGTATATTCTCGAACAGAATATCCGACACTGTACCGCTGTCGCACAGGGTAATACACAGCGCGCCCAGCTCATAGGCCCAGTCCGCCAGCCCGTGCAGTACCAGACAGTCCCGGAAGATCACATCATGGATATCACTTTTGGACTCCCCGGCGATTCCGATCCCCCTCACTTTATCATCCCAGACGGTACAGTTCTCCACCAGAATTTTCTCGCCGCCGCAGACCGGCGGTGCCTCCATGGATTTGATGCATATGGCGTCATCCCCGGTTCTTATGTAACAGTTGTCCACATGGACGTCCCGGCAGTTTACGATATCGATGCCGTCACTGTTCTGGCGGTAGCCGAACATAACCAGATTCCTCACTTTCACATGCTCACACCGGAATAAGGCTGTGGTCCAGTGCGCGGCCCCGACCAGAACCGGCCCGTCCAGTACCACATTCCCGCATCCCGTGAGCCGGATCGTCCTGCGGGCGTGCCACTCTAAGCCGGACAGGTCGATGATACCGTAGCCGATGATCCTTATATTTTTTCTGTTATCTGCCCGGATAAAATCAGCGTAATTGGGGATTCCGGCCCAGTCTTTCTCTGTCATTGGCGCTTCATCCGCTGCCGGCTGAACAGCCCGCAAGATAGCCCCCGGTTCCAGATACAGGGTTTCATTGTCCTTTAGTTCCAATGATTCCACTTCATGGATTCCCGCTTTATAGATGCGTACGCGCTGCTCTGCATTTTCGTTCACCTGCATTTTAAGCGGCGGCCGTATGATAATGGTCAGCGGCGCGTATATTCTGTCATTGACCTCCACGGTCAGATATCCCGGCTCCGAAATGGTTCCCCGTATCACATTTCCCTGGATCTGAAATGGAAAATCCCCCTTTCGCGCGTGTATCTTAACACTGTGTACCTCTCTTAAGCAGCATACGGTTATGTTCAGCTCTTTCTGCTCCTGCTCCAGCAAGATCTGGCAGAAACTGTGCGGTCCCCCATGGGTCACCGGCACCGAACAGACCGGGATCTTTGTTTCTCCGGCGTACATGCACCATTCCCCGGACAGAGCCAGGTTATCCGGATAGGCACCCGTGGGGTCCGCGCCATGCCTCATATACTCTAACGGCTCGCCGGATTTCTGAATACCTTCCGGAAACGGCGGCGCCTGTACCTCTGTCTTCATTATCACTCACCCTTTCACTGCACCGGAAGTCATCCCGGACATAATCTGTTTCTGCGCCATAAAGTATACGATAATCACCGGCAGAGATACCGCGATTACATTCGCGAACACCAGGTTCCAGTCCGAACTGTGCACCCCGAAGAAATTATAGATCGTCAGCGTCAGGGTAAAGTTCCTGGAACTGTTCAGGAAATAAATAGTCGTGCCGAAATCGTTCCATATTCCCATAAAAGTAATAATAAAGAGCGTGACTGTAATCGGTTTGAGCAGCGGGAATATAATATGGAAAAACAGCTGAAGCCCATTGCATCCGTCCAGCATGGCCGACTCATCCAATTCTCTTGGTATACTCTTAAAATATCCGGTATACAGAAAAACTCCCATGGAAAGATTGGATGCAATCAGCACAAGTCCCGCCGCCAGAAACGTCCGCACATGGATATAATAACAGATAAAATAGGTAGGAATAATCTGCCCCGGAATAAACAGGCCCATCAGAATCAGCAGCAGCAGCCTTTTCGACGCTTTACTCACCCTGCGCTGCAGCACAAAGGCCGCCAGCGAGCTCACAAGGATAATGACCAGGACGCTGGGCACGGTCAGCAGCACGCTGTTCCGAAACGCAAGGCCCAGCCCCCCTTCGCGGAACATATCCGTGTAATTTTCCACTATATGCCACTGATCCGGCAGGGACAGATTTACCAGCGCGGCCTCCTCCTTGCTCTTAAAGGAATTGATCAGGATCATATAAAACGGCACCAGCATAAACAGGCTGCAGATCAGCGCGAAAATCTCCGCCAACATTCCGGATACTTTCTTTGCCATCACATCTCTACCTCCTTACCGGTGAGAAACCGGTATACGGGAAGGACCACCAGCAGGATAACCACGCACAGTATGATACTGGCGGCACAGCCCTCCCCATAACGGCCGCTGCCGAATGATTTGTATACCAGTGTGCCGAACACTTCCGTGGCAGTCCCCGGGCCTCCGCCCGTCACGGTCTGCACCACGTCGAAAGCCTTCAGCCCGCCGATCAGGTTGACTACCAGCGCATTGGTGAATGCAGGCATGATCAACGGGAATGTCACATACCGGAATTTCTGCCAGCCGGTTGCCCCGTCGATTCTGGCCGCTTCGTAGTAATGTTCCGGGATGGACTGCAGGCCGGCCAGCAGAATCACCATGGTAAATCCGGTCCATTTCCACACCTCCACAAAGGCTACGGAAAATATCGCCAGTTTTGGGTCTGTCAGCCAGTTCTGGGCCAGCATCGGCAGTCCCATCGCCCGCAGCGCCACATTGATGATCCCGTTGGTCGGGTGCATCATGGCGGTAAAGATCAGCCCAACCGCCACGCTGCTTAAGACCGCCGGCAAAAAAAATACGGTTCTCATAAAATTGGTTGTTTTCAGTTTATTGTTCAAAAGTACAGCCAGCAAAAGGCCCAGTGTCACCTTCAGAATGGTGGTGACAAACGCAAAGAGAAAAGAATTTTTGATAGCGATGTTCATACCGCTGTCCGTCAGCACATTTTTATAATTTCCAATACCTGCAAAAGTGGCCGCACGGAAGTCCACGTTACGGATATTCAGGAAGGAAAATCCCACACCCATCACGGCAGGCAGCAGAAAGAATATGCCGAAAATAGCCAGACACGGTATCAGCATCCAATAGGAATAGATCCTTTTTTGTTTCAATAGCAAGAGCCCCTTTCCGGGTATTCGTAATCTGATCCGCCTATTTATTCCAGTTTGTGTCACCGGCCGCGATGGCATTTTTCGCGGTTTCGTCGTCCATGGTTTTCAGCAGATCATCTACCGTCTTAGAGCCCACATAATAATCCTGTACCATTGCTCCGAAATCACCGTAGCCATAATTATTCCCGGCTCCCTGCCACAGCGCGATGGACTTGCCGTCCTGCATCAGATCCACCAGATCCTGCAGCCCAGGTGTCAGCGTACAGGTCACATTTTTGTTCAGATATACACCGGCTGCGCCATCGGCATAGATCTGCTGCGCTTTCGAGGAACTGATAAAATCAATCGCCTTCTTAGCAGCCTCCACGTCCTTGCAGCTGGAGGTGACGCCCAGCGCTCCTGGGAGTGACAGGCAGGTATAATTCTGGCTGTCCTCATAGAGGGGCAGGGCAAAACCGCCGATACGATCCACGGCGTCGGGATATTTGTTGGCGATCTCATCCAGCACATTGGAAGGATTGATATACATAGCCGCATCCCCATTGGCCAGTGCCGTCTGCGCCATATCATAAGTATCGGACAGGTAGGTTTCCTGCACATAGCCCTTATCCAGCATTTCTTTTGATTTTACGATGGCATCTTTAAACTGCGGGCAATCCGCGTAGTGCCGTTTGTTGGTATTCATTTCATTCCAGAATTCGGTATAGCTTAATCCGCTGTCAAACACTTCTTTATTAAATCCGAAGTGATTGAAGCATTGCAGTGTCCACGCATCTTTTCCCGAATAATACAGGGGAATCTTTCCGGCTGCTTTGATCTTTTCACAGGCATCCAGAAATCCCTGCCAGTCCTTCGGCACCTCGGTTACACCGGACGCCTCAAACACATCCTTATTATAAAACACACCCAGCAGGCTCGTTGTTCCGATGGGCATTCCGTACAGTTTCCCATTATAGCGGTATCCGCCCTCTTCCATGGTCGCAGCGTCATACTCCGACTCGCTGGGCAGGGATTCCATATCCACCATTTTATCCAGTGCATTGACCTGTGTGTCGATCCATTTGGCACCGTAGCTCTGTATGATATCCGGGAGGTCACCGGTGGCAAACCGTGCTTTCACCACTTCTTCCCCCTGGGAACCCCCGGCGATCTTCTGAATATCCAGTTTAAAACCCAGTTCATCCGCATTTTCATTGATATATTTGTCCAGGGCCGCCCAGCCGTCGGTATACCACTCAGTAAAGGTCAGCATCGTCAGTGTCTTTACTTCTTTGCCGGCGCTTTCCTCCTCCTTATCCTGCGCCGGGGCTGCTGCCGGTGTACCGGCTGCGGCTTCCTCCTTTGCCGTCTGAGGCGCCTCTTTCCCGCTGCCTGCGCAGGCCGCCAGGGAACAAGTCATCACCGCTGCAATAAACAGACTCATCACTCGTTTTAACTTCATTCTCAAATCCTCCTTATAAATTGAACGTTATAATTGCTTCGTTGCACTTATTATAGATTCCCGGGCGGTTAACCGAATTGTCATTTTTTAAACTGGACTGTCTGTTTTTATAAAGTATCAGCCCCTACATTGCACGCCTGACTTTTCCTATGTATAATGAGTGAAAGGGGACATGTCCATTTCGGTCTGGGACATGTCCAAACTGGAATGGACATGTCCCAAACCGGAATGGACATGTCCCCCTTCACTCTATTATAGTATAAAAGTGCGCTTTACGACAGCACATGAGGGCGGAGTAAATGAAAGCGAAATCCGATATCAAACAACAGGTTCTATCATTCTTTCACAGTCTCACATGGAAGCTGCTCTGCGTCACGGTCTGCCTGTTTTTCCTTTTCGCCGGAATCGTGACCCGGGTATGGACGCAGCGGATGACCAGCCAGGCCTCCGAGACCGCTTCCCGGGATCTTTATTCCATCATGCAGGTGTCCAACAATAATTTTGGCACCGCCTTAAAGGATATCAACAGCATTACCGCCCTGATCTCCAGCAATATGGGATTCGGCCTGAACTCCCGGATCTTTAATTATCTGACGAATGAAAATGAAGATGATCAGCTGCTGCTGCAATACCGGCGTGACGCAGAGGACTATATCTTCAGCCTTTGCAATTTTAAATCTTACTTAAACGGACTGGCCGTCAGCGACCTGAGCGGGAACACCCTGTCCTATGGGATCTTCATGAACGGAAGGGACCTGACGGCGCAGCCCTGGTTTCAGGAGCTTGTTCAATCCGACCAGGATCTGCTCTTTGTACCGCCGCATTATTATGATCCCGCAGGCGGTTATCCCGGGGATCTGGTATTTTCCATAGCGAGAAAGATACGGCATCAGGGTCAGGTGATCGGAGTCGTGGTCGCCGACATCAAGTGTTCCCTTCTGGAGGACATGTTTCACGTGCAGAATGTGAACGGCTATTCTATGCTGATTCTGGACCCGGATACGGAAAGTGTGATTTTCCCGCAGGAGGAAGAACAGCGGGTACTGACCGATCAGGAGCTGAAACTTCTGACCGCGTCCCCTCATCGGGAGGACGGTTATTTTACCACGGAGCTGGGCGGCAGGGACTGTCTGGTCATCGAGCAGAACGCATCCATCACCGACTGGACCGTGATCGGCTTTGTACCATATGAAAATATCCTGGAGGACTTTATGACCACCCGCGCCGTGGTCTTTCGTATCGCGCTGGTGTGTGCGGTGATCTTCATACTCACCGTCACCCTGTTCATCTCCATTATCACCCGGAAGCTGACCCGTCTGTCCACTGCCGTCAGCAAGATCGATTCCGGTCAGCTGGAACTTAACATCTCGATACAGACCAAAGATGAGGTGGGCCAGCTATACCGCCAGATCACCTACATGATCCGAAGAATACGGGAATTGATCGAAGATATCCGCAGCCGGGAAAATGAAAAACGGAATCTGGAGATCAAAGCCCTACAGGCTCAGATCAATCCTCACTTTCTGTACAACACCCTGAACACCATTAAGTTTCTGGCCGCCGTCCAGGGGGCGCAAAATATCCAGAGCGTGACGCAGGCTCTCTCCGATATGCTCCATGTGAATCTAAGCCCCCAAAAGTATGTCACTGTGGCAGAGGAGACCGATTACCTGAAGCACTATCTGGAAATCCAGGAATACCGGTTCAACGGAAAATTTACCAGTTACTTTTCCGTGGACACCGCCCTGAACAGTTACCTGATACCCAAATTACTGCTTCAGCCCCTGGTGGAAAATGCCCTGCTGCACGGAATCGCCCCCGCCACCCGGCCGGGGTATCTGCAGATCCGCATATTCCAGGATAAAGACCAGCTATATATAAGGATCAAAGATAACGGAAAAGGAATGACCCAGGAGGAGCTAAATACCCTGTCTCATGCGGTGGACAGCGACGCCTCCCATATCGGGATCGCCAATATCCGAAGCCGGCTGGAGCTGATGTTCGGCAGCCGCCAGTCCTTTACCATCATCAGCAAGCCTGATTTGTATACCATCGCGGAGCTGTCGTTCCCCTTATTCACAGCAGAAAGTGCAGGTGATTTTCGATGAATGTGATGATCGTAGATGATGAAGTCCTGATGCGCACCACGTTGAAATATATGTTAAATGAAGAAATCCCGGCTTTCACCGGAGAACGGAAATTCGTGCTGTGCGCGGAGGCTTCTAACGGAAAGGAGGCGCTTGATAAACTGCCAACGGTCCGTCCGGATATCCTTCTGACCGATATGAAGATGCCGGAAATGGACGGGCTCCTGCTGTGTGAACAGGCAAACCGGCTGATGCCCCAGGTTCCGTTTATCGCGCTCAGCAATTATGATGATTACGAATATGTCCGGGGCGCCCTGAAAGGCGGCGCGGTGGATTATCTGCTAAAACACGCCCTGACTCCGCAGGGGCTTTTGGCGGCCCTGGAAAAAGCGGCAGCCGGCCTTATGGACCGTCCGGCTCATTCCCGGCTGACGGATAATAATCTGGCGGCCCTGCGCCAGGATTTTCTGATCCATCTGCTGACTGGTTTTTATTCTGATCCGGCGGAAATCCGGGCACATTTCCTTGTGCTGGCCCTCCCCTTAGAGCCCATCCGCATGCTGCCTTTGTTAATGTGTATCGACGATTATCAGGCCAGGGACCTGGCCAACAATAACCTGATCACCTTTTCTATCGTGAATATCGTTACCGAAATACTCACCGATCAGAAAAACGGCGCCATGTGCCATATTTCCAATGAAAAATACGCGATGGTCTTAAGCTTTGGTTATACGCGCAGTGAGAGTGCCATCCACGATACCATTCAGAATACCATCGGGCGCATTACCTTCTGCATGAAAAAATTCCTGAATCTGTCCGTAAGCTTCAGCCTCGGCACCTTGAGTATCCAGCCTGCGGATCTGCCTGCTTCCTATCGTCAGGCGGAGGAAAATCTTTGCCAGAAATTCTATTGCGAACCCGGATCTATTTTCACCCGGGGAAATGGGACCAGCGCCTCCTCTGATTTCGATTTCCTGAGCATCAGCCGGGAAAACGCGCTGAAAGAAGCCGTTCTCCAACGGGATTCCCACAAAGCCCATCAGCTCTTGGATGAGATCTTCTCTGATATCCGCCGGCAAAAGCCGCCTCTGCCGGTCACGCAGATGGCCTTTACGGATCTTCTTGGGCTGCTGAATCAGATCTGCAAGAAACAGGCCATTAATTTTAAGGATATCTATGACGATGATACGCTGTCCGGCCAATATTTGTATGACTTCCCATCCCTGTCCACGGTTCAGGAATGGATCGCCTCCCTTTTCGACCGGCTGATTGACCGATTGCAGAAAAGGGAGGTGCCGGAGTTATCCGTCTATATGCGCCAGGCACTGAACTATATCCACGAACACTTTGCGGAACCGCTGTCCCAGTCCGGGGCAGCCTCCCAGATCCATATCAGCAGCGTCTATCTGAGCAAGCTGTTCCGGCAGGAGCTTAACGTAAGCTTCCCGGATTATCTGATGCAGGTGCGCTTAAACCACGCCGCCCGCCTTCTGCGCAGTGAACATCTCCCGATCCGGGAGGTGGCGGCCAAAAGCGGTTTTAACGATTATATTTACTTTCTGAAATGCTTCAAAAAGAAAATGGGCTGTACACCTACAGAGTATCTGAAACGCCTGTAGCTTTGTCGTTTATTTGGATCATGTAACAATTACCTGCCTGAATTCATACAATGTAAATAAAAAGGGAATAAACAAATATGCTATTCAATGACTGCCGTTGCGGTTCTAATAAACGGCGTGAGTCCTATTCGTATGCTCAATATAGTGTGCAGTCCAACCCGCCCTCAAACTCAGACCTTCCCATGCAGGTCCTGTTTCAGGAAGGTGATGAGATTTCCTTAGACAACACGGAAATACTGCTGGCATCGGGCTATTTATATCTGGTCGATTTCATCTTCCTGGCAACTCCGGAAGCAGACAGTTTTATGCAGATCACTCCCAAAATCAATAACTCACTCCGGCTGTTATATTCATTTTTCGCCCCTACCGGATCTGCATCCCGCAATGCCTCAGCATCCGGGAGTTTCACCATCCCAGTTACCGGGTCCAATGCTGCGCTCTCCTTTAACCTGACTTATCCTGCAGCTGTTCGAAATATAGATATCACGGGTGCCATATCCGTTACAGCGCTTCACAAAATAAGAAGGGACAGCTGCAGTTAAGCTATGGTTATAAATGAATTGAGTCTTCAAAGAGGTATGAGAATCACCGAACAGGAAATACTGATATTGTTTCCATTTACCGCCAGATATTTATTTTCTGTTATTCACTCTAACCTTTAGGAGATCATCATGGACCTTCCATTTTTGCAGCAGTTTCTGCTTATCAGCGATATAAGAACCATACTGTTTTTAGTTTTACTGGCCGCCGGTTTCTACCTGATCCATGTCCTTTACCATAAGAAACATCTGGATTTTTCGGTGGTCGTCCTGGTGGGAACGGGGCTGGGGCTGCTTCTGGGACTTGCGGTCCAGGCTGCATCCGGCTTTCCCGACCATCCGGCGGATATCCGGTTTATACGGGAAACTACCGCCTGGTATCAGCTGTTTGGTACCGGTTATATGAACCTGATCAAAGTAATCGTGGTGCCTCTGGTGATCATTTCTATCCTACAGGTCATCATTCAGCTGGAACAAGGTCATCAGATGGGGAACCTGATCCGCAAGACACTCTCCGTCACCATGAGTATGGCCGCAGTATCCGCGGTCACAGGTCTGGCTCTGGGTCTGCTGTTCGGACTCGGACGGGATTCTGTCCCTTCGGGGGCTGCGGCCGGAATCTCTGACGCCGTGTCAGCCTCTGAGATTACCGATGTTCCCACCACGCTGAAAAACCTGATTCCTGATAATATCGTATCCGCTATGGTAAATAATAATATCATCGGACTGGTGATCTTCTCCTCGATCCTGGGCCTGGCCCTGTGGTGGGTAAATAAGGAACATCCCGCTGAAGCAGCGCCGCTCTATAAGGGAGTCCGGGGACTGCACCGGACGATGATCAATATGGCTCTGCTGATCCTGGATTATATGCCTTTCGCCGTGCTGGCCCTGTTGGCGAATACCATCGCCCAGCGTGGATTGTCCGGGATCTTCGATGCCGGTAAATTTATCTTTGCTCTGTATCTGGGAACTGTCATCCAGTTTCTTATCCAGCTGGCAGCGCTGATGGTGCACGGCCTGAATCCTGTCCCATATCTGAAAAAGTCAGCGGCACCTCTTCTGCTGGCGTTTACTTCTCGCTCCAGTGTGGGGTGTCTGCCGCTGACTGTGGAGACATTGACGAAAGATCTGGGGGTGTCCGAGGCCACCGCTAACTTTGTGGCCGGATTCGGCACCACGGCCGGAATGCAGGGATGCGCGGGATTATTTCCCGCGCTCCTGATTGTCTATGTATGTCATATCACCGGTACTCCCATCGATCTTTCCCTGCTGGTCATGGCGGTGATCGTGGTCACGATCGGTTCCCTGGGCATCGCCGGGATACCGGGCACCGCGTCGATGGCGGCCAGTGTCAGCCTCTCCGGTGTGGGACTGGCTTCGGCATTTTCCACTATCAGCCCGATCCTGGCTATCGATCCCATTATCGATATGCCCCGTACTCTTCTGAATGTCTCCGGTTCGCTTACCAACGCACTGATGGTGGATAAACGGCTGGGGCTGCTGGATGAATCTGCCTATAAAAACCCGGGCCGCGCCGGGTTCTGATTACATTAGCGTTCCGCTTCCATCAGCGCTCTGTCTCCAGCAGCGCCTGATAGATGTCCCGCTTGGAAACGCCGCGGTCTTTTGCCACCTGCTTCATCGCTTCCTTTCGTGGCATTCCCTGGTTTTCGTAGCGTGCCATATGCTCCTCCAGCGGCATCTCCTCCCACTGGCGGCGGCTTTCCTCCGCCAGTTCCTGAGGGCTTCTCCCTTCCACCACGATCACACATTCCCCTTTTGGTTCCGTGCTTTCATAGAATGCTGCGGCGCCGGCCAAAGTGGTCCGAAATGCGGTCTCGTGTCTCTTCGTCAGCTCCCGCAGCACAGTCACATTCCGGTCCCCCAGCGCCTCCAGCAGTTCGTTCAGCGTGCGCACCAGGCGGTGGGGGGCTTCATACAGCACCACGGTCCTGGTTTCGTCCGCCAGCTCACCCAGAATGCGCTGTCTCTCTTTTTTATCCATCGGAAGAAATGCTTCGAACGCGAACCTTCTGGTCGGAAGCCCCGACAAGGTAAGCGCTGTAACGCAGGCCGCAGGCCCGGGCAGGGAGGTCACTTCGATATCCGCCTCATAGCACATCCGTACCAGCTCTTCCCCGGGATCAGAGATCCCCGGCGTACCCGCGTCCGTAATCAGGGCAATATGACTGCCGGCTTTCAATTTTTCTACCAAAAGCCGGCCTTTTTCGATCTTATTGTATTCATGATAGCTCGTCATGGGCGTCTGAATCTCAAAGTGGTTCAACAGTTTCCTGCTGTTTCTGGTGTCCTCGGCGGCGATCAGATCCACTTCTTTTAATGTCCGCAGCACCCGGAAAGTGATATCCTCCAGATTGCCGATCGGGGTTGCGCAGAGATATAATTTACCCTGTGTGTTCTGCTCCATCCTGGTTCCCCTTTTTGTACCATAGAATTTTATGATTTATTCGAATAACTAATATCCATAGATATCATAGATCTCATCGGTGTAAATCCCAGGCTCCTTATATACGATCAGAGGCTTTTCCACCCGGATTCTTGAATTTCCTCCCCGTAACGCTTCTAACAGGACCATATTCGGTTCTTTATCCACGAACGGATATACCAGACGCATCCGCTTGGGCTCCAGCCGGTATTTTACCAGCATGGTCATAATCTCCGCCAGACGGAAGGGCCGGTGTACCAGATAGAACCGCCCGCCGGTACACAGTAACCGGGCGCTGACCCGAATGATATCCTCCAGTGTACACAGCAGTTCATGTCTGGCTATGGCCTTGGGAGAATCCGGATTGACCAGTCCGTGCTGCCCGATCATGTAGGGCGGATTGGATGTAATTACATCAAAAGAAGCAGCCTCGAACATCTCACCTGCCTCTTTGATATCACCGGTAATAATCTTGATTTTCTCATCCAGCCCGTTTAAGGCGACGCTGCGCCTGGCCATATCCGCGCTTTCCTCCTGGATCTCCAGGCCGGTAAAGTGCTTCCCTTTTGTCTTGGCCTCCAGAAGTATGGGGATAATCCCGTTTCCCGTTCCCAGATCCAGCGCAGTCTCCCCCTCTTTTACCTTAGCATATCCCGACAGAAGTACCGCGTCCATACCAAAGCAAAAGCGGGATGGATTCTGGATGATCCGGTAACCGTTCCGGTGCAGCTCATCCAGACGTTCCTGCTCTTTTAATTCAATCTCCATCGAACTTAATTGTCATCCAGTTTGGACTTTCCTTCCTTTTTTTCCAAAGCTTCCAGGGCTTTTAGTTCTTTGTCGGCTATGTTTATCTTCTCTTTTTTCCGCTTGGGCTTCGTTTTCAGTTCATTTACTTTGTACTCGCGGATCTCTTTTTCATCGTTGACCTCCACGATCACCTTCACCTGCTGGCGCAGGACACTGACGCTTTGCACTTCGCCGCGCAGACCGTCATTGGTAGTGACATGGTCGCCGGGATTGGGCAGGCGGCTGTTCAGCTCCTCGTAGGTCTCTTCTTCATTTTTCAGACAACACATCAGCCTTCCGCAGACGCCCGATATCTTGGTGGGGTTCAGCGACAGATTCTGTTCTTTGGCCATCTTGATGGACACCGGCACGAACTCTGAGAGGTAGCTGTTGCAGCACAGCGCCCGTCCGCAGATACCGACGCCGCCCAGGATCTTGGTCTCATCCCGCACACCGATCTGGCGCAGTTCGATTCTGGTCTTGAACACGCCGGCCAGATCCTTGACCAGCTCCCGGAAGTCGATCCTTCCATCCGCCGTAAAGTAAAACAGCACTTTGTTGTTATCAAACGTATATTCCACGTCGATCAGTTTCATTTCCAGACCGTGCTTGCGGATTTTTTCCATGCAGATACCGAAGGCTTCTTTTTCCTTTTTGCGGTTGCGCTCCTCCGCCGCGTCATCCTTCGCCGACGCCAGCCGGATCACCGGTTTTAACGGCTGCACCACTTTTTCCTCTTCCACTTCCTTCGGCCCCAGAACCACGGTCCCGTATTCTACCCCCCGGGCCGTCTCTACGATCACGTGATCTCCCATTTTGATGGTCATCTTCAGCGGATCGAAGAAATATACCTTGCCCGCTTTGCGAAATCTCACGCCTATCACATTTCTCATGTCAGTTCTCCTTTATCGTCAGCAGCAATAATTCCATTGCCAGCTCAAAATTCACATTGGCTTTCAGACGGGCCTTCGTCTTGTCCAGCTGCTCCAGGATCGTCTCGATCCCTTCATAGGAGCTCTTATCCGCCTGCTGCCGTATATAGTTGATATGCTCCTTGAAGATCAGCGGATTCATATCTTTTGTCGCTTTGAACAGCAGCACATCTCGGTACCACACCATCAGTATATCCAGATAATCGTTGATATCCATCCGGTAGTCCGTAATCTGCTTCAATGCGCTGATAATCTCGTACAGCTCCATCTCGTGGATATGCTGCAGCAGATGCAGCGCCGAGTCCTTGATCTCATTAAAATTCTCCGACGTGGCCAGCTTCACCGCACGTCCCACATTCCCCTGGGCGAAGGCCAGGCTTAAATCCGCTTTGTAATCCGGCACCTGTAATTGTTCCATCAGATACTTCCGTATCTTTTCATCTGCCACCGGTTTTAAATTCAGCGTCACGCATCTGGACAGAATCGTGGGCAGAAGCCTGTCCGCGCTCTCCGTAAGCAGGATCAGAATCCCGTATGCCGGCGGCTCCTCGATAGTTTTCAATAAGGCGTTCTGGGCCTGTACGGTCATCTTCTCCGCCTCATCGATCATGTATATTTTATAAGGGCTGCTGTAGGGCTTCACCTGAATATCCCCGTTGACCTGGGTACGGATATCCTCCACACCGATGGAATTCGGTTTTTCGTGGGTAACCCATATGATATCCGGCTGGTTCTTTCCCGCGGCCTGGATGCAGGAATGGCATTCCATGCACGGATTCACTCCGCCCTTCTCGCATTGCAGTGTCTGGGCAAAGATCCCGGCCAGCAGTTTCTTCCCCGCTCCCTCTTCTGCGCAGAACAGATAGGCGTGGGACACTTTATTTAGTTCTATTGCACGCTGGAGATGATCGATGATCTGTTCATGTCCAACTACATCCTGAAATCCTGCCATAAGCTATTTTCCTTTTTTGAATGAATTGCTCCCGGTTATTCAAATTACGCGGTCCCGATCTGTGTCAGGCCGCGCCCAGTGCAATTAATTATATCATAATCTCTTTAGAAATAAAAGTTTTTATGTGGCTGATACACTCCGGAAGTTCCTGGTTGACAAATCGGTAGCCGATTCCCAGTTTCTCCAGCTTATCTTCGGAGAAATCTTCACTGTCCGCCAGGAAACGGCGGCACATTTCCGCGTATTTGGGTTCCTTTTGTCTGCGCTCCCGGTCCAGGGCCCGCTGCAGGCGCACACCGTCTTCCACTTCTATATATATGGGTATTACCCGGCCGGCTCCAAAGTAATCCCTCATTTTTTCGTAGGACACCAGTGTCCCGATCACCGCATAATTATTCGCAGCCAGCTGGATCTGTTCATCATTGACCGTAAAATATTTCCAGACCCCGTGAACCGTATTGTAAGCCCGCAGCTCTATGATCTTCCCGTCCGCCAGCAGGCGTCGAAGCTCATCCTCGCTGGAAAAATAATATTCTACACCGTCCGTCTCGCCTTCCCGGATGGGGCGGGTTGTGTACATGACGATCGTATTTAACTGCAGCTCTTTGTCGGATACCAGATCCTTGTAAATCGTATCCTTTCCGGATGAGCTCTTTCCCATCAGATAAAATATTTTTCCCATTGGTACCTCTTATTGTTGATTTGCAGCCGGAAGGCTTACCTTATGGAGCATTTTCTGCTGCGTCTCCTGAAGGGTATGCATTAAGACATACCGGTGGTGGTATTCCTTCTGCCTTTCTGATCTTTTCTACATGATACTCTATACGGCGGCTCTTTGTCAAAGTCTGCTGTACGGGTCATGTTGCTGAGCAGGACTGCCGTTCGGGTCGGCTGTGTGGGTTATGGCTTTTGGAAATCATCCTGCCAATTATTCCTGACTTCCTCACTAAAATTTTCAAACATATGATAATAATCTGCTTTGACTGCCTTCACAATATCCAGAGCAACGGACTTATTATAAGCATGAGCTACATTATTCCCACACGCCAGGGTCCCCAGCCATAGCTGTTCATCCTTAATCAGGCCCGCTTTATAAGCAGTTTTCAGAATCTGCCGGGGTGAGCCTGTGGTGCTTTCGTCAAACCCGTACCGTTCCAGTATCTCTTTCATCGCCTTCCACGCCTGTTCAAAACAAATCCCAAACAAAGCTACCAGCCCGGTCAGAACTACATTTTATATGGTTCCTCGTATAAAAAGACATCACTTAAATTCTGCAATGCCCTGCAAAAATTATCGTATTTTTTCATATAGCAGTCTCCCGTCTTTCTGAATCTCCACGGCCAGTTCTTCCTGGACACTCTGGTCCAAATTCACTACATCATATTCCAGAAGGGTATCCGTCTCTTCATCTACCGCCAGGGTAAATCCGATCACATCGCCGCCGGTAACCGCCAGATCAATGTCACTCACCCGCTTATAATCCCCTCTGGCTCTTGAGCCAAACAAAATGACCCTGCCAATATTATATTTTCGGGCCAAGTCTTTAATCTGGCTTAGAACTGTGGGACGAATACCTGTATCAGACATATCTTTCATACTGTTATTCATGTTATCCCTCCCTTTTATGTTTGGTAAATAGGCTGGGCTTTTTTGGGGCCTGTATTATAGTCTACCGCCGGTGGCTAATCGCATTTGTCATTGTATTTAAATTATAGACAACTCCGCTTTCTTCCACAACACAAAATAAAATTATTTCTATAATTCTCTATCATTCACGGGCAAAAGGGGCCAAAAGGGGCCGAAAGGGGACATGTCCAAATCGGTTTGGGACATGTCCAAACTGAAATGGACATGTCCCAAACCGATTTGGACATGTCCCCTTTTGGCTCCTTTTGGCCCCTTTTGGCCTCTTCCGGCCCTTTACCAGAACCAGTATCTCTTTTTAATCAAAAGATATGCCAGCAGCATAACAGCAGCGACTCCCCCCAATCCTGCAAATACCTCATGAGGAACCATACTTTCCGCCATATACTCCTGCGAAAACAGATAACTTCCCCCTTCATCAATAGTTATCTCCCCATTCTCCCGGTTCACCAGCCTCATAAGCTCATACCGTTCATTTTCTTCTATATAAAGATAACCGTTATAATCCGTCAGCTGTACCTCCTGATCATGATTCATAAGCAGATGGATCGGCCCCGGAAGTTCCCTGCCGTCATTTACCACCAGCAGATATCCATATTCATTCTCTAATATCTGATAATTCAAGTCCACCTCATGGTTGGGATTCAGGATCTCAGATCCGTCAATGCGTACCTGGTACTCCTTCCCTTGGATGATCAGAGTGTCACCGCTGTTATTGAGTGCTTTCAGCAGATGTTTATCCAGGTAATTCAGATCCTCCAGTTCTCGATATATAACATTCGCCAATGGATTCCCCCTCCCCTCTCTGATCAGAATTTAAAATGAAATCCCCAGCTGGCCTTTCAGATAATCCAGATAGCTCATCTGCGCATATTTTATTCTGGTTTCGGCCAACATGCCATTCATCAGGTTAACCTTCTCACCGGCTTTGCTCAGAAGATAGGAATGATCGGGTATAATCCGAATTTTAAAAAATGCGCTGTCCGTCTGATCGTCGATGGTTACATCGCTGTCTATGGACTCTACCGTTCCATTCAGGCATCCATAAGTACTCTGGGAAAGCCCCTTTACCACTATCTGTACCTCATCCCCTTTTTGAACCCTGGGCCTGTCCTTGGCCCCGATCCGGCTCACGATCACATAGCTGTCCCTTTCATTGTTAATGCTGCCCAGCTCTTCCCCTTTGAGAATCTGTGTTCCCGCCTGATACTCTTTATTCAGATGAATAATGCCCGACTCCAGCGCCCGCTGTGGTTCTGAATTATCTTTCAGGTAAAACAACGCGTCTCCCCGGTCTACATAACTTCCCTCTTTTACCAGCAGATTTGCCATCTCCCCGTATTCCTGGGCCAATATTGAAGTTTTATTCGCTCCCTGGACGACCCCTTCCCCGTTGATTACCAATACCCGGGGGAAAACGGTCATCCAGAAACCGGTAAGCGCAAGGGCGGCTATCACCACCACAATCAGAATATATCCGAATCGGGGGAACTTCGCCTGATATAACAGGGCGCTGTCCGTTAAATCCTTCATAGTCCGTACTTGTCTACTCATCCGCACCAGCTCCTTTAAAGATACCCTGCTGCATGTTCCAGAGCTCGTAATACCGCCCTCTCCTCTCCAGCAGTTCGTGGTGTGTCCCCTGTTCTATGATACTGCCTTCGTCCATCACCAGAATCTGGTCGCAATCTTTGATCGTCGCCAGCCGGTGCGCGATAATCAGCATGGATTTCTCTTTGAATTTGTTGTAAATCATATCAAATATCAGGCTCTCCGCGCCAAAATCCAGATTGCTGGTAGCTTCATCCATAATATAAAAATTGCTGTCTTTTAAAAAAGCCCTGGCCAGAGCAAGCCTCTGCTTTTCTCCGCCGCTCAGTCCATTTCCCGCTTCTTCCAGGTAAGTGTCATACTGTAACGGCAGTTTGCTGATGAATCCTTCCGCATCCGCCTTTCTCGCCGCGGCCTTCACCTCTTCCCTGGTGGCGTCCATCTTCGTCACACGAATATTATCAAATACACTCCTGGAGAAGAGGGATAACTGTTGGGGTACATAAGACACAAGCTTTCGTAATGTTTCGACACGTATCTCACGCAAATCCATTCCATCAATTCGGATATCTCCTTCCTCTGGCTCATAGTATTTGAGCAGAAGCTTGGCAATGGTGGACTTGCCGCTCCCGCTGCTGCCTACTACAGCCACTTTTTGACCTTTTCTTATATGGAAGGACACATCTTTGAGCACAGGTTTTCGGTTCCCGTACCGGAATGTGATATGATTCACACAGATATCCCCTTCCACGGTTTTCATATCCTGATAGTAACCGTCTTCCTGTTCCCTGTCGCAGTCCAAAATTTCCGCCACACGCCGCATGGAAATCGAAGCTTCCTGAATCTGCAGCTGAAGTTTAGCCAACCGGTTAATGGGGTCCATAAAGTATACGGATAATGTTCCGAACGCCATCAAGGACCCCAGCGTCAGCCCGCCCTGGATCACCATTTTTCCACCGAAATACATAAGCAGGAGATTCCCAACGGAAATAATCAGGGAGGACACATGTTCCTGTACATTGGAAAGCATATTCTCCTTCTTATTCATTCTGAGTGTCTTTATATATTCCCGCTCCACCTGTTCCAGCTCCAGGTCCTCCGTAGCATTTCCCTTAATGGTCTCGACGGCCTGCAGTCCCTCGATAATCTGGGAATTCAATACGGAAACCTGCTGCATCTGCTCCTCATTGATCCTGCGGTACGGTTCCTTAAATAAAACCACCAGCATAAGTTCAATCAGTACAAGAAGCGCAATCAGGAAAAACAGTTCCGGGTTCATAAAATAGAGGATAATACCGGTAATCACCGCCAGTGAAATATCCATGATCAACGTCAGCGCCACATTGGTAAACATATTCTTAATGGTAAAGGCATCATTGAATCTGGTAATAATATCACCGGTGCGGCGTGCCGCGAAGAACTTCATCGGCAGTTTATAGACATGGTGAAAATATCCCAGAATCAATGGAATATCTATTTTCTGCGACAGATAGATCATCATCCATTCCCTGACAAATCCCACAGCCACCTGTGTAATCTGCAGCGTAATAAAAATCAGAACCAGGATCACCAAAGACTGTTCCAGTTCATAGGGAAGGATTTCATCCAGCAATATTTTGTTAAACAGGGAAGATAAAATACCTAAGACCGTAATTATAAAAGAGGCCAATATAGAAAATAGAAATAGTTTTTTCTGAGGCAGCAAAAGCTTCAGGAAACGGGTCCACAGACTGCTTCCCTTTTCCTTCCCTCCCGAGAAACCTTCCGCCGGTTTGATCAGCAGCATGTTCCCGGTAAACATCTCCAGAAATTCAGTTACCGGCATGCGCATCAGATCTTTGGCCGGATCTCCGATCACTACTTCTGTTTTAGATTTCTTAAATACGACAACAAAATGGTAAATACCTTCCTTCGTCATCACATGCGCGATGCAGGGCAGAGTAAACGGTACAAAAAATCCGCCTTCTTCCACTCTCACCGCCTGACTGACAAAGCCCAGTTCCTTTGCCGCTTTACTCAAACCGATCAGGTTCGTTCCTTTAATATCCGTACCCATAAGATCCCGCAGTTTCGTCACTGTGGTTTCTTTTTTGTAATAAAGGCAGATCATGGCGAGACAAGCGGCAGCACAATCCGTACTGTCCAGTTGTTTGACAAAATTATATCTCATACCCCAACCTCTTCTACATTATCCTTTTGTGTCATTTTACATGTTTCGACAAGTGCTGCTAACAAACCAGGGATATAATGTCGAAAAAGAGTGGTTAAAAGTTATTTATTTAACAATGACGGCAGATTTTGTACATTTTATACAAATCATTTCCATCTTCTTTCAGCTTGTGTTATTCGTATGTTATTTTAGCTATCGGATTTACGAACTTAACAACGGGTTACTAAGGGATACTAACCCTTAACGGGGCGGCTGCGCGTCCTAGCGGACGCTGTAAGCATACTTCTTTCCAGCCGGTCAAGTCTCTCGTATTCAGCGCCCGAAAAGGCGCGTAGCCGCTCCACAGGTGGAGCGTTTGGCAAGGCAGCGCAAGCGGCCCTTGCCGGGGGATTGGGGGAGGCCCCCAACAAGCAGATTTTCCATTTTTTCGCCGGGGCGAAAATCGGTAAAATCACAAAGTGTGTACCACTTTGCACTGCTAGCCACTATTAAGAGCGGTTAAAAGGGAAGTACGCATTATACCAATAAGGAGTACTTGAATCGGCCCGATAAACTGGAACTTAACGCTTAATCCAATGCTCAAAAAAATCGTTTTGTTGACTTGTATCTGGAAAAGTATCTATATCAGCATAATCCCAAATATGAACAATGTCTTTCATCAAAGCCTGCCTGCCTATTTCAACGAGATAAACTTTATCTGTTGCGCCCATCATTCCAGATTGAACAGCATTAAGCCGTGAGCCGTTACACTTGATTCCATATCCGATTTCAAGCAATTTATCCCTAAATTCTTGATAGGCAGGCAAGTAATTATAATTTGAAGAAGTAATTTCTCGTTCTTTGATTTTGGCATTAATATAGATGTTTTCAGAGATTTCCGCTTCATCAACTTCAACATGAGTAGTCAGTTCAGCTCCTGTATTCAATTCCATTAAGACAACTTCGTGTATTTCCATTTACTCACCATGTCAATTCTTGTCAAGTCCGCCTTATTCGCCAAGGCCGCGTTTGAAGTTGTAACCTACATTTCGTGCGTGCTACCAATTTCAAGCAAGTTGCCTTCCGGATCGGCAACATAAAAGTTGCGGATTAGCCGACTGTACAAACCCAAACGCCGCTATTTTTTATAACTATGGGCACTTAGCGGCTGTTTTATAGCCGGTTATGTGCGATGCATGAAAAATGGTCAGCGAGGTTTTTTCGAGCGCTGCTATTCATTATTATATATAAACTTTTCTCTTATAATAAAGTTTCTTTACTTCCGCTGCTTTTCTTTTGCTGACAGGTACATTCTCCTTTTGTTTATTGAATTCCAACTCAATCCATTCGTCCGCTATATTTTTAATAAACCGGATATTCACGATAATTCCTCTATAGACTTCTACAAAATATCTTTCATCCAAAACCTGCTGCGCGTATTTCATAGTCTGATACCAGATATATTCCTTTCCGGATACCATCAGGATCTGGATCGTATTGCGGAATTTTGATAGACGTACGATCTTATTCATATCGATTGGAACATTTTCATACTGTGTTGTAATCGTAATCAGGTTCTCCTTATGGCTGGTCCTGATATCGTGGACAATCGAATAAGCCCTTCCCAAAATCCGGAACAATTTATCCTTTTGCAACGGTTTCAGTATATAACCGATCGCTTCTACCTCACAGGCATCGTACGTAAAGCCTTCATAATTCGTGATATATATGATCACCAGATTCGGGTCCTGCTTTCTAACAATCTTAGCAGCAGCGATACCATTCATCCTGGGCATATCGACATCCAGCAAAGCCACATCATACCTCACCTGTGTGGCCGCAGAAATAAATTCCAGACCATCATGGAAAATATCGATCTGCGTCTTAATATCCTTCCCCTGCGAAAACTCCCGAATCAGCTTCAAAATCTCCATATTGTGAATCTCAGAATCATCACATACAGCTATCCTGTATACCATACCCTGCCCCCCAATATTTTCTAACATCTATGGATCATTATAACACGGGACTCCTCCCGTGCAAGCGAAAAATGGGAGGGGACTGGCTCCTTGCGTCAGAAACCCCAAACAGTAAGCCACAAAAGGCGCAAGGTGCCTGTCCCAGGATGCCGGCTTCGGGTCATTTGCCTGGTTTTTAAGCGATTACTTTCGTATTTCCAAAAAATATGTCCCGAAAGTATAGTTTGCAGCGGATACTTTCGGGACATGGGAGCAAAATTTAGAAGTTGGCTAAGTTATATTCTATATATAAATTTTTTATTGATATATCTAAAATAATCCTTTTTTATAAATATATTTATGTCCCAAAAGTCTACTATGGTTACTTTTGGGACATAGTAATAACGGTTGAAAATTAGCTTTATTATTATTTACCTCTAAAATAATTAATGATGTCTAAAATAAGATCATAAGCACCACCACCATTTATTTCGGTAGTTTCATCTTCATTCATAATCTGCAATTTCTTGTTCTCTAATTCTTTAAAGTCATTTTTATTCATTATTATTATCCTCCATTTCTTTTTGAAAAATATATCATGGTAAAAAGTAGGATGCTATAAATAAATGTTAGATTAATAATATTACATGATATAAAAACCTTTTTATAAATTTTGACTAATATTATGTTATAATTAGTTGAAAAAATAAAAGGAGAGAATTCCCTTTGAACTTACTACAGTTTCTTCCCATCATTTTTAACACACTACTTGATTTCTTTTTATGCATAGTAATAGCAAATACATATTTAACACAAAAATATAATAATATAAAAAACGTATGTATATTTATAACTTCGTGTATTATTTTAGTTATTCTAAATATATGTGTTCCGTTAAGTATTCTTATTGATTTCATTATACTTTTTATACATTTTATTTATATAATTATTAGTTTTAAAGAAAGTTTATTGAAAAAATTTAAACTTATGGTTTTCATCTTTATTCTCAATAATATTATAACTCTATTTGTAAATTTCTTATTAGAATTACTAATGGAGTGGTCATTTGATAATTTTTCTGATAATTTAGTATATGTATATATGCAAAAATATGTAAATTTTATAGTAGTTTTCGTAGTTATATCATTTATAATGGCTAAGGTTAAATATAGAAATATAAATAGAAAGAACTATATATTTACTATTATGGTATTGATGGTACTTAATATAATTGTGTTATTATCTACTTTTGATTATTATTCCAGATCTAGTGTATCTAAAATATCATTTGAAAATTTAGTGCTAATTATTATTACATCTAATTTTATAATTGTTATCGTAACCCTATTACTATTCAACCGCCTCCAGGCCCAACTACTAAAAATGCACGAAACCGAAATAAAAGCCCTAAACTCCGAACGAATGTCCGAATACTACAGAAACCTAGCCGGCAACACCGAAGAAATCCGAAAATTCCGTCACGACATGCGTTACCATGCCCAGGTCATCGACACCTATCTGGACCAAGGCCAGACCTTAAAAGCCCGGGACTACCTGAATACCAACATTGGCCATCTCAGTTACCGAAACATCATATACATAGAGGGCCTCCCGGTAGTCTCTGCCATACTATCCGACATCCAGGCAAAATGTAAATTGTTGGATTACAGATTTGAACCGGAAGTATATGTGAATTACATTCCGATGGATGACGATGACACTTCCGTCATTATCGGTAATATTCTGACCAATGCCCTGGAAGCTCTGGAAAAAGATAGCACAGACGACCGCTTTATTCTCTTTGAAATCAAAGCGACGGCAGAAGTAACCGTAATCTCCTGTAGAAACCACTACGTTGGAAAACTGCTTCCAAAAGGAACTCTCTACCGTACTACCAAATCCAATGCCTCCAACCACGGATACGGCTTAAACACCATTCAGGAAAGAGCAGCCAAATACAATGGGATTATGGAAATCATACCGAAAGATCAAGTTTTCCACATTCAGATCTTCCTGCCAAATAATAATCCACAATCATCCGCCGAATCATAAGAAACGACTAATATAATAGGCTAAAATAAACGACCATCATAAACAACTACATAAATAAAAATATACAAAAAAAGGTTGAACATATGTACACCCCTATCTATTTAAGCAGAACACTCACGCAAGGAGAAAATCATGAACAACAGATCCCATTTAGACAATCCGTTCTATAATCCGTTTCCCAATCCATTACACACTCAGAAACGACCGAGACACTCCCCGGTCCTCTACTACATAATAACCCTTTTAACCTCGTTTCTGCTCCTGACAGGCTGCACCGCCTCCCCCTCATCATCCGGTACATCCACCGCCTCATCCATCCCTTCCGGAACCCTGGAAGTCCACTATCTGGATGTAGGCCAGGCAGACTGTACTCTCCTGCTCTCACAGGATGCCGCCGTCATGATAGATGCCGGTAACAGAGACGATGCCCAAACCATCCTCCAATACCTGGACTCCCACTCCATTGACTCACTGGATGCCATAATCTTTACCCATCCCCACGAAGACCATATAGGGGCTGGAGCCGATCTCCTGGACAAAATACCTGCAGATTCCGTTTACATGAATACGGATACCCCCGATTCTAAAGTATACAAAGATCTGGTCAGCGCTGCAGAACAAAAAGGGCTTACCCCGATACATCCCTCGCAGCACGATACCTTATCCTTCGGAGACTGCCGCCTGGAATTTCTGCAGACGGGAACCGATTATGAAGATACGAATGACAACTCCCTGATCCTAAAAGTGACCCATGGAGAGAACCGCTTCCTATTTACAGGAGACGCGGGGCAGGCACCGGAAAAAGACCTGGCGGAGGGTGGTGTATCCCTGGAAGCGGACGTATTTCAGGCCGGCCATCATGGCAGCGAATATTCCAACTCCTATGTGTTCCTGAGAGCCGTAAATCCCCCAAACGTCGTAATCTCCTGCGGCAGGGATAATTCCTACGGCCATCCCCACGAAGCCGCCCTCAGCCGTTTCCGGGACGTAGGAGCCACTGTCTACCGCACCGATACCATGGGAACAGTCACAGCTTTCAGCGATGGAACCCATATCACCTTTGACCAGCAGGGTATTGAGAGTGACAGGGAACACACCGGTGACGGCAACGGCCTTTATGATCTCCCGGAAGCTTCCTATATTGGAAATGTAAACTCAAAGAAATTCCACACCGATTCATGTCCTTCCCTGCCAGCGGAAAAGAACCGGGTATACTTTAACACCCGGGACGAAGCATTGGATGAAGGATACGAACCCTGCCAGAATTGTAAACCTTGAAGTGGCTCCCAGAAACTACCATTGGCTCTCTTTCTAATTTGTGTTACTATCTTTTTGTAACAAATATGTAACATTTATGTAATAATTAACAGAAAGAGAGGTACTACATATGTATCAAATGGCAGCTATGCTTCTGGCAACTACTATCGCAGGCTCTTCTGCAACCGGTGGAATGCCCACCGCTGATTTAAATAAAATCTGCAACCAGCTTGGAACAAAAGATTGTCCCATCGTCCAGCAGGTTACCGGAACGAGTCTGGAGGATTTAAAACAGCAGTTAAAAGAGATGGGAATTCAGATTGACTGGAATAATTGTCCCGACTTTAATTTTCCGGGTGTAGACATACCCAAACCGGACAAGCCTGAAACAGACAATCCCGGTACGAATAAACCCGAAACAGACAAACCCGAGATCACTCCTCCGGAGACAGATCAGCCAGGTACCGAATCCCCCGATGAGACTCCTTCGGAAAACAGTTATGCGAAACAGGTCGCAGATCTGGTAAATGAAGAAAGAGCGAAAGTGGGACTGGCGCCGCTTACCTTTGATCTGAATATCTCTTCCGCGGCACAGACCCGTGCCAAAGAAATCGAGACTTCCTTCTCTCATACCAGACCTAACGGTTCCTCCTTCAGTTCCGTACTGACGGAAGCCGGAATCAACTTCCGGGGAGCGGGAGAAAATATCGCATGGGGCCAGAGAAGTCCTCAGGAAGTAGTAACCGGATGGATGAATTCCGAAGGACACCGGGCTAACATTTTAAATAAAAACTATACTTCCATCGGTGTCGGATATTATCAGAACGGTTCCGGTACAAATTATTGGACACAGTTATTTACTTACTAAATCTTTAGTCCAAATCACTCATAGCTATAAAAATACGCATTTAGGATAACATACCCGAATCAAAAGACCGCCGCAAATAGGAACATTCCCGTTCCTATTTGCGGCGGTCTTACTCTTGTATTTATCCCATATATCCCGTTCCTATCAGCTCTTAGCTGCTGCTAATAGCTGTTCCTGCTCCCTCTTTTGCCTCTCGTTCATCCCAGCGTTTCATAAAATCCTTCATAAGGCAATAGTAAGCGATAATAAGAGGGATCGACGCACAGAGCCACGCAAACGGGCTTGCCAGACAGATCACCATATAGCTTCCGATCCCCTTGCCCACGAATGCCACGACCACACGGGCAAAGAGTTCACATCCGCCGGCCAACAGGGGAACTACGCCGCGCCCCATTCCCTGAAGAGCATTCCGGTACACGAACAGCAGTCCCAGCAGCCATTCAAAAATACCATTTGCCATCAGATAAATTCCGGCATAGTGCAGGATTTCATCGGTAGGGTCTGTTATAAACAAACGTACCAGCCATTTACCGGCAAGCAGCATAATGGCCATAGCGAAGAAACCGAAGACAAACGACAATAGAACGCTTTTCTTTACCCCTTCCCTGATTCTGGGAATATGTCCTGCGCCAAGATTCTGGGCACAGAAGGTGGATACGGTCACACCCAGGGAAGGAAGCGCCTGCACCACCAGCTGCTCCATCTTATTCGCCGCGGTATAAGCCGCTACCACGGTGGAACCGAATACATTCAATGCACTCTGCAGGATAATTGCGCCTACTGCTGTAATCGAAAACTGCAGCGCCATGGGAAGACCCAGGGAAATCTGATATTTCACACAGTTCTTCTCCAGACGCCAGTGTTCCTTATGTATCCGAAGATTCGGAAACTTCTTAAGCATATAGATCAGACACAGCACACCGGCGATTCCCTGTGATAGAATCGTTGCGTAAGCCGCACCTTTGACACCCATATAAAAAACAATAATAAACAGCAGATCCAGAAATATATTCAGCACTGCGGATATGATAAGAAAATAAAGCGGTGTCTTACTGTCACCCACTGCCCGCATAATACTGGCCAGCAGATTATATAACACGACTGCCCCTGTGCCGGCACAGATGATAACTATATAATCATAGGCATCCTGTATAATATCCTCCGGCGTATTCATCAGCTCCAGAAGCGGACGCATACCGATTATACTGACCGCCGTAACCGCGATCGTGATCACGATCGATAAGACATAGGCCGAAGCCACGGTCTTCTTCATTCCCTCCACATCACCGGCTCCAAACCGCTGTGCGGTTAATACCGTAAATCCAGCTGTCAGTCCGAGCATAAACCCCTGGATTAAGAACATAATCGTCCCGGTGGACCCCACGGCCGCCAATGCCTGGACTCCCACATATCTGCCCACGATTATGGTGTCAACCATATTATATAACTGCTGAAATACATTTCCAATTAAAAGAGGAACCGTAAACCACAAAATAAGCTTCATCGGGCTCCCCTTGGTCATATCCCTTTCCATGTGAATCCCTCGCTATCCTTTCAATATAAATGTATTCTTCCTGATCTTCATCGAAGTGAAATACTGCTTCCTGAATTTCATTGAAGTTAATACAGAATAGCACAGTTTTTTCCAACTAGAAAGAGACATAGTATACAATAATAATTGTATTTTTTCGTTAATATGATCAGTTTTCACCGAATGAATTTTACGTATGCAAAAGACGGTTCCTTCTGGTTTTCAAGGTCTGATCCCTTCCAGAATTTCTATGGATTCCGCAGTAAAATCCTTCATACCCTGGACGTTGATTCCCTGTTTTTTCGCCAGGCTGACCAGTTCCAGGACCTCATTGCTTATCACCTCTCCAGGCGCGATCAGCGGTATTCCCGGCGGATATTTATATACGAATTCCCCACTGACATGTCCGCTGCTCTCCATTAACGGAACACTCTTTTTCCTGTAACGTTCTGCCTGCCAGATGGACATGGCGGTTTCATTTACGCATGGAAACTCATCAGAAGTGTTCCTGACATCCTCTACACAACGATACTTCCTTTCTTCCTCACATTGCCGGTCGATCTCCATTAATGCCTGAACAAGCCTCTGAAAGCCTTCCTTCGTGTCCGCAATACTGGTGAGCGCCAAAACATACCCTGGCGCTTCCATTTCCATTTCCAGATGGTACCTTTCTCTCAAAAGGCTGCTTAATTCTTTCCCGTTCAGATTCGTCCCCGCGGTAGTGATCAGCAATTTTGACGGGTCCAGATCCTCGCCTCCCCGCTTCATGGCATCTTCCTTCGTATACAGGTGCAGCTTCTTCATATCTCCCAACTGATCCCTGACCGCAGATAGTTTATGATAAAAGGAGTCGAATAACTCCTCTCTTTTTTGGGCCAGCAGGCTGATACAGCTGTCTATACTGGACATTAATACATAAGACGGACTGCTGGTCTGGTAGATAGCCAGATACCTGCGGATCTTTTCCCGGTCAGCAAACACCCCATTCAAATGGATCAGTGCGGTCTGGGTCATGGAAGGAAGCGTCTTGTGCAGGCTGTGGATAACTACATCCGCTCCTTTTCCGACTGAATTCCCCGGAAACCGCCGATCGAACCCAAAATGCGCCCCATGTGCTTCGTCCACAATTAACGGAATTCCACATTTGTGGACGATTTCCACAACTTTATCCACATTTGACACAACACCGTCATAAGTGGGCGAAGTCATTACTACTGCTTGTGTTTCAGGATTTTCTTCCAGTAATTTTTTTAAGTTATCCACAGGTAATCCACAATTTACACCATATACCGGATCGATTCCCGGCATCCAGTAGATAACTTCCAGCTCATTTAAAAAGGCGGCATGGTATACCGCCTTGTGGCAATTTCTTGCCATAATTATTTTACCGCCCCGGGCCGTACAGCCGGAGATCGCGCTGAGCAGTCCTGCCGTGCTGCCGTTGACCAGAAAATGAGTTTCCGAAGAACCATATAACTGCGCCGCGCGGCCCTGTGCTTCCTTCAGAATCCCTTCTGCATGATGCAGGTTATCAAAACCGTCTATCTCCGTTATGTCAATACCCATGGGATTCTCAAAAGGATACAGCATCTGCCTTTTATGCCCCGGCATATGGAACCCGTAAAAGTCCGAACCGCCGTAATCCTTTAGCCGGGTATACAGATCACTATTCATCATAATTATAAACTTCCACACCTTCCATCTTCAGCTGGTCCAGTACACTGGTATCTGTCACCGGATTGCCGGACACATCCAGATATGTCAGATTACTAAGTCCGGCCAGTTTGGATACATCCTGAACCTTATTTAAGGAAATATCCAGGTATTCCAGCTGCCCCATACCTTCTACAAAGTCTATATTCGATATCCCATTTTCAGAAATACCCAGATGCGTCAGATTAACCAGATTGGCCAAACTGTCCGTATCACAGTAAAGTGTGCACCAGTTCATATTCAATCTCTCCAACTGGCTCATGGAACAGATATTTACAAAATTATGATCATCAAAGCTGCCGCTGTAGAAACTGATTTCTTTCAACTGGGGCAGATTATTTATATTCAGAGCGGACAAATCCATAAAGTAACCCAGTTCCAGACTTTCCAGATTCGTCAGAGTAGTTAAGTCCGGAATTTCCTCAGCGTAATCCAAATCCACACTGAGCTCTGTCAATCCCTCACATTGGGAGATGGGACTCAAATCTTTGAGTGCTTCATTATAGAAGAGGTCCAGATATTTTAAATTCGGAAGATTCTGCACACCCTCCAGAGAATTGATTACATAATTCTCTTCAATGGATAATCTTTCTAAACTGGTTAATGGAAGGATATCGTCCAGATTTGTAAAGCTTGAATTATACAAATTCAGCTCTTTCAGATTCGTAAATTGATCCAAACCGCTTAAATCTGTAATATAATCTATCCCGATCCCCTCCAGCTGGGGAAAATCTTGAAATACATCCAGGTCGCTGTAACCATAGACCGTGTTATATAAAAATAATCCTCTTAAATTCTGCAAAGCCTTATAGGAGGAAACGTCCTCCAGATATGCACCATCCAGCACCAGCCTGGTCAAGCCTTTAAAGCGGGCCAGATCCTCCGCCTCCAGGTACGTGTCTTCCACATAGGTATAGTTTACGTAATCGTCAAAATACTCATCGCTGCCGCCATAATCATAATAATCCCTGTCACTGAAAAAAATGTCAATACTGCCGTCATCATAGTTATCTGAAATCTTTAAATACCGGATCGCGCCGATTTCTTCCTCTGTCACGGCTGCCGACGGCTTATCAAATATAGCCTCCATAACTTGATCAATTCCATCATTTGAACTGAATTCTGAGGATGGATAATTATTTTGCGGAGGCTCCGTCAATGTATATTCCTGATGATAAAAGCGATTGGCTGCATTCTGGAATGCCATCACCGTCGCTCCGATCAGAACCACTACGACACAGATTCCCAGAATAACCGTAAGCACCCATTTATTGCTTTTACTGGCATTAGAGCCGGCCGCCCCTCTTCCCGGAAAGGAATCATAAGGATTATATTGTGAGCCGGCCTGTCTGGCCGGTCCGGAACTGCCCATATGTGAGGTATTCTGGCTCGGATTCGAGGAATACCGATTCGAATCGGAAGTATTTCCGGCCGACCCCTGCGCATTTTGTTTTTCATACGGAGGTCCTGCATATTTATGGGGATTGGATGTATTCGTGTTGCCGTACGTTTTAAACGTTGCCGGTGATTCCTTCTTCGTTCTTAATTTCTTTCCGCAGAAAGTACATTTTTTTGCATTGGGCTCCAATGGCATCCCACATTCCGGACATCGGTTATAATCCATATTGAAATCTCCTTGTACTTTAGTATATGTATACCTGAACTTATAGAAACGTCTCTCATTATACGGATCTAAAATAATTATACGGATATTTGTTATAAAAAGCAAATAAAACACTTGGTTTCAAATTAAATTTATAATATTTATTAGACAAATATTTATCAGACTAATATTTATCAGTAATTTATAGATCAAGTGTGACCTTCCATTATTATGTATCAAATACATGATCTATTGACCTGTTAAATTTCTATAACTAGAAAAAAACGATTAGCAATACAAATTACTAATCGTCCAAATGAGATATCGGGGATTCGAACCCCGGACAACTTGATTAAAAGTCAAGTGCTCTACCAACTGAGCTAATATCCCATATCCATATTAAGTTTACAAATGCCCAGAACCGGAATCGAACCAGTGACACGAGGATTTTCAGTCCTCTGCTCTACCAACTGAGCTATCTGGGCGTTTTTTGACAGACAACAAATCTGTCCTGAGTAGCGGGGATAGGATTTGAACCTATGACCTTCGGGTTATGAGCCCGACGAGCTTCCAGACTGCTCCACCCCGCGTTATTTAATTATGTGCATAACTCCTTGCCATAACCGGCTATATGAGCATTATGCAGTGGATGGAGAAGGATTCGAACCTTCGAAGGCGTTGCCAACAGATTTACAGTCTGCCCCCTTTGGCCACTCGGGAATCCATCCATATACGATAAAAATGGGACCTACAGGGCTCGAACCTGTGACCCTCTGCTTGTAAGGCAGATGCTCTCCCAGCTGAGCTAAGATCCCAAATAAATAAGAAGGTCAAAAAAAGCGACCCAAGCGGGACTCGAACCCGCGACCTCCGCCGTGACAGGGCGGCGCTCTAACCAACTGAGCCATTGGGCCTTAAAATGTACCTTCAAAACTACACACTGTAAAAATCATTGCCATCCGTTCGGCTCTTTTCAAAGCCTCTTATCTTGAACCTTCAGACCATTCTGGTCAAGCCCTCGACCTATTAGTAGCAGTCAGCTCCGTACATTGCTGCACTTCCACCTCTGCCCTA
>NZ_JAWDIY010000005.1:0-254961 GCF_032380655.1 Diplocloster hominis | reverse complement strand
ATAAGCCAACATCCGGGGACAGGCCCCTTTCTCCACGCAGTTACTTAAAAATTTAGCTTTCCTACCGAAAGGTGCCAGTCCCCTCTCAAAATCCCCATTTACCAAAGTTGGCCGTGAATCGTAATCTCTGACCGTTATTTAGGCAGTTCTTTAGTCTTTTTGGGAGATTTGTAAGACATGCCGATTTTCATTTCTTACTTGAGGTATTCAGTGCCACAAAATATAATATAAGTTACAGGGATGGATATCTGTAAAACGGAGGCTGTGGAATGTATAAAATATTGATTATAGAAGATGAGGAAATAATACGGGAAGAACTGAAACTGCTTTTATCAAACGCCGGCTATCAGGTTGCTTGTATAGAAGAATTTAATGATGTGATCGATCAGATTAAGAGCATAGGCCCGGACTTAATCTTGTTGGATGTCAATCTGCCGGGACAGGATGGGTATCGTTTATGTGCAGGAATCCGTAATTTTTCGGTCACACCGGTTTTATTTATTACAGGGCGCAATACGTCCATGGATGAACTGCAGGCGCTGACGTTGGGCGGGGATGATTTTATAGCCAAACCGTATAATATTCCGGTGCTGCTGGCCAGGATCAGTCTGCTTTTGAAAAAAGGGAAGGGAAACGGGCACCCGGATTTCATCGAGTATCGGGGAGTACGGATCAAACCGGTGGCAGGGACGCTGGTTGTTGACGGCAAGGAGGTTGAATTGACGAAGACCGAACTGAAAATTTTATACTTCCTTTTTACGAGGCCAGGAGAAATCGTATCCAGATTGGATCTGATCGAGTATCTGTGGGATAACGGCATTCATATGGATGACAATACCCTGAGTGTAAATATGATGCGGATACGCAAAAAGCTGCTGGATCTTGGATTGGATGATTTTATACAGACGAAAAGAGGTATGGGATATAAAATATGAAATTTTCTGATTATGTAGAGGAGAAAAAGGGCGTTTTACTTATCTGCCTTGCCGGCGGCTTGTTCTTTTCCGTGCTGCTGGCTGTTTTCGGCATGGACAATGCAGAGATTGTTTTATTGTGGATATGCTACGCCTGTATGGTGGGCGGGACTTTTAGTTTTGATTTTTGGAAGAAAAGAAAGCGGATCGGACATCTGCGCTCTGTCTTCGACTCCCTGAATCAAAAATATCTGCTCGCGGAAATTGCGGACAAGCCGGAATCCGTCCTGGAACAGGTTTATTTCCGGCTTATGAAAGAGGCTTTGAAGTCGATGACGGATGAGGTAGCACACTCGAAACGGATCAATGACGAATACCGGGATTATATCGAACAGTGGATTCATGAAATTAAGGTTCCGATTACAGGTATTCAGTTGATCTGTGAAAATAATAAGACGGATATCACGAGGAAAATCGCAGTCCAGACGGAATTAATTGAACAGGACGTAGAGCGCGTACTGTTCTATGCACGGCTGGGCAGCGTGGAAAAGGATTATCTGATCAGAGAAATCCCGCTGAAGGATTGTGTCCTGGACGTGCTCGCCGGGAATAAACAGTTTTTTATCCAAAATGGAGTGAACGTCCATGCGGACTCTATTCCTGATACCGTGTATTCGGATGATAAGTGGGTACATTTTATCCTCAACCAGATTATCATCAACAGTATAAAATACAGAGGTGACGGCCCGCCGCTCATAGAGATCGTCTCTTTGGACCAGGGGAACTATATCGCGTTATCTGTGACTGATCATGGCATCGGCATAAAACCCAGTGAGATTGGCCGCGTATTTGATAAAGGATTTGTGGGAAGCAACGGCAGAACGGGGAATCATGCCACCGGCATCGGTTTGTATCTTTGCAAACAGATGTGCGACAAACTTGGTATCGGCATAGGGATAGCGTCTGAGCCAAATCAATATACCACTGCCACCCTTTATTTTCCCAAAAGTGATTACCTGAAAATAGAACCGCCAGGCGGTTGGCAAACCGGTCAGATAAAACACGCCGGCTTTTAAAATCTTACAAAACTGTCAGATAATATCTATGCACTTTTATACAATCTTCTTCCGCCAACTTTTAAAATGAAGATACATCGAAAAAGGAGGCGATAAGGATGCGAAACAGCAGAAAAGAGAGGGAAGGGTGGTGGAGCCATGATGAATCACAAGCGGCCGTTACTCCGTGTTGAACAAATAGAAAAATACTACGGCAATCAAGGTGCCGTGACGAAAGCGCTGGACCGGGTAAGCTTTCAAGTGCAGACGGGGGAATTTATCAGTGTTATGGGTGCGTCCGGCTCCGGCAAGACCACTCTGCTTAACTGTATCTCTACGATTGACTCCGTAAGCGCCGGGCATATTTTTTTAGAGGATAAGGACCTCACTTCCATTTTGGAAGACGAGCTGGCAGTCTTCCGGCGGGATAATCTCGGCTTTGTGTTCCAGGATTTTAATCTACTGGATAACCTGACTCTGGAAGAGAATATTGCTCTGCCTTTAACGCTTAACCGTCTGCCTCCCCAGGAGATCGACGCCTGTGTCCGCAAGATCGCGGATACCTTACAGCTTGGGGATGCGCTGAAAAAATTCCCCTATCAGGTCTCCGGCGGCCAGAAGCAGCGATGCGCGTTCGCCCGGGCCGTGACAGGTGAACCCAAACTGATCATGGCCGACGAGCCCACAGGCTCACTGGATTCAAATTCAGCCCGAATCCTGCTGGAAATCATGTCACAACTCAACCGGAAATTAAATGCGACGATCATTATGGTGACCCATGACGCGTTCAGCGCCAGTTACGCGGGCCGTATCCTGTTTCTCAAAGACGGAAAAATATTTAATGAAATTATAAAAGGAGAAAAAACACGCAGCATATTCTATCACGAAATACTGGATGTCCTTTCTCTGCTGGGGGGTGAGCGGCCATGCTAGGAAAATTGTCAGTTCGCAACGCCAAACGTCAGTTCCGGGATTATACGCTGTATCTGATCACCCTCATATGCGCCATCTCATTCATGTATGCCTTCAACGCTTTCCTTTTCTCAGACAGCATAAAAGCCCTGTCTGAACTGGAAATACTACCCTACATGATTATCGTTTCGACACTGCTCATCATCTTCGTTTTGGGCTGGGTCGTAAACTATATGACGAACTACATGCTCAAAAGGCGCAGCAGAGAATTCAGTGTATACATGGTCCTGGGCATCACCAACCGGTCGATCGGCAGGCTTATTTTCCGTGAAAATCTGATCATCGGCGCCATCGCCTATGTGCTCAGCCTTCCGGCGGGCATCCTGCTGTCCCAGCTGCTTCAGGCGGCTTTGCTCCGCATGTTTGCCCAATCCTACTCACTAAATTTAAGTTTATCACTCCGAACGGCGGTTCTGACCCTGATTTATTTTGTTTCTATCTTTCTGTTTTCGCTTCTCAAAAACAGAAAATGGATCCGCAGAATAAAACTATACGATCTGCTCTGCTACGACCGGCAAAATGAAAAACACATACTGGCCGGCAGAGCCCCCGCCATAGCCGTCTTTCTGCTTTCCATAATCTCCGGCTGCCTGGGCCTCATCCTGATCAGCCTGCAGCCACTGGGCAAAGGATATGATTATCTGTTGGGAATGATATTGCTGGCCCTGTTCCTATTCGGCTTTTTCCTGAGCATCCCTTCCTTTCTCGCGGCAATATCAGAAAATCGTATTGCCTGGAAGTACACAAAAGACCACCTGATCACATTTCGGCTTTTCACTTCCAAAATACGTTCTATGAGTATCTCCATGGCAGTCCTCTCGATCCTGTTCATGCTGGCGTTAACCTTTATCGGCATCGGCATCTCCGCCAATAAGCTTGCAGCCAAAAGTATAGATTCCAACGTTTTTGATCTTATGATTCTCCACAACAAAGAGAGCCGGGATTTTTCCGCCTATGAGAAGCTCATTGCACGCACGGCCCCCATCCGTTCCAGCCATACCTACAACATCTACACCAATACAAAACAGGACTTTCTCACTGTCCGCGACAAAGCCGTAAGCGCTATAGGCCGCCCGCGCAGCTTTCTCTACGAAGAATATCAACACGACACCTATATGACCCAGAGCGACTACACAACCCTAAGAAAAATACTGGGCTACGAAAAAGTGGAAATGAGCGAAAATAGCTACTACATTCATTGCGTACCCGCCCTGAAAAACAATTTCGCCGGCTATATCTCACAAAATCCAAACCTCACCCTGTCCGGCCGCACAATAACTGCCGGCAGAATCCTAACCGAACCCTTTTCACAATGCGATTCCTACGGGAACGGATTCGATTATATAATCATAATTCCAGACCCGTTAGCCGGTCAGCTGGAAATACTATACAGCCTCTATGCCGTGATGACCGAATCCCCCCTAAACAGCGCCGCCCTTCAAACCATAACCGACGCATCCAACGGTCAGCTAACCCTCCTGGACAGAAGCACGATCCGTTCCACAAGCGGTAAATACGGCACCGCCCTAATCCATCCCACTGCCGATTACCTCACCGGAAAATGGGTACAAAAAGAAGCTCTGTCCCAATTGTATGCCCTGTTAGTCTGCCTCTTTTATTTAGCGCTCATTTTAGAAATCACCGGTGCCGCCATTCTGGCAACCCAGTTATTAAGCGACAAAGGAAAAAAGCGAAAACAGGACAACATCCTCCGGCGCCTTGGCATGACCAATAAGCAGATCACCAAACAAAACACCCGCCAGCTGACACTTCTCTTTCTGCTGCCGCTCCTCCCCGCCCTCACCATAAGCACCAGCCTCATCTATACAACCGCAGAAAAAATCCACCGCACCGAGTTCCACCTCCCCATCCTTACCGGGCAGCTCTGGATTTACCAATCCATTGGAACCTCCCTCCTCCTCTTCACACTCCTATACAGCATCTATTACCAAACCGCCCGCATCACAAACAACTCATACGAATCATAGAACATGGGACTCATCCATCAGCAAAGCAGGAGTGGCCTGACACGGTGGCGAGCCGGGAGCATCCCCGGATACCGCCCAGCCCGCCACCGCGTCAGGCCGCTCCGACCCTAAGTCCAAAATACCTACTCCGCCTGTCTAATCCGCTCCACCAGCGGCTGCCGTGCCAGCATCCGTGTCCCATAAGCTCCCAGCAGAAACTGTACCCCCAGCAGCGCAGCAACATACAGCAGTACCGGTATCACAGGAAACGTATATTCCATAGGGACCATAAGAGCATTTTCCATCGCATACTGCATCCCATACCCCATCAGGCTTCCGACGATCACCGTAAACGCGATGGTCACTACGGTATATACGGTGCTCTCCCGGCTCAGCATCCTGCTGACCTGCCGCTTCGTCATACCGACCGCCTGAAGAACGGCGATCTCCCGGCGGCGGCTGTACAGGTTCGTCAGCTCCGTATTGATCAGGTTGATGATTCCGAATATAATAAGGAATGCGGCCAAAACATAGAGGACGATCTTCATGGGCTCCATCATCTCCCTGGTCGCGTCCATACTTTCCAGTCTGGACATGACATTCAGGCTGCCGCTTTCGGCATACAGATCCGTCAGGGCCTTTTGCACCGACTGTGCTTTGGTGGGATCTGCGGCAATCTCTATCCCATAGGAACTGTCGGTACCGGTGAGCTGCTCCAGTTGGGACACAGGCATCAGCAGCATACTGCCCATGATAGACAAGGGAATCTCCCCATAATCCACTTTGTTCTCCTGCTGCCATAAGTTCTGATTATAGGTAGCAATCACCGGCATTTCCACAGCCACTTCCTGACCGGACGGATCACAGTAGGTCACATGGAAGGTAGCTCCGATAGAAACCGGATTCTCTTTGAGCTTGCTGTTGCTTCCCACTTCCAGGATCACTCCCCTTTGCGCGTTTAACTCTTCATAAGTCTGCGGTCCTTCGTAATTCATCTGTTTAAGCAGTTCGAAGTCCTGTTCTTCCAGGCCGTTGATGGAGCCTTCTTTTTCTTCCTGAAAGATATCATGCTTGATCTCTACCAGATACCATGGACGGATCTGCCTGACCCCATCGATCTTCTGAACCTGTTCTTCCACCTCAGCCATCAGACCGCTTTTCTGCAGCTCCACCATATTTTTCATCCGGCTGCTCTGGCTGGTGTCTGCACCATATCCCTGATCCACAGTCAGACTTACCTGAAATTCCCCGTTGGGGAACTGGGACAACGCTACCTGTTCCGGCTTATAAGATACGACAAAGGTGCAGATCGTTCCCAGAAGAATCCCTGCCAGAACCAGAGAACACATAGTCATGGCTGTTTTCTTTTTACTGCGCTTCAGATTCAGAACTCCCAGATGAGAGGGATTCAGGCTGCGCATCAGATTTTTAGTCCCGGTACCCTTACCGGTATAACCGGTGTAATGGGCGGCCTCGATCGGTGAAGTCCTGGCGGCGATCCGGGCCGGTTTTCTGACCGCCAGCCTGACTCCTGCGAACCCGAACAGCACACATACGATTCCGCAGATCAGCGCCGTCTTCCATTCCCACCCCTTGGGTACCAGAATGTATCCCATCAGGCCTCCCAGCACCAGGCCAAAAGGGATTCCCCTGGCTGCCAGAATCATCCCTTCCCTGGTAACGAGACGATGCACCTGTCTTTGTGTCGCTCCGATGGTACGCAGCTGGCCATATTCCCGCACTTTTCCCGCCACCGAGATATAGAAGATATTCTTTATGACGATGCCCGCTGATAAAAGGATCAGTACAGCAACCGCAGCCAGCATTACGATGGTGAGGGTACCGATTCTGGATACCGACGTCTGGTTAAAAAAGGATTCTGCCATCTTAACCTGATCTTCCGATATCCCATATTCCGCCCCGATCTGTACCGCCTTCCGCGTGGCTTCGGTAAGAGACATCTCCGTTGCGTTTTTCATATCAACTGCCGCATCGATTTTATCTGAAGGCTGACCCGTCAGCAGTCCTATCACATCCTGAGATGTCAGAATCCGGTAGATCCCGCCGCCCTTGGAGGGCGCTTCGCTGATTCCGCTCAAAACATAATCCCTGACCTGTCCGTCACCCAGATCAAGTGAAACGGTATCCCCTGCCGCCGCTTCCAGCTTAAGACGTTCCAGATAATCCCGGGGCAGCATCAGTTCCATTCCCTCATCCGGCAGCTCCCCTTTATATTTTAATTCATTTATATCCGCCATCACCGCGTCCTGGTAGAACACGACTAACCGGGCCGTTCCGACTTTCGCGCTTCCGGCGCTCAAACTGCCGCCGGCCCACAGAATATCCGAACGCGTTCTGATCTGATCCAGCTGTTCCTGCGTGATCTGTTCATAAGTTACCTGAGGGCGCTCTTCCATCCTTCTTAGTTTTTCTTTTGCGCTTCCGAATCCATACAGTAAAAAGGTCAATACCAATGCTACGCTTAAGGCTACCGTCATACAGGTAAACAGATACAGGCTCCTGTTTTTATGCAGATCCTTTTTGGCAATATTTTTTATGATATTCCTGTTATTATTTCTGTCCAGTCCCATGCTTACCACCTGCTTTCCGCGATTTTTCCATCTTCGATCCGGATGGTCTCATCCGCCATCTGGGCAATCTCTTCGTTGTGCGTGATAATCACCATGGTCTGATGGAACTTTTCCCCGGTAGTTTTCAGCAGGCTTAACACATCCTGACTGGTGCGGCTGTCCAGGTTACCGGTGGGTTCGTCCGCCAGCAGAATCGCCGGTTTGGCCGCCAGAGCCCGGGCGATGGCCACTCTCTGCTGCTGTCCCCCGGACAGCTGGTTCGGCATACTGTTCAGCCGGTCCTTTAGCCCGAGCAGCTGAACAATCTCCTTGATATATTCCTGATCCGGCTTACTGCCATCCAGCTCGATCGGCAGCACAATATTTTCATACACATTCAGGATCGGTACCAGATTATAATTCTGAAACACGAACCCGATCTGGCGGCGCCGGAAGATCGTCAGCTCCTCGTCACTCATCCTGGAAAGCTCCTTGCCGCTCACCATAACACTGCCGGAAGTAGGGGTATCCAGTCCGCCGATCATATGAAGCAGCGTGGATTTTCCGCTGCCCGAGGTACCGACCACCGCCGTAAAGCTGCCCTTCTCTATTTCCAGCGACACCCCATCCAGCGCCTTCACCATCTGACTGCCGCTCCCATAATATTTTTTTAAGTCCTTCGTCTCTAATATACTCATATTCTTCTCACCCTTTCCTTTGAATAAATCCATCATAACACCCGAAAGTTTCAAAACCCTCTCAAATCCCAGACGAAATCTCTCAATATTGAAACATTTTGGTTTTATACTTCAGGTTCCTATTTCCTGTTTCATCATATGCATAGTTGAAAGGCTGAAAAAACGTACAATATCCTCTTAAACAGCCGGAATTAGAGCAGGCGCCGCTGCCCGAAGCTGCGGGAATCCGCCGGGCTGCTTTTCCTGTACCGCCAGTCCGGGGACCGGGGGCGGAATTTGTGGCCGATGGGAAGGCCTTGAGAAGAAACCTTAGATATATGAGCGGAGTCTCAAAATAACCGCCGTTTTTCGCAGCCTGAGCGCAGCGAATTGCGGAGAAAAATGTAATAAGCGGTTAATTTGAGACGCAGCCATATATCTTAGGTTTCTTCGATGGCCTTCCCATCGGCCACAAATTCCGCCCCCGGTCCCCGGACTGGCGGTACAGGAAAAGCAGCCCGGCGGATTCCCGCAGCTTCGGGCGGCGGCGCCGGCCCCCCCTATTCATTCGGCAAAAACACAGAAAATGCAGATCCTGCCCCCGGCTTGGAGTGGACCCGGATATAGCCGCCCTGCTGGCTGATAATATGACGGGACAGATAGAGGCCGATGCCGAGGCCTTCGATTCGCTTAACCTGGCTGTCTCTGTAGAATCTTTTAAAGATGTCGTTTACCCGGTCGGGAGAGATGCCGATGCCGTTATCCGTTATCTCTATCTTGCTGTACATTCCGAGCCGCTCCGCCCGGATTAGTATCTCTCCGTTCTCTCCGGTGTATTTTACTGCATTCTCCAGGATATTAAACAGCGCTTCCGCCGTCCATTTGGGATCGCAGGAGAGTGCCAGGTTTTCAGGACAGTTTACCTGGATACTGATGTTTTTTGCGTCCGCCCGGGGAGTGACGGAATCTGTCACTTCTTCCAGCAAAACGGGTACCAGGGTATCCTCTTTCTGCAGGCGGATCAGACGGCTTTCCAGCCTGGACATTTTGATCAGCGCGTTTACCAGAAACTCCAGTTTTTTTACCTGCCCGTTCAGAATTTCCAGAAATTTCTGCTCCTGCTGTCTGGGCAATTCATTGTTGGCAATCGTATCGCTGTACATCCTTATGTTGGCGATAGGCGTTTTCAGCTGATGGGATATATCCGAGACCATCTGCTGTACCTCCTGCTTTTGGCTGAGGCTTTGGGCCACTGCTGAGGCGGTGACATCGGAAAGCTTCTCCAGCTTCCTTGTGATTTTGGAAGTAAGAGTTTCTCTATCTTTGCTTCCTTCGATCTTTTTGCCGTCGATCAGCTGGTCGATGCTGTCACAGATCTGCTCCGTGATCCGCTCCATACGGCGCCGGCACAGATAATATCCCACTCCCATAATCCCTGCCAGCAGGAATGCATAGATAACCGCAAGTGCCCATATCATGATTTTTTGTGGATTCTCACGTGTCAGATACAGGCAGACCAGCAGATAGATAAGGGAGATGACAACTGCCGCCGCGCAGAGGAGGATCTCCCGGATACTATTCCGACTATTCATTTTTACCTCCGGTCTGCTCCCTGTCACCGATCCAATGATAACCGACCCCGTATACGGTCTTTATGTATGTATACTGTTCATCGGATATTTTGGATCTGAGTCTGCTCACATTGATCGTCAGGGTATGCTCGTCCACGAAGTTTCCCTCACAGTCCCACAATTTTTCCAATATGATTTCACGGGTCAGTACCTGCCCCTGGTTTTGGAGAAAGGTTTTCAAAAGCTTAAATTCCGTCGGCGTCAGCGCAAGAGGGAAACTCCCTTTTTGCACTGACATTTCCGCCAGATTGATCCTCAGATTGCCGCACAGCACCTCGTCCGCAGCCTTCGCTTTTCCGCAGCGGTTCAGTACCGCCCGGATTCTCTGAAGCACTACTTTAATATTAAATGGTTTCGTAATATAATCATCCGCACCGGCCTCAAATCCTTTTACCATATCCTCATCCATATCCTGCGCAGTTAAAAATATGACCGGCACATCGCTGTCCCTGCGAATCTGCCCGGCAAATGTAAAGCCGTCTCCATCGGGCAGGTTTACATCCAGCAGGATAAGATCCCACTTCCGGCTATGTAATAAGTCCCGGGCCGTCTTCAGGTCATAAGCCGGGGCCGGGGTATATCCTGCTGCCTGCAGATTATAGCAGAGGCCTGCATTTAACATTTCATCATCTTCTATAATTAAGATCTGTTCCATGATTTGTTTCCTTTCCGCACTGTTTCCCAAAAAAGCTGCCGCACGGAATATTTCATCTATGCGGCAGCCCCCTCTTTTTCCGGCTGTAATTCCATTTGATTCAATTATCATCTGCCTTGCCAAATGTTGATTCGATTCGCTTTCTTATTCTTCCAGTTTAAAGGCGGCGGCGGACAGGTACTCATTTTTAGCTTCGGCAAATTTCCCCTGATCGGATAATTCAGCAAAGGCCGGCTCGATCGGCATTTTTCCCAAAACGCTTAAATTCAGCTCTTTTGCCGCCTCATCGATATGGCTTTCACCAAATACCCGTATCTCTTTGCCGCAGTCCGGACATTTCAGATAGCTGTAGTTTTCCACAATACCCAGCACAGGAATGTTCATGGCGTTGGCCATATTATATGCTTTCTTCACGATCAGCTGCACCAGATCCTGCGGGCTGGTCACGATCACGATACCGTCTACGGGCAATGACTGAAAAACGGTCAGCGGAACATCGCCGGTTCCAGGCGGCATGTCCACGAACAGGAAATCCAGGTCCCCCCACATAACCTCCTGCCAGAACTGTTTTACCGTATTAGCGATAATGGGGCCGCGCCAGATCACCGGATCTTCCTCATTGGGCATGATCAGGTTTACGGACATGACCTTTACTCCGTTTTCCGCTTCCGCTGGGAAGATTCCCTCATCGGTAGCGCTTAAAGGGCCGTGCAGGCCATACATTTTGGGAATGGAAGGACCGGTTATATCCGCGTCCAGGATACCGACTTCATATCCTTTTTCACGCATCGCGTTGGCAAGGGAAGCGGTTACGAGGGATTTGCCCACACCGCCTTTTCCGCTGACAACACCGATTACTTTCTTAACGACCGTAAATGGATTCGGTTCTACCTGAAAACTCTGAGGCTGCTGCTTGCTGGGGCACCCCTCACAGCTTTCTCTGGAACAGCTCGCGCTGCTGCTGCATTCTTGATTCTCTGCCATACTGTTCATTCATCTCCTTAACTTTCATTGCTTTTAACAGTATAAGCGTTCTCATATACTTTTTCAAGCACTCCCAGCGCAGAACTTTCAGAAATTTCTGAAACGGGTCCCTCCATAAGCACCTCTCCATTCCCCATCACCAGAATCCGGCTGCACAGCTTATAGATCTCCCGTGGATTATGAGTGACCAGGATCACTTCCCCATGGTAAATATCCAGCAGCTCATCGATCTGATCCAGCAGTTTTTCCCGCAGATACGTATCCAGCGCGGAGAACGGCTCATCCAACAGCAGCACCTCCGGATCATAGGCCAGTATCCTGGCCAGCGCCACCCGCTGCTGCTGCCCGCCGGACAGCTGCGCCGGATAGCGTTCTTCCATCCCTTCCAGGTGTAATAGCTTCATCATGTCCGCCACCCGGCCTGCGATCTCTTCCCTGGTTCCTCTGACGCCGGCGGCTATATTATTCTTCACCGTCATGTGGGGAAACAGGGCATAATTCTGGAACAGATAACCGATTCTGCGCTTCTGGGGGGAGATGCAGATCTTCTGGTCCGAATCATACAGCACCTGGTCATTGAGGGCGATCACTCCGCTGTCCGGATGTTCAATCCCTGCGATGCATTTTAAAGTCATACTTTTTCCGCAGCCGGAAGCGCCCAGCACACCCAGTGGTTCTCCATCCGTGCGCAGGGTCACGTCCATGGAAAAATTCTTAAATTTCTTTTTTACTGCTGCTGATAAGCTCATGTTCTTCCACCACGCTTTGCATATCGTTGTCCCCGGAGGGTAAAATAATTCATTGCCAATATTGTCACAAAGGAGATCACGACCACGATCATCACATAGGTATAGGCGCCGCTCATATTCCCGGCGGCCACCTCCGAATAGATCTTAAGAGGCAGAGTCCTTGTCTTTCCTGCGATATTTCCCGCGATCATGGCCGTGGCCCCGAATTCTCCCAGGCCTCTTGCAAAGGAGAGCACCGCTCCGCTGGCGACGCCCGGAAGCGCTAACGGCATCCAGATACACCAGAATACCTTCCACTCCGAATAGCCCAGCGTCCGTGCCGCCTGCAGATAAGTATCCTCCACCTGCTCCAGAGCTCCTCTGGCAGACCGGTACATTAAGGGAAAGGAGGCCGTCACCGCAGCGATTACCGTAGCACTCCAGGAGAAAACCACTTTCACGCTGAAAAAATCCAGCAGAAATTTTCCCACAGGCCTCTGTACGCCAAATATGTACAGCAGAAAAAAGCCCAGCACCGTAGGCGGAAGCACCAACGGCAGGGTAAACAGCCCATCCATGATCATTTTCCACTTATTCGACCGCATCCGGGCCACCCACCAGGCGGCAAACAATCCCAGGAAAAACGTAAACAGGATAGATACGCACGCCGTCCGTATGGATATCAGTATCGGTGACCAGTCCATTTTCTACCTCCCCTTCCGCAGTCTCGGAAACCGCTGCTATTTTAAACCGCTATGAGCACTTGGCGGCTGTATTATTTTGCCGGCTGAGAGAAACCGTATTTTTCAAACACTTTCATCGCATCCGCGCCCTGCAAAAACTCCGCAAAACTCTGAGCCGCCTCTTTATTCTGAGAAGCCTCCACGATTCCAACCGGATAGATAACCGGGGAAACACTTCCTTCCGGGGCTTCTGCCACCACTTTCACCTTATCGGTGGAAGCCGCATCCGTAGCATATACCACTCCACCCTGGGCACTGCCTTCGGCAACCCAGTTCAGGACTTCGGTCACATTGGTGCCCAGGCTGGCCTTCGCGTTAATCTTGTCCCAGATTCCCATGGACTCAAAAGCCTCTTTGGCATACTGTCCCGCCGGTACACTGTCCGGGTCCCCGATCGCCACTGACTCCATATCCAGCATATCTTCGAATTTATCCGGCGTCCCCTCTGAAGATGCGGGAATAATCATTACAATTTTATTTTCCAACAGCGGAGCGATGGACTCTTTATCCATCAGCCCTTCTTCATCCAGCGCGTTCATCTGCTTCGTGGCCGCGGAGATGAATACATCCACATCTGCTCCCTCTTCGATCTGTGTCTGTAGTTTTCCCGAGCTGTCATAAGTCCCCTGCACGGTAATATTGGGATTTGCCGCCTCAAACATAGGTATCAGCTCATCCACCATACTGTTTTCCAGGCTTGCGGCCGCCGCCAGCATTATCGTCACCTTTTCCTGGGCCGAAGCCTCCGTCTGCGCAGGCACCTCCGACTCAGCCGCCCCCTCACTGCCTTTTGCCGCTGCATCTGCCTTCCCGCCTGCCGCATCTGCAGCCTGCCCTTCTTTTGCTTCTCCACAGCCCGACGCTGCCGCAGCCAGCACAAGCGCCATCACCAGACCCAACCACTTTTTCTTCATTTTTCTCCTCCTTTTCACAGTCATCCAGCCGAATGTGAATCTTCACCGGCTCTCGTTATTCTCGTTCAAGAATAACGCTCAATTTATTCTATCCTAAACTGTGAAAAAGATCAATACATTTTCCCATAAAATGGAAGCAGCTCTGCTTTACACTACCTTCTGCCACACTCCGAAACACTCCCCTTAAGCACAGCAACCCCATGCTTAAGCTCCGGCAGCAGAAATTCCAAACACTCCCTCACCGCCTTTGGGCTCCCGGGCAGGTTAATGATCAAAGAACTGCCGCGGATCACGGATACCCCCCGGCTGAGCATGGCCCGCCTGGTATAGCGCATGGAATCCGCGCGGATCGCTTCCGCTATCCCCGGTACATTCCGGTGCGCTACGGCCAGAGTCGCTTCCGGAGTCACGTCTCTCACTGATAATCCCGTTCCGCCTGTGGTCAGGATCAGCGATGCCTGTCTTCCGTCACTGAGACGGATCAGCTCATTCTCCAGTTTTTTCTGGTCGTCCGGCAGCAGCAATTCCTCGATCACACGATAACCTGCCTGCGTAAGCAGCCCTGTAATCAGGGGACCGCTCTGGTCTTCCCGTTCTCCTGCGGCGCCTTTATCACTTAAGGTAATGACCGCGGCGGTAAATCTGGAATCTTTGCAGGACGCATCTATGCTCATCTCATCCCCTGCGTGAATGGTTCCTTCGTGAAGTACCCGGGCGAATACTCCCTGGGTGGGCATGATGCACTCTCCCATTTTTTGATAGATCTGGCAGTGGGTGTGGCACTCCTTGCCGATCTGGGTCATTTCCAGCAGTACCTCCCCGCACCGGAATACAGTGCCCACGGGCAGATTCCGGAAGTCAAAACCGGATACGATCAGGTTCTCTCCGAAAGCACCCGGCTGTACATCAGCTCCCCTGGCCCGGAACTCTTCGATCCGTTCGTGGGACAGCAGGCTGACCTGCCGATGCCAGGTCCCGGCATGGGCGTCGCCTTCTATCCCCCAGTCTTTTCGGAAATATGCTTCTTCCACATAGTTTTTTTGGATTCCTCTTCTGTCACTGATACAGATCGCTTTTACGGTTCCCATGTCAGCCTCCTATCCCGGACATCACTCGGGTGTCCTGTTCCTGTATTTCCTGAAGCTCTCCAAACCGGTGCTCCTTTGGCTTCTGTAATATAGCCTGATCGATCACATCCGTCAATTCCCGGTCGGAGATACCGCTTCGCAGCGGGCCTTTCAGATCCACTCCGTCGGGATAGTACAGACACAGTTTTAAGAAACCGTCCGACGTCAGGCGCAGCCGGTTGCAGGTGTCGCAGAATTTGTGGCTGATTGCCTGAATTATTCCGACACAGCCCTGCAGGCTGCTTCCTGTATAGTATACCGCCGGGCCATTCCCGCGTTTTTCCTCTATGCTGTGCAGATCCGGCACGGATTCTTTGATGACGCTTAATACCTGGTCTGCCGGAATAGAGGTATACTGTTTCCCATAGCCGATGGGCATCAGCTCGATGAAGCGCACGTCGATGGGATACTGCTGGCTTAACCGCACAAAATCCGGGATTTCCACTTCATTGACTCCCTGCATCAGCACACAGTTTATTTTAACCCGCAGGCCCATGGCCACAGCATGAAACAGCGCTTTTCGGACTCTCAAAAGGCCGGGGGCGCCTGTGATTTCCCTGAAGACGTCCTCTTTTAGAGAGTCCAGGCTTATATTTACACCGTCTATTCCGATCCGCTTTAATTCCGGCAGATATTCGTCCAGCAGCATTCCATTTGTGGTGACTGTGACCGTTTCTGCGCCGGGCAGCTCTTTTAGATTTCTCAGAAGCTCCATGCATCCCTTCCGCACAAAGGGCTCGCCTCCGGTCACTTTGAAGTTGTGAACGCCAAGTAATCCCGCGCATTTGCAAATGCGCAGGATTTCCTCATAGCTTAGAATCTGATCATGCGGAATGCTGTCCACTTCTTCCGGCATGCAGTATTTACATCTGAAATTACAGCGATCGGTTACGGATATCCGCAGATAATCAATCTTCCTTCCGTACCTGTCTTCGATTATAGACATCCCCGCTTTTTCCTCCGGTTTTCTTTTGTAAGTATATCTGACCGATTTCCATTCCCTTATCCAGTGCCTTGCACATGTCGTATATGGTCAGAAGCGCGATGCTGACGCCGGTTATGGCCTCCATCTCCACTCCCGTTCTTCCGAATGTCCGTACGGTACAGGACGCCTCGATCTCCCTTGTCATGGGGTACAGCTTAAAATCCAGCGTCACTTTTGTCAGATTAATATTGTGGGTGAGCGGGATCAGGTCCGAGGTCTTTTTCGCGCCGGTGATTCCGGCGATCCTGGCCACGCCCAGCACATCCCCTTTGGACATGCTCCCCTGCTGCACAGCCTGGTAGGTTTCTTCGTTCATCTGAATCCGGCCCACCGCCACAGCTTCCCGCTGGGTTTCCGCCTTTTCTCCCACATCCACCATCCGTGCATTTCCCTGTTCATCAAAATGTGTCAATTCCATATATACCTTATTCTCCTTTCCCAAAACCGCAGTTTGGAAATGTGCAGACCGGACAGGAGAGGCACAGGCCGCCCTGTCCCAATACCTGGAGATCTTCCCTTTGTATCCTGTCATCTGCCATCAGCCGCGGCAGTACCAGATCAAAAATCGTGCGTTTCGCATACATCACGCAGCCGGGCAGTCCTGCGATGGGTATCCGGCCCTCGTAGTAGGCCAGCATGAACATGGCGCCCGGCAGTACCGGTGCCCCATAGCTCACCACATCCGCCCCGGTATTCCTGATCGCCAGCGGAGTTCTGTCATCGGGATCCACACTCATTCCTCCCGTGCAGATAATAAGCTCCGCTCCCTTTGCGATGAAGTCCAGAATCGCCTGTGTGATCTGCTCATGCCTGTCATCCATAATCCGGGTGCCGATCACTTCCGCATCGTATTCCGCCAGTTTTTCCACAATCACAGGCGTAAATTTATCCTGAATCCGGCCATGATACACTTCGCTGCCCGTTGTAAGAATCGCAGCCTTTTTACGCGCAAACGGTTTTAAATCCAGTATCGGTTTCTCTCCTGCAGCCTCTTTCGCCGCTTCCATCTTTTCTTCCTGAATAACCAGCGGTATAATCCGGGTTCCCGCCAGCTTGTCCCCTTTTTTCACCGGAAAGTTGCCGTGCCTGGTGGCAATGATCATCTCTCCTAAGGAGTTCACCGCCCTTAATCTCCCGCTGTCTACCTTCAGCAGGCCGTCACAGGCGGCGGTCAACTCGATCTTCCCCTCCTTTGCCTGGGTACGTTCCATATTTTGTCCTTTGCAGATCGCGCATAAGATTTCCGCCGCTTCATTTTCATGGAGCATTCCTTCCTGCTTTTCCCATATGTATAAATGCTCCTTCCCCACACTGAGCAGCACCGGAATATCTTCTTTTGTCACCACGTGCCCTTTGCGGAACACCGCGTCTTTTGTCACACCGGGTATGATCTGGGTGATATCATGACACAGGACTTGTCCCACCGCATCTTCTGTTCGAATGAGTTTCAAGGCATCCCCCTCTTTTCTCTTCTTTATTCTCATTTGAGAATAACGGTTATTTATTACAATCATACATGATTCAGGAGGGCAATGCAACCGGATTCGGCTCAGTTTCCGCGCAAAAACCGTGGTAATTTCTGGTGCGGCGCCCTGCGTATTCCAGTTAAATACCGCACTTTACCAATACCTTTTCGATATCCACATCCACGAGAATAATATCCGCCCCGATCTGCTTTACCTGGCACCAGGGAATCACATATTCCATGTCCCGCCCAAACAGGCAGAATCCCTTTCCCGGACCCGGTATAATCAGTGCACGGACACAGCCGGTCTTGATGTCAAAATCGATATCAATCACACAACCCAGCCGGGCACAGTCACATATATTAATCACTTCTTTTTGTTTTAATTCATATACCCGCATGAAAAGCCCCGCTTTTTCTTGCTATGTTTTATATATATGCCGCCGGCCGGATAATGATACCTGGTCCGGATTTTATAGCAAGATTTATGAAACTTCCTATTTTTCTATTTGTTAAAATACAAGGAAAAAAGGAGGAATCATCATGTACCAAAAAGAAAGGCATCACAAAAAAGGGATTTCCGTCCCGGGGCAGTCCCGGGAACTTCGTTTGGCTCAGGATTTTCATCCGGTCTCCCTGCTAAAGTTTGTCACCCCTTCCATTGTAATGATGTTATTCATGGGCTTTTATACCATTGGTGACACCGCGATGGTATCCCGGTTCATCCATACAAATGCCCTTTCCGCCGTCAATATCGTCTGTCCAGTCATCAATCTCATAGTGGGGCTGGGGACCATGATCGCTACAGGAGGCAGCGCCATCATCGCCAGGAAAATGGGGAGCGGGAACGAAAAGGAAGCCTGCCGGAATCTTACCCTGCTGATTCTGACAGGTATCTTCCTGGGTATTCTCATAGCCGCCGTAGGGATTTTCTTTCTCGACGATATCATCCTCGGTCTGGGGGCCAGCCCGGTTCTATATCCATACTGTAAGGATTATCTGTTTTTGCTTCTGATCTTCACACCGGCCAGCATGCTGCAGGTTCTGTTTCAGACCCTGATCATCACCGCCGGTCATCCCGGCTATGGCATGCTGCTGTCCGTAAGTGCGGGTTTGATGAATCTGTTACTGGATTACCTGTTCATGGTTCCCCTGAACATGGGCATCGCCGGTTCCGCGCTGGGGACTGGCATCGGATACCTGCTGCCCACCCTGTTCGGACTGGCCTTTTTTATACGTTCCAAAGGTACCCTGCGCTTCCGGAAACCCCTTTTGGACTTCAGGGTGATACTGGAAAGCTGTCTGAACGGTTCTTCGGAAATGGTCAGCCAGGCAGCCGCAGCCGTAACCACTTTTTTGTTCAACCTTGTCATGATGAAACGGCTGGGAGAAAACGGGGTGGCCGCCATTACCATCATCATTTACACCCAGTTCCTGCTGACCACACTCTATATCGGCTTTTCGATGGGCGCTGCCCCTATCATAAGCTATAATTACGGCAGCGGGAACCATGCACAGCTGCGGAAGGTTTTCCGTCTGTGCCTGGCCTTTCTCGGTATCGCATCTGTTTTGCTGTTTCTCCTGTCCATCACCTGTTCTTCCGCTCTGGTGGGAATCTTCTGTCCGGAGGATAGTGCCGTTTATCAGATTGCGCTGGATGGTTTTTCTATCTTTTCCTTCAGCTTTTTATTGTGCGGATTCAATATATTTACCTCCGCTGCTTTTACTGCCCTGTCCAATGGCAAAATCTCCGCCTTGCTGTCCTTTCTGAGAACTTTCGGTTTTATCACTGCCGGACTTGCGTTTCTGCCTCATTTTCTGGGGATTCCCGGCGTATGGCTAGCTGTACCGCTGGCGGAAGCGGTCACGATGGTGATTGCCCTTATTTTTCTTTCCAAAGAAAAAGCGTTTCTGCTCTTTACCTCTGAGTAAAAAGCAGAAAACGCTTCCATTAAATGCCAAATCTATTCCCGATAACTGTCGAATCGATTCTTGCGTCGAATCAAGGCAGGTATATCAAGACAGGTAAATTAAGGCAGTTCGATCTCTTCCAGTTCTTTCGCCGGGATCGGTTTTGAGGATGCTTTTACGAATTTCTTAACCTCTACCGTGGCCTTATTAATCGGGATATTCGTTCCCGCACCGGCCACACAGCCGCCGGGGCAGGCCATACCCTCGATCAGGCAGCCGTTCTTTCTGCCGGCCTTGGCTAACATCAGCATCTTCTTACACTCTTCCAGGCCTTCCGCATGCTCAATCAGCACATCCACATCGGGATAGTACTCATTCACGCATTTCTCGATCGCTTCCGCGACCCCTCCGGCGATGGCATATCCACGGCCGGCTCCGGTCGCGTCATGCATGGAAACCTCTTTGTCATATTCGTCCAGATTAATCCCCTTCGCGTCGAACATGCCCAGCAGTTCTTCGAAAGTTATGACAAAATCCACATCGCTGCGCACCGTTCTTCTGGAAGCCTCCAGTTTCTTGGACGCACAGGGCCCGATAAACACGACCTTAGCATCCGGATGCTTCTGCTTAATCGTTCTGGCCGTCGCTACCATAGGGGTCAGGGAGTTCGACACGCTGTCGATCATCTCCGGGAAAAACTTCTTCGCCATCATAGACCAGGAAGGACAGCAGGAAGTCAGCAGGAACGGCAGCTCCTCGGTCACCACTTTCTCCACATAGTGATGCGCTTCCGTCACACACCCCACATCCGCGCCCATGGCCACTTCATATACCTTGCTAAAGCCCAGCTCCAGCAGAGCGGCCTTCACCTTCTTCTGGTTGTTTTCCGGTCCGAACTGGCCGATAATAGCGGGAGCCACCTCCGCGATTACCTCTCCGCCGTTCTTCATGCAGCGGATCAGCTGGAACAGCTGTGACTTATCAGCAATCGCCCCAAAAGGACAGCTGACCATACACTGGCCGCAGGAAACGCACATATTCGTGTTGATCTTCGCCCGGCCCAGGTCATCCGACTCGATGGCCTTGATCCCGCAAGCCGCCGCGCAGGGACGGATCTTCCTGGCGATGGCGTCGTAGGGACAGGCCGCTTTACATCTGCCGCACTGAATACACTTCTCCTGATCAATAAAAGACTTGCCGTTCACAAAGGAAATCGCGCCCTTGGGACATACCTCCTGGCAGGGATGGGCAATACAGCCCTGGCATTCGTTGCTGACTTCCATCTTATTATCCGCACATGAATTGCAGGCGGATGGAATCACCTGCATAAGCGGCGGCTCATAGTATTTCTGGTCAATATTGCTCAGTTCAATTCCATCTGTGATATGTACCGGCTTGTCCTCCGGCCTCAGGGACATTCCCATCGCCAGCCGGACCCGTTCGGAAGCAATCGCCCTCTCTCTATAAATACTCTCCCGATACAAAGGCACATCACCCGGTGTAATTTTATAGGGAATCGCCTCAATATCGTTATTCACATTTTCCGAAGCATAAGCTACTTTTGCAACCTCCGTAAATACCTGATGGCGCAGTTTACGAACGGGGGTTTCCAGTCCTCTCATTCTTTCGTACCTCCTAAAATTTCATTCTCGTTAACATATTATCACATTTCGGTCTAAAATGGGAAAAAATTTTATAGGAGGTCTTTAACCAGCAGGTCCTGACCCTAAATTCTCCGCTCATCCCCCCAGCCTGGGTTCATAAGCATCGGTTCTGTCCTCTTAAATGTGCTTGCTATGGTCTGTGCCTTCCCTTCCCGGGCGGAAATGTCCAGCGCCTCCAGTACATTCATTGTGTGATAGCCAAAGGCCGCGCTCAGCCGCTGGTTTTTGTGTTCCAGTATCGCCCGGGCCATATCGGCCACGCCGATTCCGCGCATATCTTTTTTATATTCGAAGATGCAGGGGATGTCGGACCAGTCCGAATCACCTTTTCTCCGGTATTGGATCTTACCGGAAAAACCGCAGGGGGTCGGGATCACAAGGGTGCCTTCCGTACCGTAAATTTCTACGCTGTCATCCATCCGTGTGGCGTCCACATCGAAGGAATGATGAATGGTGGCGACGACTCCATTTTCCATGGTCAGGATTCCGGCCAGATAGGTGGGAACTTCTACCTGGATCTTGGTGCCGTACAGGGGTTCACTGGTGATGGTGCGCTCCTCATGCACTTTTTTCGCGGAGCACATAACACTGTCCACCGGCCCCAGCAGATAAGTCAGACCGGCTACATAGTAGGGCGCCACATCATATAATGGGCCGGCTCCTTTGTGGTACAGGAAGGCCGGATTGGGATGCCAGGATTCGGGGCCCCCTGTCAGGATATGACTGATGGCTCCAAAAGGCCTGCCGATCCATCCCTCGTCAATCAGTTTACGGGCAGTCTGAATACCGCTTCCCAATACCGTGTCAGGCGCACTGGTCAGCATTTTATTCTTCCTGTCTGCCAATTCTACCAGGCGGCGTCCGTCATCAGTGTTCAGGGCCAGGGGCTTTTCTACATAGGTGTGTTTTCCCGCCAGCAGCGCCTGTTCACAGATCTGCGCGTGCTGTCCTGGCTGTGTCAGGACCACCACGATATCAATCTCCGGTATGGCGAGAAGTTCTTCGCTGCTTTTACACACTCTGGGAATGCGGAATTGCTCCGCACGAAGCCTGGCTGCCTCCTCTTTTATGTCTGTAACCGCAATTACCTGCGTCTGATTAAAAATACCGCACAGGTTTTCTAAATATTTTTCACTGATATTTCCGCACCCAATGACACCAACATTTACTTTTTCCATACTTTGCCTCCATTTCTTTTTCATGAAATTTCAAATTATTTTCACATTTTTCATGAAAATATGGTAGCACAATCCATAAAACGAGTCAATTAGGTTTCGCAAAATATAACAGGATTTCTTATAATTTGATCTTTTGCATAAAAGAATTCTTCTGGTTTTGTGCACTATGTATGTAGTGATCTACTTGTATAACTACGGATTCACTTAGAATCAGCAAAACACGTTCCTGAAATTCAACCCCTTGTGCTGCAGCCGGTCTGCTCCGTTCTGCGTAAATATATCAGCATGTAATTTTACATTTATTTTGTAAGATTTTTCACCCGAACACTATGCAGTGAACGAATTACATGCTATAATGGACAAAAGTTTTCCATTTATTTCCGTTACTTTTCCTGATAAATGGAGCATTATTTTTCGAGAAGGCGGTGTTTCAAATGAGCCCAAAACGACAGAAAGCAACGATCACAGACGTCGCAAACCATGCCGGAGTTTCTGTTGCGACTGTTTCCAGAGTCTTTAATCACAAAGGTATCGTCAATGAAGATACCTACCGTCAAGTCATGGAATCCGCGCAGGCACTGAATTATCAGAAAAGTTCCGCTGCCCCGGCTCCCATCCCGGCCGACAGCCGGCGTTCCGAAAAGGACCTGCTTATTATCAATATTCCATCCCTGAGTAACCCGTTTTATAATGAAATCGTTAAGGGCGCCAAGGCGGCGGCCGAACTCCACGATTACGATCTGCTGCTTAACCAGGGTCATATCAATGAGGGGAATCTCTCATCGATCATGCACATGCTGTCCAGGGTAAATGCGAAAGGAATCATCACGCTGAATCATTTAACCGCCGAAGTGGTGCAGACCCTATCCGCCTCTTTCCCTCTGGTACAGTGCTGTGAGTTTGAAGAGTATTCGCCGGTGTCCACTGTGGGTATCGATGATCTTCTCTCATCCAAGAATGCCATGGATTACATTTTGTCCACCGGCCACCGGAAAATCGCTCTTGTCAACGGGCCGATCGAATATAAATATGCCCGCCACCGCAGAGAGGGTTATCTGAAAGCTTTGGAGAATGCCGGGATCGAGGTGAATCCCGACTGGATTATCCAGCTTCCGGAAATCAACGCAGATATGGCCTTTTCTTCCGTGGCCAAGCTTCTGACCATGCCCAATCCCCCGGATGCCTTCTTCGCCGTATCCGATTTGTGCGCGGCGGCGGTGATCCGGGCCACGAAGCATACGAATTTCCGGGTACCCGAAGATATCATCGTGGTCGGTTTTGATAATGTGGACATTTCCAGCATTACCATGCCCTCCATCACCACCGTCAATCAGCCAAAGTTCCAGCTGGGCTATATCTCCTGCGAACTGATGCATGAGAAACTGACGAATCCTTCCGCTGAGACGAAGCATATGGTATTGAATACCGAGCTGATTATACGGGAATCTACAGCCATTCCCGTGATGCGGGGGTAGATGATTCTATACTTCGAAGAAGATATCCGGATTAGGACCTATTTTTTGATTGTGTTCTTTTAAGTTTTCTATGTCTGACATCTGGTTCTGGTCCAGTTCAAAGTCGAAGATATCCAGGTTTTCCCGGATTCGGGCAGGGGTTACGGACTTCGGAAAGATCCGGTGGTTTTTCTGGATATGCCAGCGCAGTACGACCTGGGCGGGGGATTTTCCCGTTTCTTTGCTGATTTTTAGAATGGCGGGATCTTTCAGGATAATGCCCCCGCACATAAGCGGGCTCCATGCTTCCATCAGGATGTTTTTATCTTCGCAGTAGGACTGCAGTTCGTTCTGGGGGTAGTATGGATGGCTTTCCACCTGGTTGACCAGCGGGAGCATGCTTCCCTGATCGGCCAGCGTTTCTATGTGATGCGGATTAAAATTGCAGACGCCGATTACGCGGACCGCTTTCTCCTGGTACAGACGTTCAAAAGCTTTCCAGGTCTCTCCATACAGATATTTTCCCGGCCAGTGGATCAGGAAACAATCCAGATAAGTAAGCCTTAACGCCTGCATACTTCTGTCAAATGCCCGCAGAGCTGCGTCATACCCCTGGTCGGCGGCCGTCAGCTTTGTGGTGATATACAGCTCTTCTCTGGGGAGCGCGCTCTCCTGGACCGCTTTTCCAACCGCCTCCTCGTTTTTGTAGGACGACGCGGTGTCGATACTTCGATAACCCGCTTCAAAAGCACACTGAAGCGCATCATATGCCTGTCTCTGATCAGTAACCTGGTCCATGCCGATACCGATACAGGATACCTGGACTCCGTTGGCCAGTTCTTTGTTGAAAATTTTCATTGCAAAACCCTCCCATCCTCTATTCATCCGTTATTTCACAATATTTTATTGTTATTATAGGTTCTTTCATGACTTTCGTCAATGGTTTTTTACATTTTTCATGAAAATATCGTAATTTTTAATGAAAACATGTTGAAAGTTTTCATTTTTTATTTTATAATAACTGCATAACATGTGAGATGTTACAAAATGCAGGTAACAATAAAATTGATGTCAGCGGAAAGGTTGGGTATTATTATGGGTATTAAAGTTGGTCTGCAGGGTTATACGGTACGGGAATACATGCGGTTTGACCCATTGGGCGCGCTTCGCAAAACCGCCGGGATTGGCTATCGTTACATAGAACTGCCGAATTACGACGCTTCCGGCAGTTCCTATTATGGATTAAGCGCTGAAGAATGGAAAAAAGAAGCGGATGACGCCGGTATCATGATCATCGGAGGTTATGTCACGAACCTGACGGATGAAAACTTAGAAAAAACATGTGTTTATTTTCAGAAATTGGGATGCAGCAGAATGGTGGTTCCCATTGACTACTTTCCTTCCCGTGAGATCTTAGACGAAAAATGCCGTTTCTACAACAAAGCCGGAAGCCTTTGTCAGAAATACGGCCTTTCTCTCTTTTATGAAAATCATTACCACGAATTCCAGCTGATGGACGGCCAGACCGTCATGGATCTCCTGCTGGCTCAGACCGATCCTGAGCTGTTTCATCTCTCCCTCAACACCTATTGGCTCATGAGGGGCCTGGTGGACCCTTACGCGTTCTTTCAGAAATACCCGGACCGGATAGGTTCCATCGTCCAGGAAGACTACCCACTGGATCAGATCGACAAATTCAACATGTGGAATTTTAAAAACCACCATCCCATAGCGGAAAACATTCGCTATGACAAATTACTGCAAGGAAACGAGATCCAAAACATCCATCCCGTACAATGTGAACTTTTCACAGAAATCGGGGAAGGTATCCTGAAACTGCAGCCTATCATAGACCTGGCCAACGAAATCGGCACCGTATCCTACATCCTCCTAAAGCAAGATTTCACACGCAGGCCCACGGAATTCGAGAGTATCGAAATCAGCCTTCGAAATTACAGAAAAATCCGGGGCGTGGACTGGTGATTTTGGGAGGTATCTGATGGGTCCGGAGCGGGCCGGGGCAGGGATTGCCTTCCTATGCGGGGCCAACGCGCGGGGGCGGCCAATCCTTACGGGAGCCAAATCGCATCGGCCAGACCTAAGAACGGGTAACTCCGATGGCGGGAGAACCTCTTATTAGCAGGGCCCGGAACAAACTCGCCAAAAAAACGGCTCGGACAGTGTTCCAGGCCCTGCGAGGTTCTCCCACCATCTGCGTAACCCGTACTAAGGTCTGACCTCAAGCGATTAGGCTCCCGTAAGGATTGGCCGCCCCCGCGCGTTGGCCCCGCATAGGAAGGCAATCCCTGCCCCGGCCCGCTCCTGCTTTAGTGATGCCCCAAACGTAGTCCAATAGTGCTTAACTTTTACCAGGATCGTCATTAACACTCTTATGGAGAAGTCTAAAGATCCCCTGTTACATTTGGCAGGCGAACCCGCCCTACAGGGGTTCTGCCCCGGGTTTGGGTATGCCCGCCGTTTAGGATGGGAGACAGTGGGCGGTATCCGGGGAGACTCCCGGCTCTGGGGGGCTTTTGTGTCTTTGCGGGAGCGCATAGGGCGGCTGTGCATCCGCTTAGTGGAATCGGAAAGCCGGGTTCAGGATGCACGGCGGACTTCACGTCCGACGGGCAAGAGCCTCTGAACCGGGAACACTTCATGTGTTCCTGGTGAATAGGCTCGATTCCTGAACCCGGCTTTTCGATTCCACTTAGCGGATGCCAGCGCAAGCCCTAAGCGCTCCCGCAAAGACACAAAAGCCCCCCCAGAGCCGGGAGTCTCCCCGGATACCGCCCACTGTCTCTCATCCTAAGCAGCGGGCATACCCAAACCCGGGGCAGAACCCCGGCAGGGCGGGTTAACCTGCCAAATGCAACAGGGGATCTCCCCCCCTTACAACCCAGCAGTAAATCTCCGAAAAGCTTCGCGTCCTGCAGGGCTGCATTTGAATACGCCGGCGTCTTCCAGGACTTTTACGAAGACCTGGCCGATTTCCTGCCGGAGAATGCTGTGTACGTTCTCTTGGTTCAGATTTGGATGGCGGGGCAGGAACTCGTCCACCCAGTCCGCGTGCTTTGACAGTTCCTCATCCCCGCGGATATCATCTCCGTTCAGGATGGCGGATGCCAGGTTTTCCATCTCGTCTTTCAGGCGGGCGGGCAGTACAGCCAGTCCCATCACTTCGATTAATCCGATGTTTTCCTTTTTGATGTGGTGCAGGTCCGCGTGGGGGTGATAGACCCCGAAGGGATGCTCCTCTGTGGTAATATTATTGCGCAGAGTCAGGTCCAGCTCGTATACTTCGCCTTTTTTACGGGCGATCGGGGTGATGGTGTTGTGGGGCTCTCCATCCGTCTCTGCATAGATGAACGCATCCTCGTCGGTGTATGCCCTCCATTTTTTCAGAATGTAGTCTGCCAGCTCTACCAGACGGGCGGAATCCCTGTGGCGGATGCGGATAACAGATAACGGCCAGTGCAGGATGCCGGCTTCCACATCCTCATATCCCGGGATCGTGATCTGCTCTTCTATGGCGGCCCGCGCCATGGCGAACTCGTAGTTTCCGCCCTGGAAATGATCGTGGCTTAAGATCGAGCCGCCGACGATCGGCAGGTCGGCATTAGAGCCGAGGAAGTAGTGGGGGAACAGTTTGATAAAGTCAAAGAGCTTGGCAAAGGCTGCCCGGTCTATTTTCATCGGGATGTGCTCGCCGTTAAATACGATGCAGTGCTCGTTGTAATAGACATAGGGGGAATACTGGAACCCCCAGGCTCCTCCCTGGATCGTGACCGGTACGATTCTGTGGTTCTGGCGGGCGGGATGGTTCACCCGCCCCATATACCCCTCGTTTTCCTTGCACAGCAGGCATTTCGGATAACCGCTGGCTTTGGCGAGTTTGGCTGCCGCGATGGCTTTGGGGTCTTTTTCGGGCTTAGACAGGTTGATCGTGATATCGATGGAACCGTAATCGCTGTCCACGGTCCATCTCATGTCCTTGCAGATCCTATAGCGCCTGATATAATCCGTATCCTGGCTGAATTTGTAGAAATAGTCCGTGGCTTGCCTCGGGTCTTTTTCGTAGAGAGCCCAGAACTTTCTCTGGAATTCACTGGGCCTTGGCACCAGGCAGCCCATAATCTTGGTGTCAAACAGATCCCTGTAGACGATACCGTCTTCTTTCAGGATTCCACGGGCGTGAGCCTCATCCAGTAATTCTTGTAAGACCGGTTCCAGCTCGATGCCGGAATATTCTTCCGAAGGCTCAACATATTCCGCTTCTTCGAAAAGCTCCAGCAGCCGGTTGGTCGTATAGACGGCGTCTTCCGCTTCGATCAGCCCGGTCTCCAATCCATACTGTACTAGTTTTTTGATATTTTCGAACAGCATTTTAGTCCTCCTTATTATAACCGTTTGGATGGGTACTGTGCCATTTCCATGCTGTCCCGATGATTTCTTCCAGATCCGCATGTTCCGGTTTCCAGCCCAGGACGGTTTTCGCTTTCTCGCTGGATGCGATCAGCTGGGCGGGATCTCCCGCTCTTCGTCCTTCGATGACGGCCGGGATCGGATGTTTCGTTACTTTTCTGGCCGTTTCCACTACTTCTTTTACGGTAAATCCAATGCCGTTGCCCAGATTGAATATGTTGCTTTCTTTTCCATCCAGCAGATACTGCACCGCCAGAATGTGGGCCTGGGCCAGGTCGGTCACATGGATATAATCCCGGATACAGGTGCCGTCCTTTGTGTCGTAGTCTTCTCCGAAGATCTTGATGGCCTCCCGCTGTCCCAGCGGGACCTGCAGGATCAGCGGAATCAGATGAGTCTCCGGATTATGGGCCTCACCGATCTCACCGCTTATATGTGCCCCGCAGGCATTGAAATAGCGCAGGGACACGTAGGTCAGACCATGGGCTTTTCCCACCCATTTAAACATCTTTTCCATGGACAATTTTGTCTCTCCGTAAGTGTTTACCGGCTCTGTCCGGTCCGTTTCCAGAATCGGAATCCGCTCCGGCTCGCCGTAAGTCGCCGCGGTGGAGGAAAAGACGATGTGTTTCATATTATGAGCGACCATGGCGTCCAGAAGAACTTTTGTGCCGCACAGGTTGTTATCATAGTATTTTAACGGGTCTGCCATGCTCTCACCCACCTGGGAGTTGGCCGCAAAGTGTATCACCGCCTGTATCCCGGTTTCTTTTTCAAATACTTCATCCAGAAATGCCCTGTTCCGGATATCCCCCTGATAGAATCTGGCTTCCGGATGTACCGCCTCCTTGTAACCCGTCTCCAGGTTATCAATGATGACCACATCTTCCCCTTTTTCTTTTAACGCGTATACGGTGTGGGAACCGATGTATCCGGCTCCTCCCAGTACCAATATGGACATAATTCTTTTCCTCCTTCTCTTCTAATCTTCCTAGGCAACTTAATTTTCCAGTTTCCCTGCTCCGTCTCCGATATCCACCACATAGAAATCCGCAGCATATCCGATTTCTTTTAAATACCTGCTGCCCACTTCTTCAATAAAGGCGTCTGTCCTATCCTTTTGTACAATGCTGACCGTGCATCCGCCGAATCCGGCTCCGGTCATACGTGATCCAATGACGCCTTCCATTTCCCAGGCCGCTTCGGCCAAGGTATCCAGTTCTTTCCCGGTCACCTCGTAGTCGTCCCGCAAAGACACATGGGATGCGTTCATGAGCGCTCCGAACTGTTCGATATCATTAGCCTTTAACGCTTCCACCGCCCGGATGGTCCGTTGATTTTCATAAACCGCATGTCTGGCCCTTCTTCTGCAGACCGGGTCCGATATGGCTCCCTTCACCTCTTCGAACTCCGCTTCCGTCAGCTCTCCCAGAGCCTCTATTTTCTTCACCTTCTGAATATCCGCCAGCGCGGCTTCGCACTGGCTCCTGCGCTCATTATATTTAGAATCCCCAAGTCCCCGCTTTTTATTGCTGCAGGCGATCACGATTCTGGCATTTTCGAGCTTGATCGGCGCATACTCATAGGCCAGATTGCTGGTATCCAGGAAAATGGCATGATCTTTTTTCCCCATGGCAATGGCAAACTGGTCCATGATTCCGCAGTTGACCCCATTAAAATTATTCTCCGAATACTGACCATACAGCGCGATCTGTGTCATACTCACATCGTCGAATCCATACAGATCCTTAAGTATCACTCCGGTCACCACCTCTACCGACGCGGAGGAAGACAGTCCCGAACCGTTTGGTATATTACCATACAGCAGCAGGTCAAAGCCCTGCCCGATGGAATAACCTTTGGACCGGAACGCCCATATAACCCCCTTCGGATAATTCGTCCAACCCGCCTCTTTTTCGTATGTAAGCTCGTCAAGCCCGGACTCTAAGATACCCAGCTGCTCAAAGTTCATGGAATAAAAGCAAAGTTTTTGATCCTGTCTTTTTCTGGCTATGGCATAGGTTCCGATGGTCAGAGCACAGGGAAATACATGCCCTCCGTTATAATCCGTATGCTCTCCGATCAGATTGACCCGTCCCGGCGCGAAGTAAGCCCGGATATCTCCATCCCCTCCGAACAACTCTGCAAACTTCCCCATCAATTGCTCTTTCATGACGCATCTCCTTTATTTCACTTTTTCTGTTATAAAACATTTTTCCTGTTTATGAGCTCATTATAACACAGATTGGCCAATTGTAAATAGAAATTTTCTGTTCTATAAAAGAAAATTATTCGTTATATTTACCAATCGCTTGATACACTTTCCAAGCTTCTGAAAAGCGAACATCGGGATATTGATAAAACCAGTTTATAACTCATTTCGATGATCACTCCCAGAACTTCCAGAAGGATTTTTTAATGATTTTAGTTCTCTTATCTTTTTAGAATTCAGAATATCTGTTATTATATTATTACATTAAAAAGGAAGCACTGCGCATGTCCGCATCCAGTCGGCCGAATGATAGGGGGCCATCCTCTAAGCCGATATGCCGAATGTGTAATGGAAAAGGAACGGGACTGTGGCCGGCTGCTCAAACGATAAATGCAAAGGAGAAACGGTGATATTTTGAAAAAAGCCATATTATATATCCACGGAAAAGGCGGAAGTTATAGGGAAGCGGAACAATATAAAAAAAATTGTTTCGGGTTTGATATTCTCGGTGTGGATTACAAGGATTATTTTCCGTGGATTGTGCAAAAGCAAATCAAGACCGCATATGATCAGCTGCATCAAAAGTATGAACAGATTTCTATTATTGCCAACAGCATAGGCGCTTATTTCGCAATGCTCGCACTACAAAATTCCGAAATCGAAAAAGCTCTGTTTATATCTCCGGTATTGGATATGGAGAGACTTATTCTAGACATGATGAAATGGGCCAATGTAACAGAAACCGAGCTTCGTGAAAAAGAGGAAATTCCAACGGATTTTGGCGAGACACTCTCATGGAACTATTTATGTTTTGTCAGAGAAAATCCTATTAAATGGGATATTTTCACAGAAATTCTGTATGCAGGAAAAGATAACCTCACCTCCCGCAAAACAGTGGATATTTTTGCTGACACTCATAGCGCCAATCTTACAATAATGGAAAACGGGGAACATTGGTTCCATACCGGGGAACAGACCGCCTTTTTAGATGAGTGGATGAAAAAAGCAATCGTCTGACATTGCCTCAAAGAATCAGGACTAAAAAAGCCGGTAAAGCCCGCAGTCAAGGCCGTACCGACAGCAGAAAACATTACAAAAAAGCTCTGTACTCTTTGGTTTCTTAAAAAATAATATTGTTCAGGAATCCGAGAACACCCGCGCTGGCCAGGCCCATGATTACACCTGCCACCAGGACGCCTCCCATAACGGCCAGCACACTGGATTTGAAGTCCATATCCAGAAGACTGGCGGCAAGGGTGCCGGTCCAGGCCCCAGTCCCGGGCAATGGTATTCCCACAAACACCAGCAATGCGATAAAAAGTCCGCGTCCCGCTTTTTCCTGAAGTTTTTCTCCCCCCTGCTTCCCTTTTTCCAGGCAGAAACGGAAAAATCTTCCGATCACCGGTTTATCCGCTCCCCACTCCAGGATTTTCCTGGCAAACAGATAAATAATCGGCACAGGCAGCATATTGCCCAGAATCGCAACTACATAGGACGTAAACAGCGGCAGTCCTTCCACCTGTGAAAACGGAATCGCTCCCCGAAGCTCAATGAGCGGTACCATAGAAATGAAAAACACCCAAAAATATTTTATAAACATTTTCCCTCCAAACGTGCGTCGTTTGCACAAACAGGTGCGGGTGAACTTTTGTTCATCCATAAGCCTTTCTGAATGATTATTTTCGATATATTATATATAATCCCTCTTGTTCCGTTTCAGTACATTTTTCTGATAATCAAAGCATTCTTCGGCCACTGACTTATTCAGAACCAGCAGGCAGATCAGATTCGGAATCGCCATCAGGCCGTTCATGGTGTCAGAAATATTCCATACCATCTGCAGTGTGGTCGTCGCCCCCAGAAATACCACCAGCGAAAAGACCAACCGGTATAATTTGTTCGCCTTTGTGGAACCCACCAGATATTCCAATGCTTTTTCCCCATAGTATTCCCAGCCCAGGATGGTAGAGAAGGCAAACAGAGCGATCCCGATCGTGATAATCCACGCTCCGGCGGGTCCCATGGCAGTGGAGAACGCCTGGATCGTCAGCTGCGCGCCGTCAACCGTCTTACCTGCTGCATCCGTGATACCCAGCACACCGGAAGACGCGATCACCAGGCCTGTCATGGTACACATGACGATGGTATCCAGAAATGTACCCGTCATATTGATATAACCCTGACGGGACGCGTGATCCGTCTTTGCCGCCGCTGCCGCGATCGGCGCGGAGCCAAGGCCCGCTTCGTTGGAAAAGACGCCTCTGGCCACGCCCCAGCGCATGGCCTGGAACATACCGGCTACGATCGTCCCGCCCACGCCGCCGGCTACCGCCTTGACGGAAAAGGCCATACGGAAGATCTCACTGACTCCCTCCGCCACATTCGCATGGTTCAGCAGGATCGTAATCAGTGCGGCCAGGAAATAGAATACCGCCATAATCGGAACGATAAACCCGCATACACGCCCGATACTCTTAATACCGCCCATCAGTACCAGCAGAGCCAGAAGGGTGATTACCGCCCCGGTAACCCATACCGGCACGCCAAAGGTGGTATGTACCGCATCTGCGATGGAATTCGCCTGTGTCAGATTACCGATCCCAAAGGAGGCCAGCACCGCAAACAGGGAAAACAAAAAAGCCAGCACAGACCCGATCCATTTGATCTTAAATCCATTTTTCATGGCGTACATCGGTCCGCCGGCCATCTCCTGGTTCGCGTTTACGGTGCGGTACTTCACCGCAAGGACACTCTCCGCGTACTTCGTGGACAAGCCAAACAGTGCGGACAGCCACATCCAAACCAGAGCGCCGGCCCCGCCGGACACCATGGCCGTAGCGACACCAACGATATTTCCGGTCCCTATGGTAGCCGCCAGCGCGGTCATCAAGGACTGGAACGGGGAAATATCCCCCTCACTGTCCCCTTCCGATTTCAAAAAGATCGCTTTGAACGCATGCGGCAGATTTCTCCATGGCAAAAAATGAAGCCGCACCGTAAGAAAAATCCCTGTTCCCACCAGCAGAACCAGCATCACAGGTCCCCACACGAAATCATTGACACTCTTTATCATTTCCTGAATATCCACGTTATCTCACACCCCACATACTTTTTCTTTAGAATATGATGCTTACCATCCAAACTGTTAAAATCAGCATAGCAGTCTAAGTATATCATAAGTTCCAATTCCTGGAAAGTCAGAAAACTGTTAAGAAGGCACCGGCCAGCCGCTATTCTGGTCCAATTTTGGGGAATGGGGATTTTGTACATAGGTCCGGGAAGGGAGGGAGGCTGACAGATTTCGTAGTATTGTTAGTGACTTATTTTTTCGTTATGAAGCTATCACATCTGCACACATAGGTGACCATTCTACTATTCTGACATTCATATCCTAACTAAAAGCACTGTAAGCTAAAGAATGTAGCACATTTCACCGTTTACGAACCTTCCACACGATAAAAGCCTTTTGTAAAGCAGGGCTGAAGGGAAGCGGCTCCCCAAGACACGCCGCTTCCCTTCAGCCCGGACCTCAGTATCAAAATCCCCATTTATCAAAATTGCCCATGATTGGTAACGCACGGACCCAAAGGTTGACAAAACGGTATCATGTGTTACAATGTTTTCAAAACAAGAATCCTGTTATAATACAACCTTTAAGGAGACTATTTCATGTTGCAGGAACAAACGATAGACTTAAATGATGAACGGCTTTCTTTGGTCGGAAAGGCTCTGTCCTCGGATATCCGGATCCGGATTCTCCGGCTGCTGGGCAAGGAGCCTTTGAATGTGAATGAGATCGCCGACCGGCTGGATATCCCAGCCTCCTCTTCCGCTATGCATGTCAAGGTGCTGGAGGAAAGCGGCCTGATCACCACATCCCTGAAACCGGCTACCCGGGGCTCCATGAAAATATGCTGCCGTCAGCTGGATCTGCTGCACATCTGCCTGGACCCTCCCGTGGAAGAGCCGCAGAAATCCGAGGTCATCAGTATGCCCATAGGAAGCTTTGTGGATTATCAGGTAACGCCCACCTGCGGGATCGTCAGCAATGAAGGGCATATCGATGAGGAGGATGAACCGCGTGTCTTTTATAATCCGAAGCGCTCTGAAGCCAAGCTTCTCTGGTTCGGCTCCGGGTATGTGGAGTACCGTTTTCCCAATGCCTCCCTGCAGAATATGCGTTTAAAAAGCATGGAGCTGTCCGCGGAGCTCTGTTCGGAAACCGTGGATTATAATCTGGACTGCCCCTCGGACATTACCCTGTGGGTGAACGGACTGGACGCCGGCACCTGGACCTGCCCGTCGGACTTCGGAGGCAGACGGGGCAAACTGAATCCCGACTGGTGGCCCAATAAGAATTCCCAATACGGGAAGCTCAAGACCTGGCGCTTTACCAGGAACGGGACTTATCTGAACGGCGTGAAGGTCAGCCTGCGCCCTCTGGAAGATTACGCCCTGGCCGACAGTCCTTATATCTCGGTACGGATCGGGATCAAAGAGGACGCCCCAAATATCGGCGGTGTGAATATCTTCGGTGACAGCTTCGGAGATTATCCTCAGAATATTGAACTTAAATTATTTTATTAACCACTATTTCTCATCAGATCAGGAGGTAACATCCATGATATGTTCCGATTTTCACTTACACTGCAGTTATTCCCCGGATTCCGACAGCACGATGGAGGAAATGATCCGGGGTGCCATACAAATGGGCTTAAAACGCATCTGCCTGACGGACCACCAGGACTGGGATTACGAAACCGAGGGTATGGTATGGCACTTTGACACGGATCCTTATGTGGAAGATTATCTGAAATATAAAGAAAAATACAGCGGACAGATCGAACTGCTTCTTGGCATCGAGCTGGGGCTTCAGCCTTATCTGGCGGAAGGCTACCGGGAATATGTACGGAAATATCCGTTTGATTTCATCATCGGTTCTTCCCATCTGGCTCACGGAAAAGACCCCTATCAGAAAGCCTATTTCGAGGGAATCACCGAAGAGGAAGGTTACCGGGAATATTTTGAGTCCATTCTGGAAAATATAGACGCATTTGACGGTTATCAGATCTATGGTCATCTGGATTATGTGGTGCGGTATGGGCCGAATCAGAACCGGTACTATTCCTATGAAGCCTACCGGGATGTTCTGGACGCGATCCTGAAGGCTTTGATTGACCGGGGTCTGGGAATCGAGGTGAACACTGCCGGTTATAAATACGGCCTTGGACAGCCCAATCCCCATCCCGATGTATTGAAACGATATCAAGAGCTGGGCGGGGAAATTCTGACGATCGGCAGCGACGCCCACAGGCCGGAGCACATCGCATATTCCTTCCCGCAGCTGGAGGAACTGTTGACCCGGTGTGGTTTCCGCTATTATACTGTGTTCCGGAACCGGAAACCGGAATTTATTAAAATTTGATAACAAAATGAAATTTTCTATAGAATCCCTTTTCAATTGTAAAAAATAGTATTACAATGTTGATAAATGCATAAACTAGATAGGAACAGGAAGGAGATTTTTATATGGCAAAGAAGGGTTGGGGCAAATTATTAGCCGCTACTGCGATTATTGGTACGGCAGCAGCCGCAGGCATCGCTTATTATAAAAAATACAGGCAGCTGTTGGATTCCTGCAAGGATGAATATGATGATGATTTCGATGATGATCTGGAAGAGGAAGACGAAGATGTGGATTTTATCGATGAGGAGCATGGCTCTTCCACAGCCTCCAGAGAATATGTACCGCTGAAATTTGATACGCAGGAGGAACAACCTGCCGAAGCGGATTCTCCTGCTGAGGCAGACTCTTCTGCCCAAAAGGATTCCTCTGTACAAGACGCAGGACAGGCGGATGCGTCCCAGGCAGAAGAAGCTCTCGCGGATGATGAGTTATCCGCTGCGCTGGAAGATACAGATGCACAAGATCTGGATATGGACGACGCAGATATGGAAGATGCGGCTTCCGCTCCTGGAACAGATGAAGAAGAACCCGTTGAGGAGGAAGCCGATTCTGATATCGAGGGGATCGAGCTGGAGGATGCTCTGACTCCGGAAGAGATCGCGGATCTGGAAAATGATCTTCCGGAATTCGATGATCTGGATCTGGACTTTGAATTGGATGAAGATTCCCTGGACGAAAAAGATTGAACCTGAAGCTCAGCCGTAATTTAGCAGCGTTTGCTGCAAATGAGCTATTGCTTTCATAAGAAAGGGTGCCGCACAATCATCTCTTTGAATGATTGTGCGGCACCCTTTCTTCTATATGATATTTAAGCCAGACTGCATTCTGGTATTTGTTTCAATCCACGCTCGGTAATTTCACAGAATACGACTTAAAGCCAGGCTACTTATGGTATTTAAAACCAGGCTGTATTTAAGATGTCCGTGGCCTGACAGATCTGCTCTTCACTCAGCGCCGCATATCCCAGTATAATTCCGGCCGACTGACTGCCGGCGCCCTCCCGCTGCGGTTGCCGCACGATATTTTCAGACAGCCCGTATACTTTTATCCGGTGCTCCCGGGCCGTGTCGATTAACTCTTTTTCCGTTCTTCCGTCCTCAAATCGGGCCAGCAGATGTACGCCTGCCTGCTCTCCTGATATACTGCACACGGCCTTCAGCTTCTTTAAATGCTCCACCAGAAGATCGTGCTTGCCCTTGTAGACCGTCCGCATCCGGTTTAAATGACGCTCAAAATGACCGTCCCGGATAAATACCTCCAACGTCCGCTGATCGATTCTGGAAACCGTTGATGAAAACAGCATGGCCGACCGTTCATATAACCGGCAAAGGGCAGGCGGCAGAACCATATAGCTGATCCGTATGGCCGGTGCAATGGATTTGGAGAAGGTTCCCAGATAGATTACCTTTCCCTTCCTGTCATACCCCTGCAGAGCCGGTATCGGCTTTCCTTTATATCGGAATTCGCTGTCATAGTCATCTTCGATGATATACCTGTCCTCCCGCTGTGCTGCCCACTGCAGCAGCTGATATCTCCTGCCGATGGGCATGACGATTCCCATTGGGTACTGGTGGGAAGGCATGACGTAGGCCAGATCGGCATTTGTCTTTTCAAGCTCCTCCACCATCATACCCATGGCGTCCATCTCCACAGCGCACATGGAGTATCCCAGATTTTCAAATACACAGTAAGCCTGCCGGTAGGTAGGGTCCTCCATCGCTACCTGCCGTTTTGTCCCCAACATGCGGGACAGAAGCATCAGCAGATAATCGTTCCCCGCACCGATCACGATCTGTTCCGGTGTACAGTTTACTCCCCGGGCCTGATGCAGATAACGCGCGATGGCTTCCCGCAGACCAGCCTCCCCCTGCGGATTTCCCAATAAAAACAGGTCTGTATGTTCCTCAGACAGGACCTGCCTGTTGATTTTCCTCCAGATATTGAACGGAAACCGCTCCAGGTCCACTCCATTCGGCGTAAAATCATAGAGAAAGTCTTTGCGCGGGTCACGGTCTTCCTTCTGCCGGATTCCGGGATTCTCATCCCAGCAGAATACCCCTTCTAATTGGCAGGCAAAATATCCCTTACAGGGTACCGCTTCTATATAACCCTCTGAGCGGAGCTGCTCATAGGCCAGATCCACCGTACTTCTGCTCACCGCGAGATGCGCAGCCAGAGCGCGGGCGGATGGCAATTTCTCTTTGTACCGTATCGTTCCCGCCTGAAGTTCTGATTTTATAAATTCATAGATCTGTTCGTAGAGCGGAGTCTTACTTTTACTGTCAAGCTCCATCGTCAGCTCTTGCATTATTTCGGGAGCTTGAATGAGCTCTTCAGTGAAACGATCCGGTTAAATACCAGAGCTTCCGGTCTGGAATCCTTGGCATCCACACAGAAGTACCCCTGCCGGACGAACTGGAAGCTGTCATAGGCTTTTGCCTCTGCGAATGCCGGCTCCAGCCAGCAATTCTCCAATACGGTCAGGGAATTGGGATTCAGATTCAGGGATCCGTCCTCGTTATAGACGCCCTTTTCCTCATCGATGATATTCTCGTACAGCCGCACCTGTGCCGGTATGGCCTGTGCCGCGGATACCCAGTGGATCGTCCCTTTTACCTTGCGTTCCGTGAAGCCGGAACCGCTTCGGGTCTTGGGATCGTAGGTACAGTGAATCTCTGTAATCCTGCCGTCCACGTCTTTTTTATAATCCACGCAGGTGACAAAGTAGGCGTTCATAAGGCGTACTTCATTGCCCGGGAACAGGCGGAAATATTTCTTCGGAGGTTCCTCCATAAAATCTTCCCGCTCAATGTACAGTTCACGGCTGAATGGAACTTTCCTGCTGCCCAGCTCCTCATTTTCCAAATTATTGGGCACATCGAAATATTCCACCTGGCCTTCCGGATAATTGTCGATGATGAGTTTCACCGGGTCCAGAATCGCCATCATCCGGGGTTTCTTCAGCTTCAGGTCCTCCCGGATGCAATACTCTAACATCGCATAGTCTACAGAGCTGTTGCTCTTGGAGACACCGCACAGATCCACGAACAGCTTGATGGATTCCGGTGTAAAGCCCCGGCGGCGCAGCGCGGCGATGGATACCAGACGCGGGTCATCCCAGCCGTCAACGATTCCCTCCTCCACCAGCTTCTTGATATACCGCTTGCCGGTCACTACATTGGTCAGATACAGCTTCGCAAATTCGATCTGCTTGGGAGGACATTCAAAACCAACCTCCTTCACCACCCAGTCATACAACGGCCGATGATCTTCGAATTCCAGTGTACAGATCGAATGGGTCACTCCTTCGAACGCGTCCTCCAGCGGATGCGCAAAATCATACATCGGATAGATACACCACTGATCGCCTGTCCGGTGATGGGAAATATGGGCCACCCGGTAAATAACCGGATCCCGCATGTTGATATTCGGAGAAGCCATGTCTATTTTCGCCCGGAGCACTTTTTCTCCGTCCGCGAACTCGCCGTTTTTCATTTTTTCAAACAGGTCCAGATTTTCTTCCACACTGCGGTTCCGGTATGGGCTGTCTTTGCCCGGTTCCGTCAGCGTTCCCCTGTATTCCCGGATCTCCTCCGCCGACAGGTCGCACACAAAGGCCTTTCCCTTTTTAATCAGGGTAACCGCCGCCTCATACATCTTCTGGAAATAGTCGGAAGCAAAATACAGCCGGTCTTCCCAGTCCGCGCCCAGCCATTTGATATCTTCCTTTATGGACTCCACGAACTCTTCCTTTTCCTTGGTCGGATTCGTATCGTCAAACCGCATGTTGAATTTTCCGTGGTACTCTTCTGCCAGACCGTAGTTCAGCAGGATAGACTTGGCATGTCCTATATGAAGGTATCCGTTGGGCTCCGGCGGGAACCTGGTACATACTGCGGTACAATGCCCTTCTGCCAGATCCTTCTCAATGATCTGCTCAATAAAATTTTTGGAAACTGTTTCTTCCATAGCGAATTACGCCCTCCTCGTTCCGATGATCTTCTGTTTTTTATTTTCCGGACTGCGGCGTTCCGCGTTTGAGGCCAGGTTGATGATACTTTGCGGCTGCGCTCAGACCGGATAAGGATACCGGCGTCTGTTACTCCGCCGGTATCCTTTCACTTCTCTTCAGAATGCTATATATCATCATATCATAAACCTTAGTATTGGAAAAGTATTTTTTCACAAACTCTATAAACTCTGCAAACCTACATTTTTCATCAGCTCTGCAAACTTCATGCCCCTGCAAGCTCCATGCCCCTGCAAGCTCCATGCCCCTGCCGCAATCCTGATCTGACAGAGCTCCCTAACAGGGCCTGGTCATGGGAATCCGGTTGTTCACTCCCTTGGACAGAAGAATCTGATGAATATCCACGATTCCGTTATCGAAGGAAGCCGCGCAGCTGCATAAGTAAAGTTCCCACATTCTTACGAACTCCGCATCGAACATTTCAGCGATTTCTTCCCGGTGTTTTTCAAAATTGTCTCTCCAGCAGAGAAGAGTTTTCACGTAGTGCCGTCTCAGGCTTTCCACATCCAGGGTATAATACCGGTAGTCACCAAACAACTGGATCATTTCCCGCAGGGAAGGTATCATTCCGCCAGGGAAAATATATTTCTTAATCCAGGGATCTCCCGGATGTTCTTTCAGCGCACTGATATAGTGCAGCAGGAACAGGCCGGATGGTTTCAGGACGGAGTCCACACTTTTTAAAAACAGTTCATAGTTCTGCCGGCCCACATGTTCCAGCATCCCAACGCTGACCACCCGGTCAAACTGCATACCGGAGCCGGCCAGTTCACGGTAGTCCATCACATACACCTGCACTTCCCCGCGCAGTCCTTCCTCCTCGATCCGCTGCCGGCAGGCTTTGCACTGTTCCTCACTGAGTGTGATCCCGATTCCCTTCACGTGATATTTCTTCGCCGCTTCGATCAGCATATATCCCCAGCCGCAGCCAATGTCCAGCAAAAGCATGTCTTTCTCCAGCTCCAGCTTATCCAGCGTATGGTGGATTTTTCCCATCTGCGCCTCATAGAGCGTATCCTGAGGCTTCGCAAAATATCCGCAGGAATAGGACAGCGTCTCGTCCAGCCACAACCGGTAAAAATCATTTCCGATATCATAATGAGAGGATACTTCCGCTTTTTGGTTTTTCATAGAGGTGGAGGTGTGGATCAGCTTATGGAGCGCTGTCTTGTTGGTCATGAACCGTTCCATCTGGCCCAGGAACAGATCCAGCGCCGCGAAGAGGTCTCCTTCCACCTCCAGATCCCCCTTCATGTAGGATTCCCCCAGCGCCAGCGAGGTACTGGTCAGCAGCGCGGTTTTTGAGATCGGGTTTCGCATCACAACCCGGAATTTTGGGTCTCCGGCTCCGATCCGGTATTCCTTTTGGTCCACCGCCACACAGAATGGCACCTGATCAAATTTTTCCAGATATTTAACGATATAATTCATTTCTTGTTTCATGCTTGCTCACTCCTTTGTTAGAGTGTTGCAAGAAATTGGTAAAATTATACATTATGATATCCATAAATGGTCCACAAAATTATCAGGACAGATCCTCGATCAATACCGTCAATATACCTCCGCAGACCATTCCCTCTTCTTCCGCCACATCACCGGTTAAGTCCACAGTAAAGAACTCATACGCACCTGTGCCGATCAGCTTCCGCGCGCGTACGATCACCTCGTGTTCGCTGCATCCCCCTCCGATACTGCCGACCAACTGTCCGGTGGAATAGACCACCATCTTCGCACCTGCTTTTCTGGGGGTCGGGCCTTTGGAGGATATCACGGTTACTGCTGCTCTGGGACCTCTGCCTTCTGCCGCCAGTTCAGACAACACCTCAAAATCCACATCGGAACCGTTTACGATCTTATGATTTTTCTCAGCCTCCGTCACTTCGCAGAGCCTTCTCTTGCTGATCAGCTGCGACACGATGGAGATTCCTATCTCTTCTGGTGTCAATGCTCCGATATTCAATCCGATCGGAGCACACAGACGCGAAAGAGTTTCTTCCGTACAGCCTTCTGCCCGCAGCATTTCCCTGATCCCGCTAACGCGCCGCTTTGATCCGATCATACCCAGGTAATAGGGCTGTGTTCCGTTTAAGATCATCCGCAGGCAGTCCAGATCGTATCTGTGCCCTCTGGTGAGAATCGCCACATAATCGTAAGCTGTGATCTGCAGTTCTTTTATTGCTTTTGGGAAAGCGTCACAGATTACATGCCGGGCCAGCGGAAAACGCGCTGTGTTGGCGAACGACGGACGGTCATCCACAACCGTAACTGTAAATCCAACTCTGGCGGCGAATTCCACCAACGCTAAAGCCACATGGCCTCCGCCCAGTATGATCAGCCGCTCCTCCGGAAAAAATGGTTCCCGGATCGTGACGGTTCCGTCTGTCTCTTCTACGGTAGTCATGCCATTTGGAAACAGAGCGGCAAATTCCTCTTCGCTTTCAGATGGCAGGAACAACTTTTCGGCCGGCTTGCCGGCATCCGCGGCGTATTTGGAAAGGATCTGGCAGCAGGTGCCTGCTTTGAGTACGGATAATAATTTTTGATACATTGATTGCGTATTCACAGATTAATTCCTCCTTTTATAGCTTTGTTTTTAATTTATCCCTTTGGTCTTATCTCGCTGGCCTCTGATCTCTTTTGCTTTTTATCTCTCTTGCTTTTTATCTCTCTTATTTTTTATCATGCTGTTCTTCCGTTACCCGCTGTCTATCCTATATTTAATATAAACTTCGTACGATGTGTCATGGATATAGATTATTAAAAATATAATTATGCTAATCTATTTATAAATACTAACATACTATACAAAAAAACTCAAAGAACAAGGCCGGCTACTGTCGTAAGACAAAAATGCTTTCACTTTTCACCCCGATAACAGAAGCGGGTGCCGCTTCATCATCTATTATAATGATTTTACGACACCCGTTTTGGGAATTGGTTTGAAGTTAAACTTATTATCTTTTTTTGTATATGGCCCCGATACCTTCTTTACGTGCATTATGCCGCTGGTTTTGGTTTTCTACTTTTACTTTATTCGTGATGCTGTTGAATTCTTCATTTTCTTTTTTCCGGGCCTGGACTTCCTGGTCTTTTCTGTTTTCTGTTTCTTTTTGGCTCATGTTTTCCTCCATGCGTGCGTTTGTTAGCACAATTAGTAACCCATACAGGTATTTTTTAAACTTAGCACATAAAGGTATTTGATATATATCCTACAGGTGGATTTGTAATAAAAGCTTTCAAATTAGATATAGGCGGACATTCGTTCAACCTTTATCGCTTATACTAGTATTCCATTTTTACTTTCAATATATGTGGTATAATATACATGGAAGCTTACGGTCAGCAGTAAATGAAAAAAAGACTTTCAAGAGATAAATTCCCTGGAAAGTCTTTCGATAAGCTGTCAACGAGAATCGAACTCGTGACCTCAGCACTACCAATGCTGCGCTCTACCGTCTGAGCTATGACAGCGTGTTTCAGCAACCTTGTATACTATACTATATGCTGCCACTAATTGTCAATATCATTTTTCCAAAATTCTGTATTTTTTTTACACAATTCGATAAATTTATAATTGCCGATGCATATGGCTGATTCTTTATCACGATTCTTAAACATACTTAAAATATTCGACATCTCTTTTTCTTTATGTTAAACTTATTACTGGTTTGTTAAGAACAGATTTCCGCCGTCTTTCAGGAATTGACATCATGGAATTTACTTTTACTTATAGAAAGTTCGGAAATGTATAAAAAATCATCTGAGCAGGAGTTGAGCTATTTTCTATGAATAGTCAAAAGGATAAAGATACTTTTATGTTAATGACCTTCCGGTCTTTTCTGTCCAATACGCCGGATCTGATTTTTATAAAAGATACCGACCTGAATTATATCTTTGCATCCCAGGCTTTCGCTAATATGGTCGGATATCAAAATGCGGATGCTCTGTCCGGTAAATCAGATTTTGATATTTTTGAATGGGATCTGGCTGAACGTTACACACAGGATGATCTCAGGCTTCTTGAAAGCGGAGATCCAATAAAAGAGCAAATCGAACCAATCCCGGATCAGGACGGACGGAAAAGCTATTCCTCCACTTCAAAATTTCCGATTAAAAATCAAGACGGAAAAGTGATCGGGATCTATGGGGTAGGCCGCGATGTAACCGCTCAGGTACAGCTGGCGGAGGAAAGAGAAAACCGCAAGCTGTCCAGGCAGATGTTTGAAGGCGTGATCGAAGCAGATTTGACCTTAGACAAATTATTGCTCGCGGAAGGCAGCTCCTTATCCCATAGCATGATAAAAACCGTCTCCTTTTCGGAAGCCATGAACTTTTTGGCTGCCCACATAATACACAAAGATTATGCAGAAGCATTTGTGGATTTTTTTAATGTTGAATTAATGCTGAACCAATATAAGGAAGGAAAAAGGGATTTAAGCCTTATTACTTACATATTAATAAGCAGGGGAACTTATAAATGGATGGAATTCAAGGCCCGCCTTTACTTCTCCAGAATAACAAACACTTTACGAATTACGATTGTTTTAAATGATCTGGATGAAGAAATCCGCGATAAAGAGCGTTTAAAAATAAAATCGGAAATCGACACTCTGACCGGCCTCTATAACCGGGAAAGCACTATCTCGCAGATTATCGAATGCATCGGAGAGAATGAACCTCAGAAAAACCATGCTCTTTTATTTATTGACCTGGATCATTTTAAACAGGTCAACGATCAGCTTGGCCACCCCTTTGGCGATACTGTCCTGCAGAAAATAGCGGAAATGTTAAGGCTGCTCTTCCGGAAAGATGATGTGATCGGCAGAATCGGGGGAGATGAATTTCTGATTCTTCTTAAAAATGTCACCTCACAAGCGGATGCTAAAAAGAGGGCTTCCATGATCTTTCAGACGGTACCTCTGTATCAAGTGGAAAACAATAAGGAACTCTTTGTATCTTGCAGTGTAGGGGGCGCTATGTATCTGGGGAATGGGAAAACCTTTGATACCCTGTACCTTGAAGCGGATCAGGCTCTGTACCGGGCAAAGAAAAAAGGCCGGAATACTATTGTCTTTTACGATTCATAAAATAAAATGTTGACTTTTATTTTAATGGAGATCCGATTGGGTCTCCTATTTTAATGAAGATATTGATGTAAAACGGTGCATCCAAAATAATCTTCCATATTAGTAGTCATATATATATTATCGTTTTATCCTATACCCCTATATATTTATATATCTTTTTTTCTTTATATCTTTATTTCTTTATCTTGCATCCTCTACGGAACTATTCTAAAATTCCACGAAAAACAAGCCCCATTAAGCAATAATTACAAATCTTGTCAATCTATGACTTTCCCCAAATAACACCATTGTTTCAATCCACGCTCGGTAATTTCACAGAATACGACTTTTATTGCTGCGTGCCTTGACCTCATGTCAGTGGGGGATACCGATTTCTCTCCGCCCACCACTGCCGTTAATCTTGTTTTGGGTGATTCATCTCGCCACCTGCAGAGGTGAGAGAATTCTCACTTATTTCGTTAAAATTCAATTATTAAAAACACCATATTAAATGTGCTTAAATATAGCTTGAATGAAAAAGGAAGTTCTACTCTTGCCAACTGGAAATTAAATTTTCATTTCTACACACTTGAAATATATAACGCTTTGTAATTAATATTATAGAACATACGTTCTGATAAGTCAAGACCTTAACTACATTATTATTATTTTATTTCAAAAAACATTAGGACTCATTCACTTTATGTGTCAAATTCAAAGAATAAAATGTAACAAAATTCTATATTTATTTTTAATTATCTTACATATTGACACGTATTGTGTTTCGATGTATTATAATCGTACGTATGTTCGTTTTCCATTATTTACCAACCCGCAGCTGACAGCAGAATGGCGAATGAACTATCTTATAACGATATCTGGAAGGAGAAAATAGAATGGAACACACAGCGAATCACCCCGGCCCGAACCCCAGTCCCAGAATCCGTCAGACTGGACTTCCGCCGGCCGAGCTCACCAACGAGCAATGGCAATACCTTTTTACGGATCTCAAGCAGCACACCGTACCATCCGGTAACTCGAAAATGAAAGGCGGAAACAGCCATATCCGCATCAGCGGTATTTACAGCCTGCCGGAATCCGGTGATACCCAATACCAGCGCTACAAATATTACATAAATGATGTACTGCGCCAGATCCGAAAAGGAAACATCGAATACTGCTACTACATTTACCAGATCTGCGATCTTCTGAGGTATGAACACGACACTTTGAAGACACGTTACGAACCGGCCGGCCGTTATTTCGAAGTCTGGCTTTAGACAAAAAGGGAGGTACTTTCTATCCATGCATGCACCCAAATCTTATATCGTTCGGAAATTTCCGCTGAAATTATTAATCGATCATGAATTCCGCCTGCAGCTCTCCCCACAGGAGGAACAGCGCTATCATATCAAGCAGCAGGACAACCAGTTATTCCGCCAGATCCGGCTGGTTACCGGGGACAGCCGCGACTATCTGCCCTATCTGATCTTCGTGAACTGCAAAGGCGGCAAATCCTATGCGGAGGAGCTCTCAGTCCTGATCAGGGACGGTCTGTGGCTGAACGGCCGCAAATACCTGTTAAGCGAGCGCTCCGCGTCCATGACCCGCACCTCGATCTTAAGCTTTATCGATTCCTCCATCGAAACCGAAATAAACCGAAGAGTCACGATGGATCTTCACATGGATCAAACCGTCCTGTCCAAATATTATGCATACCGGGGACTTTCCCTAAGCTCCTGCCACTGCCTGGAGGGCTGGCTTCCAAAGATCGTCATCGTCCCGGATTATGAGAGGGTGATCCCTTCCCAGCATATCCGTTACGCAGCCGATCACCGCAGCCGGTTCACGGACCGGGACGGGATCGAACGGGACTGGGTTCAGAAGGAAATCGAAGAAACTACCGCGGATATCCGTATCAACGTCTTTGACGGCAGCGGAATCCATCACCCGGCTGTCACCGCCATGGTTAAGGAGCTCACCGGCAGCCGGACTGATCCCACCACGATCCTGTGGAGAGCGCCGTTCATCAAAGGCGTGACCAATCAGATGGACTATGAGGCCTTTTACCGGGAACGAGGCGTGGACCATATCGTGGATATCTGGGGACAGGCCCATGATTTCTCTCAGCCTATGATCCTCATGACCGAATCGATGTACAAAGGAAAAAAATATTTTGAGAAGGCTCAGGATTACAGCGACTGGGAACGTTATTGGGAAATATTCAGAAAATACCATCACTGCATCGGCGCCGCAAAATGGAATTACTCTGTGGAGGAAGAGCCGCTCTATACCCGGGCGAATTACCAGATCCTGCAGGATCTCAACCTTTCCTACCAGGAATTCGCCGGTCTGGCACGGGAATCCATCCGCTGGGCGGAACGCATCGTAGAGGGAGATCCCTTTACGGCCTGCTGCTTCCTCGGCCTGTTCGCCGATTCCCCGCCAGAGACATGTAACGACTACAGCAAAGCCGTTCTGAAAAATCCTGAAATGCTGAAGGAAGACGGCGTGCGAAACTATCTGACCATCCAGCTTCGGAAGTACCGGGATGAATTCAAATGCGGCAAGCTGTATCTGAAATCCACCTTTAAATTCCTGGTCGCCGACCCCATTTTACTGATGGAACATATCGGCGGACTGGAACCGGTGGGCGCCCTTAAGAGCGATGAGTTCTATTCCTTTGACATACACGGCACTTACCGGGGGAAACGGCTGATCGAACGGAATCCCCACATCTGCCGTTCCGAGCACGTGCTCCTGAATGCCGTTACCAGTGATCTGCTGGAAAAATACTGCGGCCATCTGGCCAACACCTGTATCATCAACGGCCTCAGTATAACCCCCCAGCGTCTGAACGGTGCGGACTTCGACGGGGATCTGGTGCTGGTCATCGATGAGCCGCAGATGATTCAGGGTGTGGACCCGGATATTCCGATCGTGATGGACCGGGAGGACAAGGTCACTGCTATGGAGGAGCCCGACACACCGGAAGCGCGGGCAGATATGATCCTTCGCACCATGAACAATCTGATCGGCGAAACCAGTAACTGTGCCACCGCTTATCACAACAAAACGCCGAGGACGCAGGAACAGAGGCAGCTCTACGATTCCTATATCGATCTTCTGAGCATCATCAATGGAAAGGCCATCGACTATGCCAAAACCGGGGTATTTTATCAGATACCCAGAAATATCGCCAAATACGGACGGCCGCTGCCCTATTTTATGAAATACGCCGGACCTTATTATGCCAAACTAAAGGAATTTTCCCAATCCCGCAGCAATATGAACCGGCTGTGTAAGGAATTAGAGAAATGGGACAAAACCATCCGTTTCACAAAATCCAGTCAGGACTTTAACTACAGAATTATGTTAGATCCGGATATCACGATTCCGTCCGGGTTATTTCCGGCTGTGGAGCAGATTTATCTGGACTTCTGCCGGGAGATGCAGGAGCTGGGCAAAGAGCAGTCCATGATCCACCAATATGACAAATACAAAGAGGAGCTGGAGGGCTGGCTTACACGGGAACAGGCGAATGAATTCCAGATAAACTGGCAGTTTTATTATAACAAATATCAGAAGGCCTGCCGGGATGTCTGCCCCGATCCGAAAGTATTAGCCAATATCGCGGTATTGCTATGCTATGAAAAATATCCGAACAAAAACAAGAAATTCATCTGGAGGGTGGCCGCAGACGGGCTCCTCCAAAATATCCGCACACAGAAGGCAGAATTTCCGCTGCAGGATGAGCAGGGCGATTATGAATACCTGGGCAAGCGGTATCGTCTGTCTGCTTACCAGCACACGTTTTAAATTAATCAGGATCAAAAAGTTAACCGTTAACCCGGATTCAAATATCGCAATGGAACGATCAACCCAAATCGAACGGAGGAATAAATATGATAAACGAAAAGCAGGAAGCACTGGACTATTTACAGGGAAAACATATTCAGGAGGACAATATGTACCGGACCTGCCTGATTATAGCGCGCTATTACAAAGAGGAGGGATTAAAGCATGTAGATATCCGCAATGCCATCTTCCACTGGGCCAGCCAGTACCACATTTACATAAAACATGACCTGAACGCCATCATCACCTATGTGATGAGCAATCCTCTCCCGCTGCAAATGAAAACCGTCAAAATCAATCGGAAAGACCGGGATACGATCAGCCGGATCACGAATAACCCCAAAACAAGGCTGGTGGCTTTGGCGCTGCTGTGCTATGCCAAAGCATTTGGAAATAAAAACCGGGAATTCAATATTTCCTCCGTATCCCTGGGTGCGTGGATCGATATGCACCGTTCCCAGCTTAAACGGCGTTATATTCAGGAACTGATCGATTTTGAATATCTGGAAGAACTGGAAAAACCCAAAAACAATTATACCTGGTCCACTCCGCAGAACACGAAGTACCGCATACAGGCTTCGCTGCACAACAGCGGAGAATATGAGCTGGTTCAAAATGACATCCACAAATTATATGAAAATGTGTTTTCCTGACTGTTTATGAATACTAGAGATAAGTGCAGGCAAAATGTGTACATCCGGTGTGCGATTCTGGCGCGCCATAACGCGAACATACGTTTTGTATGATTCGATATCAAAATCACACTTCTGTTCTTTCTTCTGCCATACGTAAGCCGCCTCCCTGCGATAACGGGATACGGCTTCCGGCAGCTCTTCGGCATACATCCGCAACGCCTCATCAACAACCGGAACAAACGCAGCGGGATGACGGAGGCCGAAGAGCTGCCGGAAGCCGTATCATTGTTTTCCAAATTATGAACAGGAACAACACAAATACAAATAGAAAGTGAGTGAAGCCATATTATACCAATTACCCAAGCCGAATGTTTCTATCTTAGAAGCCACGGTATCTTCTGCCCCATGACAAATAAAACACACAAATACAAGAAGTACTACATGATTGAAAACAGGAAGAACCGTAAACTGCTGGAAGAATACCGGCAGACCCATTTGCTGAATTGTCAGCAGGACCCTATTCGCTAAATGTAAGGCGCAGTATTCATGTGCCAATGGAGGTAAATATGAAAATCAATTGGAAAGTACGATTTAAAAACAAAACATTTGTTATCGCTTTTATCACAGCCGTCGTGGCTTTTATTTATCAGGTTCTTGCGCTGCTGGGGATTACCCCGGCTGTGGCTCAGAATGATATCCTGTCCCTTCTCCCGCTGCTCGTTAACATGCTGGCAGGCCTCGGCATACTCATCGACCCCACCACGAAGGGGGTAAATGATTCCGGCCGCGCCCTTACCTACGAAGAACCAAATTAAGGAGGCATACGCCAATGGCAAATTGTATGAATTTATCCAGGCTTAAAGAGGCCGTGATCAACGAGATCCGCAATGACCCCGCCGTGACAAAAGAACTGGGCGACACCGTGACTGCCAACGATCCGTATGGGCAGTTTTTGTTTGATCACCAGAAAAATCCGGCCGCCTGGGATAAGACAGCTACCTATCTGACGGTGCAGCTGCACATTCCAAAAGTCAGCGAGGATAAGAAATGGCTGGTCCCGACTCTGGAACTGCAGATTATTTCCCATGAACAGCATTTAGCGGCCGCCGCAGGTTCTGATCCGGAATTCCGCAACCGGAATGACTATCTGGCAGACCTGCTGACCCAGAGATTCCACGGACGAAATGACCTGGGCAGTTTCGGCCCGTTTTTGCTGACTTCTGATACGGAAGGCGTGTTGGAAAATAACTGCCTGTACCGTAAGCTGCTGTTCGAAACCAGCTGTCTGAACAGTTACTGTGAGGACAGGGGGTAGGTAGATTGGAACGATCAGAAGCAGCCGTCGATGAACTATTGCTCTACCGGGGGGCGGATTATCCGCTCTCCGGCCAACTTCTCATCCATCAGCCCACTCTGGACGAGATCTGTATGTATGGAGAAAAAGAATATTATCAGATGGTGATCACACTTTGCAGTGTCCCGGCTGATTTAAAATGGCAGCTCTGGGACATGGGGATCGATTATACACAGATTGACGAGTTTCAGCTCTTCTACAGTTTTCTCTCCAAATACTACAGCCGGGAACAGACCGGTATCCTGTTGGGGGATCTGGATCTGCAGCAGTTTGAGCCGTTTGTCCATGGGGAAACCAGGGAGGTCGTTATGTATAACAGCGCACAGGATATTGTCATAGACGCTGCGTTATACGGGGAGTTGACAGATTATCTGCGTCAGATGCACGGCCTCACCAAAGACGAGAAGAAACCGGCCAATGAGACCACGAAGCAGATCCTGATCGAAGATGCCAGAGAAGAGTATCTTCGGTTTAAAGATAAACCATACCACAGTCATTTGAGGAACCTGATCTCCGCAATGGTCAACAGCGAAGGATTTAAATACAATCTGGATCAGGTATGGAACATGAAAATCTATGCCTTTATGGACAGCGTGAAACGGATCGCTAAGATCAAGAACGCGGGACTTTTGTTGGAAAGCGGCTATTCCGGCTTTGGGATCTCGCTCAAGGAGATCAATAAGAAGGAGCTGGACTGGATGGGAGATCTGGAATAAGTAATTAAGATATTTTAAGAAATAAGTCGGCCGCAGTCAGGGACTGACGCGGCCGGTTTATATAAATCGGATGCCGCAAACGGTAATCCAAATAAAAAACAAGGAGGAATTCAATATGGAATTCAATTTTAACCCCAATGAGTTAATTCTCGAAAGGATCAGAGCGGTAGAAGCCTATAATCCCGCTACAGACGAATTAATCGGCAGACTGACACAGATCGAAGAACCGGTTCTGGAGACGTCCGCCACCGCCCTGGACGTGGTAGACGCCATGGGAACCCCGATTCACACATTCTACAATGCACAGCAGGGTAAATTCAGCGGAAGCAATTCCCTGTTCTCCCTGGATCTGGCTGCCAGCCAGTTCGGCGCTGAGAAAGTAGTCGCTACCGCAGATAACAAGATTACGATGTATGCTTCTGAGACCGTCACCATCGGATCGGACGCGACCGTAGTTCTGAAGCATGTGCCCGTAGGTGCATCCGGCGCGGAAATCAAGTATGTCAAAGTGATCAACGATAATAACACGTTTGGCGAAACTTATGAAGTAGCCGCTGCTGCTGGCGCAGGCAAGTTTACTCTGGCCGCAGCTACCAAAACCATTACTTTACCCGAAGGTACAACCGGACGTGTATTCGTAAATTATGCTTACGAAAGTGATAACGCCGTATCGATCAGCAAATCCACCGATAAGATTCCGGAAGTGCAGAAACTGCTCATCCATGCCATCTTCCATGATCCCTGTGATGCGAATCTGGTATACGCCGGTATTATCGTCTGCCCGAGAGCGCAGCTGGATCCCACGGCGATCAGCCTGTCACTGAAATCTGACGGAAAGCATCCGTTTACTTATTCCCTGAAGAAACCGTATTGTGCGGATTCTGCTAAGCTGTTTGATATTTTGGTGTCCAGAGATTAATTAAAATGGACTGAGTGCCGGAATGTTCGATCGTGTGTATTTCGGCACTCAAACAAATGAATGCATCAGGCATTTTATCATGGGTGGTAATGGCTAACAAATTTCACCCTTACCTGAATGTGCGTGAATACATGCGCAAGTAGGATGATTGAACAAAAAATATTCACTCATGCCGATATGCGCAGTAAAGTACGCATGGAGGAAAATATGGATTATATAAATGCGCACTGCGCGATCTGCGGCGCCGGATACCACGTCTGCCAAAGCTGTCTGGAAACCAGGCAGTTCAAACCCTGGCGGACGGTTACGGATACGGTCAGCCACTTTAAAATCTTTTCGATTCTGCATGACTTTGAAATCCGCTCTGTGGGCCGCCAGGCGGCCCGGGATGCGCTGACGGAATGCGATCTTTCTGATCTTGACACCTACCTGCCGGAGATTCAGGCCAGAATCGAGGAGATTCTTCATTCATAATTTCGAATGCACACGGTTACGAACATTCGATTTTCATAAATGAGTACATGGGCAACCGCTCTATATTGAATAGTGATTTTTCCTTTGTTTCTATGTGGGCTGTACGGAACGCTATTCGCTTTTCGTACAGTCCATTTTTTACGAAATTGTTGAAGTTTCGTTTGGAGCTTCATTTGGAGTTTCGTTTGGAGTACGTTTGGATTATTCGTTTATTTTAAAATTTTATAATTAATAAGGAGTGAGCAGCCATTAAAGAATATTCGGAAATGTTCCATAGGGAATATGAAATCGAGGATACGGTGCGCATCGTGAATACGAAGCAGGCGGGGATGTATATAAAGCATAATATTCCGCTTGTAGATTTGTTTTGGTCAAGGGATACGCTCGTGTTTGTATTTAACAGGGAGGATACGAAAAAGGCTTATGAGCTTTGGTGCAGACATGAGCTGTATTGAGCTGAGTATACTTTGTTATCAGCTACGCCGGTTATCCGTTGTTTCATTTTGGAATATAGCTAAGAGGAATTGTAATTTAACTTTTTAAAGTAATGTTTCGATAGGAGGAAGTTTTCATGAATAAAACTGAAATGAAGAAAATTGTCAAAGCAGCCGACTATACTGCTGTATATTGCTATCACGAGGACCACGCGGGGTTTGTACCGCAGGAGCTTGTGGAGAATTCCGATGGATTGGTGAAAATCGTATTTCGTCCTTTTGATTTTGCTACGATCGCGGCTGTTTCTGAAAAGGTGGCAGAAGTCGTTGTACCGGAGGACGGCGGGTATCACCCGGAGATCAGGGACCTGCTGGTGTTGTATTATGTGTTAAGCCTCTCCGCGGATGTGAAGCTCGGGGACTTTGATGCAGAGGAAATGTACCGGTGCAGCCTGTCCCCCGTTGGAAAACTGGTCCGGACACAGACCAATGCGATCGGATTCCTGCAAAGACTGGAGGAGCTGTGTGATCAGAAGATTGAGTATCGGAAATCGATGGCTCTGAAAGGGAAGGATGGATTCAGTCAGTTGATGGAGGCGCTGGTGGACCGGGCGAAGGCTGGGGATTTCAGCTGGATGCAGCAGATTGACGGTGTAGGAGGGATTGACGGTATGTATAGCGGTATGTATGGCGACAGAACTGTCGGGGCTGGCAATGAGTCTGGATTGGAAGGGCAGGTCGCAACCGGTAATACAGTTGGCGCTTTCAGTAAGGATTCCAGGGGATCGGGGTCTGATGAGGCTGTCGGATTGGAACGGAAAGGTGTGGTGGCATAGGATGGGCTTGGCTTGGAAAGTCAGGCCAAAAAACAGGTATTGTGAAAGGTTGTTCCGGCGTTTGGAGGAGTGCCGGAATGACGAAAGGAGTGATTATATATGAGTGAAAATACAGAAAACATGGTTGCTGTCGGACTGGATCCTTCCGGTGTCCGGAGTGACCTGAAAGAAATACAGAATTATTTGAATCGGAATCCGGTGAAGCTGAGTTATACATTGGATAAGAGTTCGTTGAAGAAAACGGTGGATCAGTTATCGGCTCAGATATCTAAGAATTTGAAGATTGAGAAGATATCTGTGGATACGGGGAAGGTGAATAGTTCTATTGGTGGGGCCTTGAAGGGTGTTAAAGACATTACTGCAAGTACAATGAAATCAATGATTACCAGTGTGGGAACAAGAACCATTACCTCGTTTACAGATATCATTACAAGCAGTGGTAGGGTCAAATTATGCTGTTTTGCCCTCTATTAAAATATGCCACTGGGAAGTTTAGCAGTGATGTGTACGAGCTGTTTTTTACAGCAAGGACTTCCATAGTTAAATGACAGAAATGGAGTATGGGTGATGCCATACTCTCCCTTTCATAATTGGGGGACGGGAACGTCCGATAAACCCTGGATACTAAATCATAATGGCGACTTTATGATGGCAATAGTGAAAACTAACGGTATAGTAAAAACTCCAGTGTTTTGGATAATCCGCAGCCGACAGTTCTCATTGAGAACTAGGTTCATCGAGTATCAGGGTCATTTGGATTGTTGTATCAACAATTCATTAAGGTGTACTCAGGGCTACGGAGCAGCACACGCTCCGATATAAATTATGAGTCCGTATCTACCGACGGACTCGTGTGTAGTTGTGACATGTTAGCCAGCATGTTTCGGTAGAATGGCATAGTATAAAAATCAGAAATCACTGCCACAGTTTCTGCAGTGCCATTGTTTTCCTAGATTTGACGATGCAAGGCCAAATAAATCAGCGGATATAATTCTTGAACCTGCACTAATTTTTCTGGTATCTGTAGAATTACAATAAGGACAAGTTACTGTTACTCTATTTCTATGCATATTCCTTTTAAGCTCTTCATCTGACCTTTTCTCTTTTGCTAACCTTTCATCACGTAATACAGGATCAAAATCTGGACTATTAGCAATTATCTCTTCAACAGTTGCTTGTAACTTTTCTCGTTCTTCATCTGAAAGATCAAAAAAATCTTCCGTATTACAATCATATTTATTAAGTTCAATATTACAATGAGGGCACTTATCCCTTGGCATCACAGTATTCCATCCGCATTTTGTGCAATAATAAAAATAGTCCTCCATATCACTCATAAAACCGCCTCCTTTTTTAGTCTATTATAGCAAATATTAATATTAATCACAACAAAAAGTAGTCTGGTAAATCCAACAAAAAGTAAACCTACAGCGCTTTCTATGACACAAGGCATTCCTGTAAAATCTATTATAAAACAATATCAAAGTTATTTAAAATCAGGTGATGCCGCTGGAATGTCCCAGTTTAAAAAAGCGCTTCCTGAACTAAATTCATTTTTTCAAGGAGTAGAATCTGGGGAGAAAAAGTTCGATGATTTATCCCCCTATTTAGACAAATGTACTAGCTCCTTTGATTCCTTAGGTTCTGCCATTGATTTGACCACTGTCGGCACCACCTTTCTCAATTCCGCTTTAAGTGCAGGAATATTTGTTGCAGCAAATATAGCGGTAAGTGCTTTAGCCGCAATGTGGGATAAAATGAATGTATCGCTCGAAGAGATCCAGTCCAATATCGATACTTTAAAAACTAAAATAAGTGGTCTCCAGGACACCCGTGTTTCTCTTATTTTAGATATTAATAATAGTGAGGGCGATAAAAGTGCGTCAAAGAACCAATTGGTTAACATTGACAATCAGCTGCAATATGAAAAAGAGAGTTTAGAAATTCAACAAAAGGAATATGATAAACATGTTATAGGAGTACCTGGAACAGGTTTTGCGAAAGACAGTTTACAGCGCCAGTTAGAAAAAGAAAACAGCTGGTTTAGCTCAGATAGTTTTAGGACAGTATCTCAAGTTTCAGACAATATATTAAATACCACCAATGAGTTAAAAAAACGCTTAAAGAAGGCCGAAGAAGATTTAAAAAATACAGAAGGAAGTTCGTCTTATGAATCTAATCTTCGAAAATTAAACATCATCAAATCTGAAGCAGATATATATACGAATCAAGCATCAAAACAATATGGTGTTTTAATTGAAAAGCGAAATCAATTTAATGAGAATCTCATACAGGCACAGCAAGTTATTGATAATGGATATCTCACCGGTGAAGACCTTAAGACTGCGGAAACTCAGCGAGATGAATGGCAAAGTAAATTAGATGAAGCGAATTCCTATTTAGAAAGTATAAAAAAAGCTCAGCAGGAAACTGCCTTGTTAAAATTTGATAATCTCTCAACTTCCGACTTAGATACTTTGGATGATCAACAGTTAGAGATTCTGACCACACTTAACCTGGATGCCGATACAACTCATGCTAAGATCATGGCAGAGATCGGCAAAGTACAGGATGCCGCATCTCAAGAAAAGGTGACTATAGGACTTACAATCGATGAAAACGAAAGTATCGACAACTACAAGTCAACCGTTGAAACACTAGGAAATGCTCTCCAGAAATCTAGATCAGGAGATCTTGATAAATCAGACATCGGTGAGCTGGTTCGCGTATTTCCAACATTAGAAGGGCATTCCGAAGACCTGTCAGATGCAATTAGCGATCTTATTGATAATCAATTATCTGCATTATTAGAAATTATCGGAGAAGATAAACCGCCAGAAATTATAGACTGGGTCAAGCAATTAGCTGAGGTTGCAAAAAATGCAGACAATTCATTCAGCAGACTTTCTGATAAAATAGCAGGACTTTCCTCATTAAAAGAAGGTATGGGTAATTTAGGTGAGGCTTATCATGCATTAACAGAAGATCCTGAAGGACTAACTTTTGATAACTATTCCTCACTATCGCAAACATTTGGTGATTTAGATAGTTTCGAGAATTTCATCAGTGTAATTAGTAATTCCGCTTCCTCTATTCAAGAGATACAGGAATCCTTTAATGGGTTGACAGAAGAATATATCAAGCAACAGGGAATTATGGAAGATTTAAATCTTTCTAATGCCGATTTTGTCGCAAACCAACTTACAGAATTAGGGATTTTGAATGCAAATGAGATGGTTTTGGCAGCGCTGGGCTTAACACAAGAACAATATGCGCAAATAAAAGATGTCAGTAACGCACATGGCATTAATCTGGTAAATATTACAGCTGCAGAAATCGATGCACTTTCTAAAGAGAATATCATTAGCAGTGATGCCCAGCAGGCACTCTATACATATGCACTTCAAAAAGCATTGGCAAATGAAAATTCATTAAACACCAGCGCCGATATAGACAATCTTAGTGCATTAATAAGCGCTTTAGGTGGAGCCAACTCTGCTCTTAAAACGTATTCCTATGCGTTAAGCGCCAACCAACTAAGTCCCGAAACCATGGAACAATTAAGGCAAAATGCTTTAGATGAGATCGCTGCTGCCCGAAATTCCGTGTATACTAAGCCCCCTAAAGTAACTTCACCAATAATCGATTACTCTAAAGAGGGAAACTTTCTAAAATCATTTAAGGATAATGCAAAATCTGTTGCTGATACAGCAAAGAACACAGCTGATACTGTAAAAGATGCTGCCGACGAGGCCAAAAAAGCTCTCGATGAATTGATCAAAAAATTCGATGAATTAGGAAAAGGCCATAATCTGCGTCTAAGTTTATTTACTGACCGTGATGACAAAATCCAGGATGCCATTAAGCTTCAGGAGTCCCAAGGTAATCTCGTAGGTAAATCATTCTACGAAGAACTAATTAACTCTCAAAACAAACAAATACAAATTCTGACTCAAAAACGAAGCGATCTGGAATCTTTCCTTAACGACAGCGTATCCTCGGGGCAAATTGAAGTCGGCACAGAACAATGGTTTAAAATGACTCAAGCCGTCGAGGACACCAAAGATGAAATTATGAAATGCACCACCAATGTCGAAGATTTCCAGAATAAAATCAATGAGCTGCATTGGGAACAATTCGACAAATTCATTGATCGCCTCGATGGCTTAGACAATGAGATCCATAATATCATCGATATCCTCGGCAAAAAGGATCTTGTGGATGAGGATACCGGAGAATGGACTAATGAGGGACTCACTTCTCTCGCATTATATGGTGAAGCTTATGAACTGGCCATTAAGAAAGCCAGAGAATACAGCGATGCGATCGCTAAACTTAACGAAGCATATGCCCGGGGTGAGTATTCCACTCTGGAATACAATGAAAAACTCCAGGAATTAACCAACAAACAATGGGATGCAGTCAAAGCGGCCCAGGATGCAAAGGACGGAATCGTAGCTCTAAACAAAGCCAGAGTAGATGCCGTGAAAAAGGGTATTGAAAAAGAAATCAGCGCTACCGAAGAACTTATTAATAAGAAAAAAGAAGCTCTGGATATTGAGAAAGAAAGCCATGATTTTCAGGATTCCGTCAAGGAAAAACAGGATGAGATATACAAGCTTCAAAGACAGTTAAATGGTCTCTCAACAGATGACTCACAGGAAGCGGCCGCTAAGAAAAAAAAGATACAGTCGGAACTGACTGACAAGCAAAAAGAGCTGGACGAGATTTATTATGATGAATCTATTGATCAGCAAAAAGCGGCTCTTGATACTGAACTTGAAAATTATAAGGCGGATCAGGAAAATAAAATTACGCTTCTCGAAGAATCTCTTACCAACGAAGAAGAACTTATCAAAACCAGTCTTCAAACAGTTCAGGACAATCACACAGCTGTTTATGATACCCTAACACAAATGGGAGACGAATATGGCATTCAACTGTCCGCCGCTATTGTTAATCCATGGATAGAAAGCTCGGGCGCACTGGCCGAATTTACTACATCCTTTGACGAAAAAAAGAGCCATTTTACTACGGAATTAGGCAATCTGGGAAATGATTTCGAAGAACTCGGCAAAAAAGCAGATGAAACAGCTAAAAAAATACTGAATATGCTCAGTCAGATAGATCAGTCCTATAAATCCATGGATTCATCAGCTAGCGAAGGTTCTTCCTCCTCTTCAGGCTCAGGCGGTTCTTCTTCAGGCGGTTCTTCCACATCCAGCAAACCTTCCCCACAAAAAAGTAAGGACTGGAGAAGATGTCAGATTGTTACTTCCTTAGGAAAACTTATGGGAACATTCTCTTCTACTGAGGATGCGGAAGATTGGTTAAGTAGGCATAACGCTGAAGATGGTAAGGGGTATCATATTGTATACTATGCCCGGGGTACCCGCCACGCCTCCTCAGGTCTGGCCCTAGTCAACGAGCAGGGTACCGAAGCCATCTTCTCCAGAACCCCAACCGGTTCCTTCCACCTAATGAACGAGGGCGACCAGGTATTCACCAAGCAGCAGACTGACAATCTCTACCGTCTCTCCACCGCAGCCCCTTCCCTGCTTTTATCCGCCATGGCCTCTCCCGCTCTCCCCGGAATCGGAGCATCCAATCAGCAGCAAACCAACTCGCCAACCAACATTGACATCAAATGTCCAGTCTACATTCAGGGCAGCGTAGATAATCAGAATATCCAGAAAATCCAAAAACAGATAGACCATTCTATCCTCAAAGCAGTAGGAAAGCTGAACCAATCTCTTTACAAATCAGGTGCAAGAAGGGGATAACCAATATCCGACAATTACCGAAATACTATTAGATATTTTTCTAATTAAAATTTAAAAAAAATCTGTTACCCTGCCATACACACCAAAGTCCAATCAAAAAAACCTGTTATCTGGGAATCCTCAATCCAGAATACATAATCCGGGACATGTCCATTTCGAAATGGACATGTCCCAAGCTGTTATACATGTCTCCATCAACCTGCCTCAATCAAACCAACAATGAACCAAATGTAACCAACAAAGCAAAAAAACATTTAGGAGGTGTTGCTATGCCCGTCTATGGATCAAGCTTTATATACGACGGAATCAGCTCAGACCGCTACCAATTATTACTCGCCAGCATTGGCGACGAAACCGATGACGAAGTGGACATGGGCCTGAATGTCGAGCCTTTGGTATCCGAAAGCCCGCTTCCCTTTAAGCAGGATTACGGTATCCAGTATTCGAATCCCTTATCCTTCCGAATCACCGTAACCCACAAAGACGGTTCCTATTTCAGCTATTTTCAGATCCGGGAAATCGCAGCCTGGCTCACCGGCCGCCGGCATCCCTGCTGGCTTCAGATCCTTGATCCGGAGTACGATGATGTCCGCTACTGCTGCCGGGCCACGGAGATCTACAAAAGAAAACAATATGGAAAAGTCATCGGCCTGAGTATCGTATTTACCTGTAATTCATCCTTCGGCTTTTCCGATGAGATCTCCAAAAGCTTTATCATCGATAAACCCGATTACACCTTTACCCTTTATAACGACTCCGATGAGGAGACACCGGTCCGGCCGCTCATTACCTTACAAATGGCCCCTTCCTTCCCCACTTTGAAGATCGAGAACCTGACTACCAACGATACGTTTCAGTTAGATCACATCCTCTCCAGCGACACGGTCACCGTAGATAATCAGAATCAGATCATCCTGATCAACGGCCGCTATAAAAATCTGGGTTCAGACTTCAATCTTGGCTGGATCCATCTGAAACGCGGAGTTAATGAAATCAGAGTCAATGGAAACAGCTCCCTGAAATTTACCTATCGCTGCCTTCTGAAAGGCGGTGATCTGTAATGTCATATCCGTTTCATTTATACGACATGCCTGATCCCCCTACCCTCTATCTGTGTGAAGTGGATAAAGAAATCCTCGGAGCGCTTCCGGCTGCTGACATCAATCTGACCAGAAAGTTCAATGATATCGACGAGATCACCTTCCAGGTACCCAGAGAATACACCGATATTTACGGTACTAAAATCCTTACACCCTTGTATGATAAAATAGAAGCCCTCCGTTTGATCTACATTGAAAACTTTGGTTATTTTGAAATACAGGAACCTTCCATCGAAAAAGATGCGGTCTCGGAACATAAGGAATGCAGAGCCTACAGTCTGCAATATGAACTGACAAAAAAACGGCTGAAATCCTTTTATATCAACCAGTATAATGGAGAAGATATCGAAGGGGTAGAATTGTGGAACATCGATCACTCCAAGTCTTTGCTGCACCTGTGCCTGGAAAAATTTCCCCAGTGGAAGATCGGTAACGTAGATGCCAGCATCCGAACGCATATGCGCTCCTTTGAAATCGATGAACAGGATGTATACAGTTTTCTTACGAAGGACGTGGCTGATACTTTCGGCTGTGTCTTTGTGTTTGATACCATCACGAACACCATCGAGGTCTATGCCGAGGATAACATAGGGGAAGACACCAGCATCTACATTTCCTATGAGAATCTGGCAAATACCGTCTCTGTCAATTATAATGCGGACGATATCGTGACTTCGCTCACGATTCTCGGCGCCGACGGCCTGGACGTTCGAAACCTGAACATGGGGCAGGACAGCGTACTGGATCTCTCCTACTATCACACTTCCGAGTGGATGGGACAGGAACTTTACGATGCCTGGACCGCATATCTGGATAAATTCAATTCCAAAACAAAAGAATACGGGGATCTGGCCGCACAGGTAGATGCCAAAGATCTCGAGTGCTCTGAACTGATCAACCGAATGCCGGCTCCTGGTTCTGAAGAGGAGGACTGGACAAAATACGGCCGTGAAGCACTGTTACGAAAAATCAAAAGTTTAGAAACCACCAATCTCTTTAAGATTGAACTGGGCTGGTCGGATAAAGATAATCCGAATTATGAGCAATATAAAAAAGAATACGATAAATTATCTGCTGCAAAAGAAGAACTCGAGATACGCCGGAATGAAATTACCGCTGTCAATCAAGAGATCGAACAGATTCTAAATCAAATGAATGCGATAGCATCCGACGTCCATTGGAAGAATAATCTGACACCGGAGCAGCAAAAGAAAATAACCCGTTTCATAAGAGAAGACACCTGGCAGGATTCGAACTTTGTCGTCACCGATCACGAATCTCTGGTTGATGAACAGAATACCAGAAATGAGCTGTTCGAATATGGTAAAAAATATCTTACAAAAATCTCCAGGCCACAGCTCACATTCTCCATGGATATGAGCAATATATTCGCCCTGAAGGAATTCACCCCCCTGGCCGGCCGGTTTGATGTAGGAAACTACATTCATGTAACACTTCGGGAAAATTATTCCTTCCTGGTACGGCTTCTGCAATATACGATCTCATTTGACAATCCAACCGAATTCTCCTGTGAATTCGGTAATGCCATGCGCAGCAAAAGTGAGTTCGATAACCATTCAGACTTATTGGATCAGGCCGTGACTTCCGGAAAAACTGTAGCAGACTGGAAATCCTATTGGCAGAAATCGGCCGATCAAATCACGGATATCGACAAAATGATTAAAGATGGCCTGGATACGGCGATCACCTCCATTCATTCCTCATCTAACCGAAACGACATCACAATCGATGAAAACGGTATCCATCTTCGCATGCTTGAGGAAGATGGCAGCTACAGCAGCTGCGAAGCGATCCTGACCGGGAATAAGTTAATCTATTCCAGCGATAACATGGAAACAGCCAAGACCGGTCTGGGACAATTTGAGGTTGAAGGTCAAAAAATATACGGATTGATGGCCGAAGCTGTTTTATCCGGTTATGTCGCCACCTCTCATTTAGTCGCTAATGAAATTACCAACGGAAACAACTTTAAAGTCACACCAAACGGCGATGTAACTGCCAAAAGTATAACAATCCTGGGCGGGACGATCACTTGGGATAAGGTAAACAAACCGGATAATATGGCCACGAAGGATGAAATACCCAAAGTTCCCGATTACCTCAATAGCACCTATATCAGCGCCACGGAGATTCGTTCTCCTAATATTATCGGCGGCCATCTGAAAATCATCAACAGTACCGGTACCGTTTCCTCAGAGATCACACCCGATGGAAGGCTGACCGCCACGGGCGCTTCCATCTCCGGGAATCTCACTGCCACCGGCGGTACGATCGGCGGCTGGCAGATCACCAATGACAGTATCAGCAGTAACGACGTATTTATCAGTTCTAACCCGTCGAAATATGCCTTTGCCGCCGGAGGCCATAATCCGGATGGAAATGATGCATTGACCAGGATCGGACATAACGGATTGCTGTACACCGAAAACGTTATCATCAACGGCGGTGAAGAAGACAGTGTAAAATGTATCGTACATAACACTGGTGGGACCTACCAAACCGACCTCTATGGAGGAGGTTTCCACATATTTCAGACCTCTAACAAAGACATCGTTGTCAAAGCCAACACGAACTCTCTGGTAGTGAAAAACGGCAAAGAAGAAACGCAGGTTCATTCCCAATTTGTATCCGTACTGGACAACGGTAACGGAACTATCTACACTACGGATGGTCCGGAAAAAAGATCCGGAGCTGAACTGAAATCTAACTTTTTTATTCCAGATAATCTGTTGGATGATGTGCTGAACACCGATGTATATTCCTATAATTACAATAGTTCACTGGCCCGTGGAGTAGACTATACAACCTACGGATTTGTAATCGGCGACGGCTACAAAACCAGTGACAAGATTCTAAGCAAAGATGGCCAGCGGATTAACATGTACTCCTCAATCGGCGTCCTCTGGGGCGGCGTCAAGGAATTGGCCGCCAAAGTATCCGCCCTCGAAGAAAAGATCAATCAGCTTACCGCCCCCCAAACCAACATGCAACACACAAAAACGCAACCCACAAAAACCCCACCCACGAACCAGGAGGTGAACTAATTTGCAAGAATTAATTAAAGTTGACATCGGCCGGTTCGAAGACCGAATCTTTGCAGAATTTCAGCAGGGAGAGCGCGGAAGCCGCGTTCTCCTGGTAGAACCCCGCCTACACGGGGAACCCTATCCCATCCCCGAAGGAGTAAAAGCAAAGATCCAGTACGACAAACCGGACCGCAAAACCGTAACCAAAAATGTAGAGATCACAGATAACAAAGTGGTCATCCCCTTCACCGAGCAGATGTGCACAACCGAAGGCATCTGCGTCTGCAAGATTTCTTTTTATACAGATACCCAATTCAACGAAGCCGGTGAAGCCACCCAGGAAATCACCATATTAAAATCCGCCCTTTTCAAAATCAAAATCTCCGGCGGCATGATCGATGAAGCCCATATTATAAGCTCCGATGAATTCAGCGATCTTTTAGTCATCCTCGGCCGGGCAGACAAAGTCTTCAACGACTTCGCGATCCTCAATGAGGAGTTCCGGCAGATCTCTGACGACTGTATACAAGCCACGGAGGACAGCCGTCAGCTAAGCGATGAAATAACTGCCGCAGAAGAACAGCGGGATCTTCAGGAAAATGCGAGAATATCTGCGGAAACAGCCAGAGATGACGCGGAATCCACCCGCAGTTCCAATGAAGAAATCCGGCAGAACGCTGAGAACGTTCGAATCCAGACAGAAAATTCCAGAAAAGCAGCAGAAACCTCCAGAAGCAGCGCTGAAGAAGCCAGATCCACAGCCGAAGCAACAAGAGCTTCACAGGAATCTGCCAGAGTTTCCGCAGAAAACAACCGGAAAACATCCGAATCCGACAGAGTTACAGAGGAAAACAAACGTAAATCTGCGGAATCCGCCCGTGCTGCTGCGGAAACCGACAGAAACCAGGCTGAAGATACCAGAATCGGTCAGGAAATCGAAAGGCAGAACGCCGAAAGCGTCCGCGATTCTGCTGAAGACATCCGGAAAACTCAAGAGACAGCCAGAGTAACGGCTGAACAGAACCGTGTAAAAGCGGAATCTGACAGAGTAAACGCCGAAAAAGACAGAGCCGCTGCCGAAACCACAAGAGCATCCCAGGAATCTGCCAGAGTTTCTGCAGAAGATAGCCGTAAGATTGCTGAATCCGCCAGAGTTACAGAAGAAAACAAACGCAAATCTGCGGAATCTGCCCGTGCTGCTGCGGAAACCGAAAGGGGGCAGGCAGAAGATACCAGAGCCAGTCAGGAAACCGCCAGACAGAATGCCGAAAGTACCCGCGCATCCTCAGAGAGCACCAGAATTACACAGGAGGCCGACAGAGAAACTGCTGAACAGAACCGTGTAAAAGCGGAAACCTCCAGGGTAAACGTCGAAAAAGCCAGAGTCACCGCGGAAACCACAAGAGCCTCCCAGGAATCCGCCAGAGTTTCCGCGGAAGACAGCCGTAAAACTGAGGAAACCTCCAGAGTATCAGAGGAAAGCAAACGCAATACGGCGGAAACCGCCCGAAACACAGCGGAAACCAAAAGGAACCAGGCCGAAGATACCAGGGTCAGCCAGGAAACCGCTAGGCAGAACGCTGAAAGCACCCGCGCTGCTTCAGAAGATGCCAGAATCGCACAGGAGACCGACAGAGAAACTGCTGAACAGAACCGTGTAAAAGCGGAAACCTCCAGGGTAAACGCCGAAAAAGACAGAGCCACCGCGGAAACTACCAGAGACACCCAGGAATCTGCCAGAGCCTCTCAGGAATCTGCCAGAGTTTCCGCGGAAGACAGCCGTAAAACAATGGAATCCGCCAGAGTAGCCGAGGAAAACAAACGCAAGTCCGCGGAGACCGTACGCAGCACAGCAGAAACCAACAGAAACAAGGCCGAAGATACCAGGGTCAGCCAGGAAACCACCAGACAGGATGCTGAAACTGCCCGTGCTGCTGCAGAAGACACCCGTAAGACTCAGGAGACCAGCAGAGTTACCGCTGAGCAGAACCGTGCAAAGGCGGAAACTGCCAGAGTCACCGCCGAGACATCCCGGGCAACCGCGGAATCTGCCAGGGTAACTGCTGAAAACAACCGGAAGACCGCAGAGTCCTCCCGGGTAACCGCGGAAACCAACCGCAGTTCCGCAGAATCTGACCGGGCCAAAGCCGAAACCGCCAGGGCTCAGGCAGAATCCACCAGATCCAGTCAGGAAACAGCCCGAAAAAATGCAGAGTCTGCCCGTGTAACCGCAGAAAACACCCGGGTATCCCAGGAAAACAGCCGTAAAACCGCGGAAGAAAACAGAGCCGATGCAGAAGCTGCCCGCGTAACCGCCGAAGAATCCCGGGAAGCAACAGAATCCACTATAGCAACAGCCGAATCCAACCGTAAAACTGCGGAATCCGGACGGGTTTCAGAGGAAAACAAGCGCAAAACGGCAGAGACGAACCGGGCCACAGCAGAATCTTCCAGGGTTCAGACAGAGAAATCCAGAGTTACCGCAGAGACTGCCAGAGTTACTGCAGAGACTGCCAGAGCTTCCGCAGAATCCGCCAGAGTTCAGGCTGAAAATACCAGAAAGTCCCAGGAAACCAGCCGGGTCACTGCGGAACAAAGCAGGGCAAGTGCCGAATCCACCCGTGTATCAGCGGAAAACACCAGAAAAACCGCGGAAACCGCCAGACAGACTGCAGAAACAAAGCGTCAGACAGACACAGCCGCCGCTATTACCCGGGCGAACGAAGCCGCACAGGCCGCAGAAGATCTCGTGAACGGAGCCGACGTCGTCACGAATGCCCAGTTAAACGCTGTTGACAATAAAATTGGAACTCTGCAATCCTTACAGACCACATCAAAGACAAACATTGTATCCGCTGTTAACGAGATAAAAAATGCAATTCAAACGATCTCTTCCATCCAGATTCCTATAAAACTCTGGTCTACGAATACCTATACCATCACAAATTCTCTGATTAAAGCAAACAGTATCTGTGATGTATATTTTTCTAACGATTCTCTGGCAGAAGCAGCCAAATCCAGAATCACAGGGGAAACTTTCTCCGGCCGGCTGGTACTCACAGCTCAAAAAACCCCATTGGCCCAATTAACAATTGACGTGATAAAGGTGGTGAATCCCTAATGCCAGTACGATTTAATTTAGAAGGAGGGATCGATCCCTCGAAGGCAAATGCGACAGAAACCCAGGTGCTGTCCGGAAATACCTTTTTCTCCGGCTCCGATACAGACATCCGGACCGGAACCATGACGAACCGGGGCAGCGTCACTTCTTCTTTAAACTGTGGAGGCAGCTATACCATCCCGGCAGGTTATCACAACGGAAGCGGCAAGATCACCGCAAACAGCCTGGCCAGTCAGACCTCCGCCACTGCTGCTGCCTCCCATATACTAACAGGAAAAACCGCCTGGGTCGGTGGAAGTAAAATAACCGGTACAATGCCAAACAGAGGTAATGTATCCGGCTCCCTGAACTGCGGCGGCACCTATACTGTTCCTGCCGGCTATCATGCCGGCAGCGGCAGGATCACTGCAAACAGTCTGGCCAGTCAGACCTCTGCCACAGCATCTGCCGGGCATATCCGTTCCGGTTATACCGCTTGGGTAAATGGTGCAAAAATCACCGGTACCGCCGGGGTAAGATACTATTGGTCCGGAACAGGTTATATCATTAATGGTAATTACCTTCAGGTCCGGCCTGGTTTTAATCCTACTCTTCTGTTTGGCCGGGCTCATTTAGCAGACTGGTGGTACACCGTATCACTAGATCCTTACGATGCAACGATCTCATGGCTCACAAAGCAGAATGACCACTGCTGGTTAAATGGCGGCGTTGCCCGCTATTCCGACGGACCGGACATTCCAGGCTTCGGCGGAGACGGCCACAGCGGATCCGGCAACTATTCCGTCACCTGCAGTGCATAATAATTTGAGAGGAGCGAAATTACTTGCAGCAAAATCCCAATTATCTTCCGGACCGTGAGACATCGGTCCGGGATGTTTCCGTTCATTTTCCCTCATTTACCATCCCCGCCCATTCCTGGGAAAACAATCTGTTTATCATGTACAGCGATGTATTCCTGGAAGGGGTCAGCGCTGTCGATATTACCTTCGATCCGCGCAGCATACCGGATATTCCAAAATATGGTATACAATGTCTCATCGAAGAAGGACGGCTCTTATTTATCGCCGCCGGAGGAGTCCCGCCAAGGGATCTCTATGTAAAATCGGTTGATATCCACAATCATCTCTATAAAGAAAGACTCTACGACAAATACGATTACGAAGAATTTAATCAAGGGAGGAAATCAGAATGAATCAATTAAACTCTGTCGTTGTTATTTACGACAATACCGGTAAAGTATGGTATCAAGGCTCCGGCCTGGGCACCCCGGACGGTCTGCAGTACATGGAACTGCAGCTGGAACCCGGTGACTACGTGGAAAGCATGGATGTTACCACAACGCCGCACACACCGGTGATCCATAAAGGAATGATCACCATGGATGAACTGAAAACACAGATCGACGATCTGACACTGGCTATGGCCGAATTACTGGGGGTGTAAATGATGCCGCAATGGAAATTAAATATTTTTGTAAATGCAATCAAAGTCCGTATGGAACGCGAAGACAGAACCGCGGCGGACATTATTCAGGAATATACGAAATTAACAGCTTCGGAAAAAGAAGAAATTCTCGCCCAATTATAAAAGATTGGAGGTGTTCATATGCCTGTTAGATTCAATACAATATCCGGGGGCACAGATACCTCCGACGCCACCGCCGCTGAAGCGCAGGTGCTCTCCGGGCAAACCTTTTACGCCGGGGAGGCGGACACCGTCAGGACAGGCAGTATGCCCAACCGGGGCAATATCTCCCAAACCTTAAACTGCGGCGGATCATATACCGTCCCTGCCGGCTACCACGCCGGCGGCGGAAAGGTCACCGCCAACAGCCTGGCCAGTCAGACCTCTGCCACCGCTTCCGCCTCTTCTATCCTGACCGGCTCCACTGCCTGGGTCAACGGAAGTAAATTAACCGGTACCATGCCGAACCGCGGCAGCGTAAGTTCTTCCCTCAACTGCGGCGGTTCCTACACGATACCCTCAGGTTACCACAGCGGCAGCGGCAGAATTACCGCCAACAGCCTGGTCAGCCAGACCTCCGCCACCGCTTCCGCCGGAAACATCCACTCCGGATACACCGCCTGGGTCAACGGTTCCAAACTTACCGGGACAGCAGGTGTCCGGTATTACACCACCGGCATAGGCATATCCAGCAGCGACGACCGGCTCTGGTGTAGCTGCGGATTCTACCCGCAGATGATTATGGCCAATGCCGACATTGAAGGATATTGGTACATCCTGTCCATGGATTCGTCCAACAACGTCTGGAGTGTGAAATGGGGCAACGGTCAAACCCACGGGGCCCTTGGGGGAACCGCCGTCAGACAGTCCAACGGAGTGACACTTCCTCTGATCGCGGACGGCCACGCCCGGAATAAAAACTATAATTTTATTGCATTTGGTTAACCAGAAAGGAAGTGATACCCATTGAAGCGATAATCACCTATTTTAGCACCCACATCGTCGAGTGGCTTTTCGGTGCGGCAGCCACTCTCGCATTATTCGGTTACCACCGGATCAGCCGCTCTATCAAAGAACAGAAAGAAAAAAATGATGCGATCGCGGAAGGTATACAGGCACTCTTACGGGAAAATATCATACAGTCCTACAATCACTACAAGGATAAGGGCTACTGTCCCATATACGCCAAGGAAAGTATCCGCAGAATGTACCATCCCTACCATAAGCTGGATGGAAACGATGTGGCCACCAAATTAAAAGACGAACTTCTGGCTATGCAGACCGAAAAAGAATCCCTCACTCCCCATATCGTCAACTAATCATTACTAGGAAGGAGTATTACTATGTTTACTGGAATCGATTTAAGTTATCACAATGGATCTGTTAATTTTTCCCGCGTAAAAGACGCCGGTTGCCAATATATAATCCTGAGGGCCGGATACGGCAAGAACAACATAGATCAGGCCTTCGAGCGCTATGCCGCCGCCTGTGCAAACCAGGAGATCCCCTTCGGCATCTACTGGTTCAGCTACGCTTTGACCGTGGATATGGCCCGTCAGGAAGCCCGCTATGCAATCGAGGCGGTCCGTAAATATAATACAAAATGCCTCATTGCCTATGACCTGGAATACGACTCCGTCCGGTACGCCCGTACCAAAGGCGTTCCTATAGACCGTGAACTTGCAACGGAAATGGCCCGTGTTTTCTGTGAAGAAGTGTCTATTGCCGGCTACATTCCTGTCCTGTATTCCAATAAAGATTATCTGAAAAATTATTTCGACCTCGACCGGATCGATGCCTATCTGTGGTACGCCCGATACACCTCCAAGCTGAGTGATACGGAAAAACGCTCCTGCGCCATTTGGCAGAAAACTTCATCCGGAAATATCCCCGGTATCAGCGGAAAAGTCGATGTCAACGAATTCTATACGGATTTCGAAAATACTGCTGCACCTGAGGAAGCCGTTCCTTCTAATCCATCGATACCCGCCCGCAACCTTCACATCCTTCAATTCCAAAAGGCTGCGAACACCGACGGTTATCGGGATATGAACGGACATCCTCTGGTCGAAGACGGCTTGGATGGACCGAAAACCCGGTATGTGCGTAAAAAGGTCGCACTGAAAGCAAAAAAATCCGGATTAAAAATAGCGGTCGGCTCCAGAGGGGCTCTTGTAAAATACTGGCAGAATCGTACCAATGAAATCCTGGGAACCTCGATCAAAGAAGATGGCTATTTTGGAAAAGAAACACATTACAATACCGGGGCTTTACAGGAAAAATTAAATCTGTCAAAAGATTATATCGTAGGATATAATTCATTCACTGCGGTATTTTATCATTAATAATAAGAAGTATCACACGTATTACTGAGCATCAGAAATTCTAATATCGCTTAAAATAGAAATAAGAGTCATAGCCTTTAAATAATTCCCATGATTTTACGAAATCGAAGGAAACCTATTTAAATAAGTTATGACTCTTTTTTTTCGATTTTCTAACTCTGTCCCGCTCCGGTTTTAAAGCATTTCCCTACCCCTGTTTCTCCAGCACATCCATCAGCTTATTCTTCACCCTCTGCAATGCGTTATCCACCGATTTCGGCGTTTTCTCCAGGGCTGCCGCGATCTGTGCGTAATTATTGCCGGCCAGATAACGGTCCAGCACTTCCTTCTCAAAATCGCTCAATGACCGATCGATCCGCTTCTCCAGCGACACGGCGGCTTCCTGGTCGATCAGCAGCTCCTCCGGATTCTTATCGGAAATGGACTGCAGCGCTTCCACCAGCGTAAGTCCGTCCTCACCGCCTTCCGAGGTATCCTCATACAGGGAGACATATGTATTCAGCGGCAGATGTTTCTTCCGCCTGGACATCTCCACCGCACTGTAGATCTGTCTGCTGATGCACAGATCGGCAAAATGAAAGAAGGAGGCTTCCCTTTCCTCCCGGTAATCCCGGATCGCCTTGAACAGTCCGATCATCCCCTCCTGGATCAGATCATCATTGTCCCCGCCGATCAGGTACATGGCCCGCGCCTTCTTGCGGACCAGATTCTTATATTTTTCCATGATAAAATCCGTGATTTCTACCTTTCCGCTCCGAAGCATCCGTATCAATTCTTCGTCGGAATAATCACCGTATGTTTTCATCTTCTACCCCAACCGTTGTCTGACGATCTCGTACGCCAGAATTCCCGCTGCTACCGATGCATTCAGTGAATCGATCTCGCCCTTCATCGGAATAGAGGCGGTCAGATCACATTTTTCTTTTACCAGACGGCCGACGCCCTCTCCCTCGCTGCCGATCACCAGTCCGATCGGTCCGGTCAGGTTCAGCCGGTACATAAGCTCTCCGTCCATATCCGCGCATACGAACCACATGCCCCGCTCTTTCAATTCCTCGATGGTGGCGCCCAGATTCGTGACCTTGGCTACCGGCGTGTAATTCAACGCCCCGGCAGAGGTTTTCGCCACAGTGGCTGTCAGTCCCACGGCCCGCCGCTTCGGTATAACCACACCATGCGCGCCTGCCAGATTCGCCGTCCGAATGATCGCGCCCAGATTGTGGGGATCTTCGATATTGTCCAGCAGAATCAGAAACGGCGGTTCGCCTTTCTCCTCAGCCAGCCGGAACATGTCATCGATATCGGCATATTCATAGGCTGCGGCATAGGCAATCACTCCCTGATGCTTACCGGTCTCCGACATCTGATTCAGCCGCTCTTTGGTGACGAACTGGATCATCGTGTCATGCTTTCTGGCTTCCCGGGTTATCGTGGAAACCGCCCCGTCCCGGCATCCATCCAGCACAAACAGCCGGTCGATGGTCTTGCCTGAGCGGAAAGCCTCCAATACGGCATTTCTGCCTTCTATCGTAAATTCTTCATATCGCATCCTGCTTGTAAACTCCTTCTGGCGTAACTCTCTATACGCTCCTTATTCAACTTCTATTTTTTATCTTTTTATATTCTTAAAATTCCGATTTTAGCTGCTTCCATAGGCTGCTTCATTCAACTACTTACTCTGACTGCTTCTTTCAACTACTTCCTCTGGCTGTTTCTTTCAACTACTTCCTCTGACTGCTTCTTTCAACTACTTCCTCTGACTGCTTCTTTCAACTACTTCCTCTGGCTCTTTCTTTCGGCTACTTCCTCATGATGCTTCTTATGGCTACTTCCTCAGACTGCTTCTTTTGTCTGCTTCCTTAGGCCACTTCTTTTAACCCGGCCTTCACAAGGTCCACCATACGCTTATATTCCCCGCTCAGATACAGCCAGCCGATCAGCGCCTCAAACCCAGTGGCCCTGCGGTAATCCGCCACCGTGGCATTTTTCGCCATAGTAGGTGATTTGGCGTTACGCCCGCGCTTATAAACCGCCATTTCCTGATCTGTCAGAAGCGGTTTTAACACTTCCATCATGGCCGACTGTGCCGATGCCTTTACCAGCGCGCTGGCCCGCTTATGCAGTTTGGCTGCCTTCGTATTGCCCTGCTCCACCAGTATGGTACGGATAATCAGCTCGTAGACTCCGTCCCCTATATAAGCCAAAGCTAACGGAGAGTATAGGCCCACATCCACCGCCGGCAGCTGGAAAGCTCCCTTCATGTAGGCAATCAAATCCACGCTGCCATTTGCTATATTTTTACTTGTATCCACAGTTTTACTATTTTCCGTACTTATGCCGCTCCCTACATTTACCCTTACGCTCTCTTCCACTTTACACCTTCCCGGGTATCTTCCAGCAGGATTCCCATATCGGCCAGCTGATCCCGGATTTCGTCCGCCCGCGCGAAATTCTTCGACTTTCTGGCATCCTGGCGCTCCTGGATCAGTGCTTCGATATCCTCATCCAGAATCTCCTCTTTCTTCAATACGATCAGGCCCAGGATGTCGCTGAGCTTCACAATCATATCCAACAGGTTCTGGAGGAAATCTGCGGACCGTTCTGCGCCGGCATGGGTATTGGCGAACTTCACCAGCTCAAACAGCGCGGATACCGCATCTGCCGTGTTGAAATCGTCATCCATAGCCTCCTCGAACTTTTTAATAAAGGAATCCGCTTCCTCAATCAGCTTTCCTTCCTCTTCGCTCCTGTTCCCCTGTCCGGCCGATTTCACCAGATGTTTTAAATTTTCAGCCGCGGTTACGATCCGGTCCAGGCCGTTTTTGGCCGCTTCCATCAGATCTGCGCTGAAATTCAGCGGGCTTCTGTAATGAGCGCTCAGCATGAAGAAACGCAGTACCTGAAGATCGTACTTTTCACTGATATCGCGGACAGTGAAGAAATTGCCCAGAGACTTACTCATTTTCTTATTGTCAATATTTAAAAATGCGTTGTGCATCCAGTATTTCGCAAAAGACTTTCCGCTGGTTGCCTCACTCTGAGCGATCTCATTCTCATGGTGCGGGAAAATCAGATCCTCGCCGCCGCCATGGATGTCGATCTCATCACCCAGATATTTTTTTGACATAACAGAGCACTCAATATGCCAGCCGGGACGTCCTTCACTCCAGGGAGACTCCCAGTAAGGCTCCCCTTCTTTTTTCGGTTTCCAGAGCACGAAATCCATGGGGTCCTCTTTCTGCTCCGCCACGGCGATTCTGGCTCCTGCCTCCAGGTCATCGATATTTTTCTTAGACAGCTTACCGTAATCCTTGAATTTTCTGGTCCGGTAATAGACTGTGCCATTCACATCGTAGGCGTACCCTTTCTCGATCAGCGTGCCGATCATATCCAGCATACTGCAGATCTCCTGGGTTGCCAGAGGATGAACGGTGGCTGGCTTCACATTCATGCCGGCCATATCCTTTTTACACTCTTCTATATACCGCTCTGCGATCTCATTGGCCGATACGCCTTCTTCAATGGCTTTGTTGATGATCTTGTCATCCACATCCGTAAAATTCGATACATAATTCACATCGTATCCTTTGTACTCCATATACCGGCGCACTGTGTCGAAGAAAATCATCGGCCTGGCGTTTCCGATGTGTATCAGATTATAGACCGTAGGGCCGCAGACATACATTTTCACCTTGCCCGGCTCCAGCGGTATGAATTCCTCTTTTTTTCTGGTCAGTGTATTGTATAACTTCATTTTTCTTCTCCTTTATCCAGCTTTTCTTCCAGTCGGGACAGACGCTCCCGCAGTTCCATATTTTCTTTGCGCAGCTGCGACAGATCGCTCAGCACCGGGTCCGGCAGATGGATCTGGTCCATGTCACTTCTCGGTATCTTGATATTATCCTGCTTTACGATACGCCCTGGTACACCCACAACCGTGCAGTTGGGAGGTACTTCCTCCAGCACCACGCTTCCGGCCCCGATCTTGGAATTCTCTCCGATCGTAAAGGAACCCAGAATCTTCGCCCCTGCACTCACCATGACGTTATCCTTCAGAGTCGGATGCCGCTTGCCGTGCTCTTTGCCTGTACCACCCAGGGTGACGCCCTGATATAAAGTAACGTTATCTCCGACGATGGCGGTCTCTCCTATGATTACCCCGCTCCCATGATCGATAAAAAACCCCTTTCCGATCGTGGCTCCCGGGTGAATCTCGATCCCGGTCTTCCTGGCTCCGCGCTGTGAGATCCATCTGGCCCAGAAGTAATGGCCCGACAGATACAGCTTATGCGCCAGACGGTAGTGCAGGATCACCTTAAAACTGGGATACAAAAGAACCTCCATGCCGGTCTTGATGGCAGGGTCCCGCTCCCTGATTACTTCTATTTCTTCCTTAATATAACGTATAATCCCCATATCCTCAACCTTTTCTGTTTACAGTCACGAGCTCCAAAAAACCTTTGAATTTGCGTGAGAGCCTTATCTTATATAGTGTATGTAATAACCCTGATTTTGTCAATAACCTTAAAATAAGGAGATTACTATACAATTTCCTGTATATATATGCTGCGGAACGGCTGGATAGCCCGAAGTTTACAAAATACCGGTTCCGATTCCCACACTTTTGCTTTCTTTACCCCGAACAGAAATTCTCCCAGCTCTTCGATCGTAACCTTCCATTCCGGCCTCTCGCTGCAAGCCTGCACAGAGCTTCCGCCGGAATTCAGGCTCCACCGGAAAATCCCTGCCTGGTCCGCCACGATCGGATCTTCCACTTCCAGGATCAGCTCCACCGGTTCTGACGAGGTGATCTGTTCCACCATCCGTTCCAGACAGGTGATGCGAATCATAATGAGCGGAGGTTTTTCCTTTGCCGCCGTTCTCATAATCCCCCCGCCCCCCGGCAGAAACACAGGATCCCGATAGGTTTCCTTACAGTTCCGGTCTGCTTGCCCCTCTTCCCGGATTATTTCCACCTTTTCCCGGCCAGCTTCCCCTATTTCCCCGACTGCTTCCTCCTCTGTCCGGTCACAGATCACATGCCCTGAGATCTTACCGTCCTGCTCAAAGATCCGGATACATCCACCCTCGCTTCTCTGTTCGGCCAGGAGCCGTTGGTAATAGGCGGCATCCCGCGCCGTCACGATATCATATCCGGGCAGCAGGTATTTCTCATCAAACGCGGCCAACCGGGAAACATCTTGCTCCGTTGCCTCCCGGGCGCTCAGACCGCTATCCCCCGTCATCACCGGCTCGCAGCTGACCTGGGACGAAACCGTCCGGAACCCAAACGGCAGGTAGATGGCCTCGGCAGCAGGCATCAGATAGACAAACGGCTTCTCCTCCCGATTCATGTCTGCCAGCGTACGTTCCAGCAGCTTACGCATATATCCCCGGTGCCGGTAAGCAGCATCCGTAGCCACCGCCACGATGTATTCCGATGGGTAACATCGGCCGCGCACCGACACCGCATACGGATTCAGGTGCAGCATGGATCGAATATGCCCTTCCTCCTTAAGGACCAGTATCCGGTTGTCCCTTATCTTCTCCTGATAATAATAATCCACGAACCCTTTGCCATCGGAAGGGAACGCGCTTTCATACAGCGCTCTGGTAGCTGTTTTGTCTTTTTGTTCCAGATATCTGATCTGCATCATTTATCATCCTCTGCCTGATTCATCCTCCGGCTGCATCCCCCGCAGCCTTCGCAGGAGCGCTGCATCATCGGATCCAGGCTAACCATATTGGCCGGGGTTGTCAGACTGCATATCGCCTGCGCGGATATCCCTTCACCTGTGCCGGTGAATCCCAGGCCTTCCTCTGTGGTAGCCTTAATATTCACCTGGTCTTTCGCCAGCAGCAGGGCTTCTGCCACATTCTGTTCCATCTCTTCGATATACGGCCTGAGCTTAGGCCGCTGGGCGACAATCGTGGCGTCTATATTTTCAATCACATAGCATTCCTGTGCCAGCAGCTGCCCTACCTCCTGAAGCAGTGCGATGCTTGAGGCTCCTTTGTAAGCCGGGTCCGTATCCGGAAAATGTTTTCCGATATCTCCCATGGCAGCGGCTCCCAGCAGGGCATCCATGATCGCATGCACCACCACATCGGCATCCGAATGGCCCAGCAGCCCTCTTTCAAATGGAATGTGAACACCGCCCAGAATCAAATCTCTTTTCTCAACTAATCTATGAACATCATAACCCATACCAACTCTCATGATTCTCATCCTTTCTGTACACTAGTATCCTGTTTTTTCCATACAATATGTATCCGAAGCCGTTATCCGGCATCCTTAATTCCATCTATCTCCCAAAGCTCTGTCCGGTCCCGGTACGAATGTTCCGCATTATCCAGGTCCGGCCATAACAAGGTTTCCTCTCCAACAGTCTTTTAAATACACATACGTATTTTATCACAGTTCCTTTTTCGTGAAAATAAAAATTTCCGTTATCCTGATTTGTTTTCCTAATTTATGTCCGGAATAGTATGATTTAAAGTAAAGAAAATCTCACATTCCTTCTCGTCCTAACAAAAATCTAACAATCCATATGCTATTATTTCCCCAGTACCCCGTATTACTCTGATACACCGCGGGAACAGAAAGGATAATTTTTATGAAAACGAAGCTTTTTACCCGGCTAACCGCAGTGACTCTCCTGCTTATCATGACACTGACCGCCTGTGCAGGCCCCGCCCCTGGAGACAGTACGGCGCCCGGAACCTCTCCGGCTCCGGCGGATAATGGGGCGGCCCTTACAACAGGACAGCTTGCCGATTACTTCATTAAGGCGGCGGATGACTATCATCCCAATGCAGACCGCGCCGAGGTTTTGGAGGGCTTGACCGGGTCGGAACCGGCCACCCGGCTGCAGATGTATGTCCTGGCCGGCCGGGCCTTTGGAGAACTGCCTGTTCCTTCCGGCAGCAGCAGGTACACCGCACCTCCAGCCGTAGATCTGACGGACGCCCCCGAATGGTCCTGGAGCGCACTGCGCAGTCTGTCTAACGGCGGTATACTGGCAGCCTCTGACCTGGGCCTGACTGAAATGGAGCCGACAGCCTCCAAAGGCAGCTCCGGTAACGATAAGATGAACGCCACCGTCACCCAAAAGGATGCCGAGATCCTCGCACAGCGGTTCTTCCAGGCATTCGGTACCAACCTGAAAGACAATTTCTACACAGCTGTCAATAAGAGCGAGATGGACGCTCTTGAGCTTCCCGCAGACGGTTCCGCCGCAGGTGGCTCCAGCGCGGTTGCCTCCGCCACAGACAAGCAGCTTCATGACCTGATTCTGGAGATCGTTAACAGCAGCACAGACTATCCTACGGGCAGCTCCGAACAAAAAATCCGGGACTTTTACACAAGCGTCCTGGCGGTAGAGCAGCGCAGCACGGCAGGGATCGAGCCTCTGCGTAAATATCTGGACGCTGCGGATGCTGCCCAGAACTTCTCCGAGTTAAACGCAGCCATCGCCCAGGCAGTCCGGGACCTTGGCAACTTCGGCAACGGCCTCTTCCCCATGGTGGCGGTCACCGATACCCAGGACAGCAGCCGGAAGGTCATGCAGCTGATGACCCTGACCCCCATGTTTTCCCCGGAGGATTACGCTGCCTCAGACAATGAGATGATAAAGGAATACCGGGCTTCCATGGTGGATCAGCTCGCGGCGGCAGGTGAGAGCCGGACTGAAGCGGAACGGCTGGCCGATGGAATCCTCCGTATAGAAAAGGCCCTGGCAGAAAACGCCTCCAGTTCCGAAGAATTAGGGAACTTACAGAGCCAGACCAACCGTTATACCCCGAAATCTTTGGACAAACTCATGCCCCAGGCCAAACCCTCGGAACTTCTAAACGCCATCGGATTAAAATCGAATGTCCGGATGCAGGTCTTTGACGACAAACAGTTTGCCGCCTACACCGCCTGGTTCACAGAAGAGAATCTGGAGCTCTTCAAGGCCATACAGAAGATTGCCCTGGTCACCGGATTCAGCCGTTACCTCAGCCAGGAGCTGGCTAATATGAACGGCTGCCCGGACACGGATTATAATGAGGCCGCCAACGAAGCCGTACAGTCTTATCTGTCCGAAGAATTGGGCCAGCTCTATGTAGCCCGCTATTTCCCAGCGGAGTCCAAATCTGAAATCGAGGAAATGGTTCATCTGCTGACCGAAGCCTTTAAGACCCGCATCGGCCGTCTGGACTGGATGGATGAAACCACCAAACAGGAGGCCATTAAGAAACTGGACTCCCTCACTGTACTCATCGGTTATCCGGATAAATGGGACTTTAACAATGCAAAGATCAAAAGCGTCACAGACGGCGGAAGCTATTTTGCAAACGTAGCGGCCTCTGAAGCGGACAAGTGGGAAAAAATGGTACAAGGACTGGACGAGCCGGTGGACCCCCGCCGTTTTCCCATGGCAGCCTTCACCGTCAACGCAGCCGCCAGCCGGAACACCAACACACTGATCTTCCCTGCCGGTATCCTCCAGGCCCCGCTCTATGACAAAAATGCGGCCTTCTGCGGGCAGACACGGCTGCCCGCCAGGTATGGTGCGGTGAGAAACCGGTGGAACTGACCCGTAAGGAATACACGCTTTTGGAGTATATGCTGACTCATACCGATCGGGTGATCAGCGCGGAAGAACTTATCGAGCATGCCTGGGACAGTGAGGCTGACCCTTTCTCCAATTCCTTCCGGTTCCACATCCACTCTCTGCGCAAGAAACTTGACGGAGCGGGGGCAAGGGATTATATCATTACCCAGAGAGGGCAGGGCTACCGTATTCAGCCCCCCAGGGAGGATCTCTCATGAAAAAATGGAATCTGCAGATTCGTCTGACGGTTATCGTAGGGGTAATCCTGCTGGTGACCTGCCTGCTGCTGACTACCAACTCTCTTTTTGCAGCCCGCACCTATTACGGCCACTACGTCGAGCTGATTGAATCGGGACTGACAGATACCGACCCCGCCCTGGAAGAGCTCGCGAAGCTTGATCCCACGTTCCAGTCCCCCCGCGAATTCTATCAGGAGGCATCTCAAAAATTCTCCACCCAGGCCCTTTTTGTCATGGCACTTATCGTGCTCCTGGCTTTGGTTTGTACTTTTTTTGCTGCAGGGCATGTGCTGCGCCCCTTAAAAAATCTGACGGCGTCTGTGCGGAAAGTGGATGACCGGCATCTGGACCGGCGTGTTCCAAAGGCCGGCGCCAGGGGGGAGGTGCTTGCCCTCACGGAATCCTATAATGGAATGCTGGACCGTTTGGAAGGCTCCTTCCTGATCCAGAAAAGTTTTGCCTCCAACGCGGCCCACGAATTGAAGACGCCCCTGGCTGTCATAAAGTCCTCCCTGCAAGTGCTGGAGATGGACCCGCACCCCACAGAATCCGACTACCGGGAATTCATGGCAGATACCGGTGAGAGCCTGGAGCGTATCATAAAGACAGTGGAAGGACTTCTCTCACTGGCCACTTTGGAGTCCGCCCCCGTAGGGGAAACGGTAGAACTGCGTCCCCTGCTGGACCAGGCGGTCCGGGAGCTGTCCGGGAAGGCAAAGGATCACTCCGTCACGCTATCCGTCTCCGGTCAGGCGGCACCTGTACAGGGAAATGCAAACCTTCTCTACCGGGCGTTTTTCAACCTGATCGAAAACGCGATCAAGTATAACTGCCCTGGCGGAACCGTGAAAATAACCCTGGAACAGAAAGCGGCAGCCGTCTTGGTCCAGGTAGCCGACAGCGGAAGCGGCATCGAAGCGGACGCCCTCCCTCATATCTTTGAGGCCTTCTATCGGGCCGCCCCTTCCCGCTCCCAGCAGATTCCCGGTTCCGGACTGGGTCTGTCTGTGGTCCGTATGATCCTGGAACGGCACGGCGGAGAAATCAAAGTGACAAGCACTAAAAATATCGGCTCCCTATTTACCGTCAAATTAAATAAACTGCCGCCCATATCCGAATCCTCCTGATCCCAGACTTCGTTTTCGCCGGGGATCAGGAGGGTCCCTGTCTCCAGAATTCCCAGCTGTACCAGTTGTTCTTCGATTAGACGCAGTTCATAGAGCAATAATTCCTCCAATACGGCGGAGCAGATCCGCAGCTGCGGACGTCCCGATGCGAGTCCTTTTGGGGATTTGTGAAAATCTCCGGCTGCGGCAGAAGTGTTATCTTCATTGCAGCAGCAGTACTATTCTTTGGAGGAATTATTTATTATATAAGTGCTTTTATATCATATCTATTCCTATCTGACCATACAAAAAATCCGGATCAAATATCCGGATTTTTTAGTAGCGGGAAAGGGATTTGAACCCCCGACACCGCGGGTATGAACCGCGTGCTCTAGCCAACTGAGCTATCCCGCCATATCAATATAATAATTTTTAAAGGATGGGACCTACAGGGCTCGAACCTGTGACCCTCTGCTTGTAAGGCAGATGCTCTCCCAGCTGAGCTAAGATCCCATTTCCTGCGGGCCTGTCTTACCGCTGACCCGCTTTGCTATTATACTATTGAGTTCGACTAAAAGTCAATACTTTTTTTACAAATTTTTCAAATAATTTTTTTGCTAAATATGACCTTCTTTTTCACCGGCATCGGCAGGCAAAACAGAAACCTTTTACCAGGATAGTTTCTGGTTCAACTCAATATTTTCCCCGTCAGGCCCCAGAATGGTGAAATAGCGAATCCCATGCTCAAACAATGGAAGCTCCTTCAAAACCAGATCAAGGACACGGCACCCTGATTTTCTGGCCTCATAAAAAGCCTCTTTTGCGTCTTTTACGTCAAGGGCTATATGGTCAATATGGCCTTTCCCCCGCCTTTTCAGATCCCGAAGCCCTTCTCCCACCATTTGGATCAGCTCCAGCTGGAATCCATGATTGTCGACAAATCCTATGTACAGCCGGCCGTCCGGGGTATCCAGATACCCTTCCCCCGCTTTGGAAAAGCCCAGAGTTTCATAGAAGGAAACGGAATCCTTAAGATTACTGACTTTTACGGCCAGATGAGACCATCCCTGCAGTCCTGTCCGATTACCATAGTTTATGGAGCAATTGTGGCAAAGCTCGATTACTTCCTGATTGGGTCCCACATAATTAGCGCCCCGCACTCCCCTGGGCCCGATATTTTCGTATAAGACCGCACCGCTTGGGGTTGATGCGTGATATTTCAGCCCCTTTGCTCCTGCCTGACGGCAGCATTGGTCAAAGTCCGGCGCATCTATGGCATAGTGATCCAGAATACCGTCCCTGCGCGACTGCACTTCACGATTGGCTCCTGCCTTCTCATAGAGCTCGATCACCAGGTCATTTAATCTCAGAAAGACTACATCTAATTTTCCATCACTCCAAACGGTTTTTTCATAAATTTTTTGGAATCCCAGATTCTGCTCATACCACGTTACGGAACCGGAAAGATCCGCCGTCGGAATTCCCAGATGCTGGACACCCGTTATATATTCACTTAATTTCATTATTATCGCTCCTCGCTCTTTCTGAACTGAACTTCGCGCTCTGTGTTCTTGATTCTTTGCTCTCTTGATTCTTTGCTCTCTTGATTCTTTGGTACATAAATGAGTTTTGTCCTACTATAGAATTTACTACGTTTCGTTATTTTCCGCAAGCGTGCTATTGTAATACTTTCTGCTTTTTGATGTAATACTTTTTGCTTTTTGATGTAATACTTTTTGCTTTTCCAATATATACGATTTTTCCCCCGGCACGTGTGCCTCCCTCTTCCGGAATCACTCTGTGTCTGCCCCCCTTCGACTCTAAACGGCTTTCCCTGAAAGACAGTCCGAAAACCAGGGCACAGCCCGCCAGATGTCTGCTCGGTACGGACCTGCCCTTTGGGGTGTCCGGCAGCTAAATGATAACAGCCAAGCTGGGTCTTGTATTATTAGCCGGATTTGTTATATAATTCATTTAGTTATTACGGTTCTGAAAATTTGTACGGACGCCGCTCTTTGTACGGCATGAAATTACAAAAGAAAGGTAGCGATGAAATGGACAGTAATATTTCGAGGGAAGATGCATGGAAGCTTTTGAATGAATACAATCAGGAGGCCTTTCATTTAAAGCATGCGCTGATTCTCGAGGGCGTTATGAAGTATTTTGCGAAAGAACTGGGCTATGAGTCCGACAGCGGTTTCTGGGGACAGGTCGGCCTGCTCCATGATCTGGATTTTGAGCGTTATCCTGAACAGCATTGTACAAAAAGCCAGGAGATTATGCGGGAAAAAGGGTTGTCTGATGAATTGATCCACGCTACCGCCAGCCATGGTTATGGGATCACTGTGGATATCGCCCCGGAGCATGAAATGGAAAAGGTTCTGTACGCTGTCGATGAGCTGACCGGCCTGATCGGCGCCGTGGCTGTGATGCGCCCGTCGAAAAGTGTTCAGGATCTGGAAGTAAAATCCGTAAAGAAAAAATTTAAAACTCCCAGCTTTGCAGCCGGCTGTTCCAGGGAAATCATCCAGAAGGGAGCCGATATGCTGGGCTGGGATCTGGCCGATCTGATCCAGCGGACGATTCTGGCCATGCGCTCCATCCCGGATATCGTGGATTAAATGCGAACATAGTTATTATGTCCTTCCCTTATGGACAATCAAAAAGATGCTGCTGTGTATAGTGACAAATCTTCTTTCCGTTAAAACAGTTGTAAAAATAATAAGCTGTTTTACCGGCTGGTATCTGTCAACATACAAAGCAGCACTTCTTTTGCAATGAGATTGCTCTTTGCTTAGCGATAGGATTGTATACCGTTACTTCTCTATCAGATAGTTTCTCATATTGTGCAGCGCGTTTTTCTCAAGTCTGCTGACCTGAGCCTGAGAAATGTGAATCTCCTCCGCCACTTCCATCTGTGTCTTTCCCTCAAAGAATCTCAGCTGGATAATGTACCGTTCCCGTTCCCCGAGTTTTTTCATCGCTTCGCTCAGGGACAGCTCTTCGATCCAGCGCTCTTCCTTATTTTTCTTATCGCTGATCTGGTCCATGACATACAGTGCGTCACCGCCCTCCGTATATACGGGCTCATACAGGCTCACCGGGCTTTGAATCGCATCCAGGGCGAATACGATATCCTCCTTGGAGATTCCGATTTCATCTGCGATCTCGTTGACTGTAGGTTCTTTCAGGTTCTTTTTCATCAGATTCTCTTTTGCATAGATCGCCTTGTAGGCCGTATCCCTCAGGGAACGGCTTACCCGGATCGCATTATTATCCCGCAGATATCTCCGGATCTCTCCGATTATCATCGGGACCGCATAAGTAGAAAACTTCACATCCAATGTGGAATCAAAATTATCGATCGCTTTTATTAACCCGATACAGCCGATCTGAAACAGATCATCCACATTTTCGTTGCTGTTTGAAAATCTTTTAATCACACTTAAAACTAACCGCAGATTACCCTTAATATAAGTTTCCCTAGCCGCCGTATCGCCCTCTTTTATACGCGCAAAAAGAGCTTCCTTCTCGTCATTCTTGAGCAGTGGAAGCTTAGATGTATTCACTCCGCAGATCTCAACCTTATTAAGAGCCATAACCCAGAATCCTCCTTGAAACTATTTTCTATTAAGAAGAATTCTCACATTAAAGTTGAAATATACGACAATACAAAAAATATAAAAAATAAAGCCCCTTGACAAAAAAAGAGAATCATCCGGAACAATGATCTGCTCCGAATGATCCTGTTTTTTCCTGTTGATTAATCCCGGTCCCACTTATCCGCCAGATTATTGATCTGGGCCTCGAACTTAGCCAGGTCCTTATTTGCCAGGCCCTCGTTCTTCCTGATCACCGCCATCAGACGTTTACCGGCCTCCAGCACACGCCGGAACGCATTCTCTGCACGCTGAGTCTCCGGTTTTTCTTTTGCCTTTCGTACCCTGACTCCTTCGCTTAAGATCTCGCCGGTGGCCAGATCCACGCAGCCTCCGGTATAAGGCGCAAATGCCGGACATCCGATCACTTCCTCCACGGTATGGGCGAAGGCATCCGTCACCTCATCTTCCCCGTGGACTACAAACACATGCTGGATATCGGACTGGAATCCGCCCAGCCAGCGAAGCAGGCCATTCTTATCCGCATGGCCGCTGATCCCCTTCAGGCTCTCGATCTTAGCATCCACCTCAATTAGTTCGCCGAAGATTTTGACCGTATCAGCGCCCTCCAGCAGCTTACGGCCCAGCGTTCCCTCCGCCTGATATCCCACAAACAAAATCGTGCTTTCCTTCCGCCACAGATTATGCTTCAGATGGTGCCGGATACGACCGGCCTCGCACATCCCGGACGCGGAAATAATCACTTTCGGTTTCTCATCAAAATTAATCTGTCTGGAATCCTCACTGGTAGTCGCCGTCTTAAGCCCCGGAAACAGCAGCGGATTAATCCCCTTGTCCACCAGCGCCAGCGCATCTTCATCAAAGCAGGCCCTGGTATTCATGTTAAATACTTTCGTTGCCTCAATCGCCAGCGGACTATCCACATAGACTTCGAACCCCGGATACTCATGGATCAGATTCTTCTCCTTAATTTCCCGTATAAAGTACAGCAGCTCCTGGGTACGGCCCACGGCAAAAGACGGAATAACCACATTGCCTCCCCGGGCAAAAGTTTCTCTCAGAATCCGGGTAAAGCTGCCGACATAATCCGGATGTTCCTCCCCGTGCAGCCGGTCCCCATAGGTAGATTCGATCACCACATAATCGGCGGATTCCACAAATGAGGGATCTTTGATAATCGGCTGGTTCAGGTTCCCGACATCCCCGGAAAAGACGATCTTCTTCGACACGTCCCCTTCCTGAATCCACACTTCAATGCTGGCCGATCCCAGCAGATGCCCCATATCATTGAATCGGATATCAATCCCTTCACAAAGCGTAATCCGTTCCGCATACACAACCGGCACCATCAGCCCGATGGCCGCCAGGGCATCATTCATGGTATACAGCGGTTCATAGGGCTCCGCCCCCGATCTTCTGGCTTTTCTATTCCTCCACTCAGCCTCAAACTCCTGAATATGGGCACTGTCACGAAGCATAATACCGCAGAGGTCATACGTAGCATAAGTGCTGAACACCTGTCCCTTAAACCCATTCTTACACATCAGCGGTATCAGTCCGGAATGATCAATATGGGCATGAGTTAGCAAAATATAATCAATCTCATCCGGCGCGACCGGCAGCTTCTGATTCTCATAAATATCCCGCCCCTGTTCCATACCGCAATCAATCAATATATGCTTCCCGCAAGCCTCCAGCAGGTGGCAGCTGCCAGTAACCTCATGCGCAGCACCGATAAATGTAAGTTTCATGCGTTTCCCCTACCTTTTCTTTTTATTGTACCACCATCCCTAAAAACTACAAGTGATATAAAAATATCAATATTCCAATTCATTTAATATACCATCTGTTGAAAGAATCCATACAAAGAAGAATCCATTCTGTATACCAATAACCACAAAAATTCAGCCTGCACCAAAACCTGCCTCATATTTCCCACCAGGGCACAAATAAACTCTCCCGGTTACCAGTCATGTACCCGTGCCGGCAGCGCCTCCGCCACCGGGTCTTTACATGACCCTCATCCACGCCTGACATGATCCGGATGTGCCACATACAAAGTTAAGGCAGCCTCGCTCAGCTATAGCTATATGAAATTGAAATTGAAAAAACGCTGAAAAAACATTAAAAGAAATGTAAAACTCAGATAGTTTATGATAGAATAGAACCGTCACGATAAGAGCTAAGAACATAACAAAATTTAGTACAACCTGCCTCATTTTAATGTCCGTCTTGAATAAGTATATTTTACAGATGGATTAATGATTTTATATTATAAATTATAGTTAGGGATTTCAATATAATAGAATACGTTAAAAAGAAATTATTGAAATGAATTAGATATAGTATTAAATTTTAAAGGTTTTATATGAGTCGGGAGGTGTAATATGAATTTAAAAGACAGGGCGAGGAAATTAAAAACAGATATTCCAACGATATTCTACTCATTAAAAGACAAGGACACGCCTCTAACAGCTAAAATAGCAGCAGGAATAACCATTGGATACGCACTGTCTCCTATCGACCTGGTGCCGGATTTCATACCTGTTCTGGGCTATTTAGATGATTTAATCCTATTACCCGCATTCATTGCATTGACTATAAAACTCATACCGAAAGATATATGGGAAAAGAACAAAAAACAGGTACAAAATTCAAACGATTTTGAAACAGCTAAAAAATGGTATTATGCGCTTCCTATTATCCTAATCTGGATTCTCATAATCCTTTTACTTATCAAAATCATATGGAGATAAAATCCACCTCCTTGCGATTCTACTCAAAATAAAAAGTTCCAAAAAACCCAGCCTGCACTATATCAGGAAGAGAGGCGTATGAGACTGTGAAAAAGGACGGAGAACATCTTCTTTTACTTCTGTGCGCTCCCGCCCACAGGAACAGGCGGGTGTTTCCCGTCCCGTTTCACTTTTACACACGCCTACTCCCGTGTTCTACCTCAATTCCAGTTCTGCTTGTGCCCAGATTCTCAACAGGTCATTACTGAAATCTCACAATTTCTTTCTTAAGCCGCTTGATAATCTTTTTTTCAAGTCTGGAGATATAAGACTGCGAGATCCCCAGCAGATCGGCGACCTCCTTTTGGGTCATCTCATCTCCATAAGCATTGTTAAGCCCAAAACGAAGTTCCACGATAGTCCTCTCCCGCTCCGTCAGCTTTTCGATGGCCTTCTGCAGAAGTTTGCGCTCCACCTCATTTTCAATATCCTTGTAGATCACGTCCTCGTCGGTTCCCAGGATATCGGACAGCAGCAGTTCGTTTCCGTCCCAGTCCACATTGAGCGGTTCGTCGATGGAAACTTCCATCTTGGTCTTGTTATTCCGACGCAGGTACATCAGGATCTCATTTTCTATACAACGGGAGGCATATGTCGCGAGCTTGATATTTTTCTGGGGATTGAATGTGTTGATCGCTTTGATCAGGCCGATGGTCCCTATCGAGATTAAATCCTCCACTCCCACTCCCGTGTTATCAAACTTTTTGGCTATGTAGACGACCAGCCGCAGATTGTGCTCGATCAGCACGGATTTTGCATCCGCGTCGAATTCGGTTCCCAGGTCCGCGATGATTTCCGCTTCCTTGTCGGGTTCCAGCGGCGGGGGAAGCACCTCCGTACCGCCTATGTAGTGAACGTCTCCCTGCCTGGTAAACAGTATATTCTGGAAACTCGGGCACACCCGAAATTGAAAATGTCCTGGTATCGCTACTTTAATCATCATTATTTCTCCTCCTCGTTTACGATTCTTATCCTTCCAGCAGCTGTGGGTGTAAGATCATCTGATACCGCTTTTGTGAGGAAATCGGTTCCAAGCAGATTCCCAACACCGGTTTTTTTACTATTCTCGGCTCTCCATCCAGATCGATCCGCAGATAGTCGATGGAGCAGCCCGGCAGCAGACCATTGGTCTTACCCACCGCATGATAGGGAATGTAATAAAAATTCCCCTCCGGTTCGTACTCCTGTGTTTCGCAAATACGCAGCTTCAGCATATCTTCCACCTGTCTGCGCATTTCTGTCGTCATAAGTTCGCTTAGAGCATCATATTCTATAATGCAAACCGGCTTATTCCTGACAGGGTCTTTTAAGCTGTTTCCCGTATCCAGTAATCCCATGGTGTGACAGCATTTTCCCTTCCAAAACAGCACTACCGGATAAATATTTCCATTTTTGGCCATAAAATGCCGGTAAATTCCCATTCCTGCCTGGATCAGTGCATAACTGGCCACTGAAAAAAACAGAAAGGTCCTGAATCCGGTTTGGGATGAGGTATGCTCGTACAGCCACTGGTAAACGCCCCCGGTTAAAAAAGAGACCAGATAAAAGAGCGCGATTCCTTTCACCATGAGCTTCTTCCCCTTCAGTTGAAGCCCGATTTTTACCATGCATACGGGTAATATCCCATAGGTCAGTATAAGCCTGCCAATCAGAAAGGACGCGGGCAGGAACACAATGCCGCAGGCACCGGCCGCTCCGGTCAATCCTCCCAGTAGCATTCTAAGATGCGTGGCATTGCATTTTAGGATACTCCTGACTAACAGCAAAAGCAGATAATCCATAACCAGATTGATGAGAAAATAGACATCTATGTACAGCTCATAATACAAGATCACACATCCTTCCCTTACGGATTTTGTGATGCTGTTCTGGCTTTAAGCAATATTCATTATAAGACCCGGTCACACGAAAATTTGTCAAAAGCACGGTGTCGATTCGCAGTTTCTTTCTGGGGTTTTCGACGGGTACGGCGTGCTTTTGTGTTCACTCGACGGAATCAGCGGTTCCTCGAGCAAATGAATTGGATTGTTTTGGAGTATTTAAGAAAAAGAACACAGATCATGTAATTCGCCGGAAACAGAATGTAGGAATAAAATCCGCAGAATTGAATGTGATACTTTCTATGTCTTAAAAATTTAGATTTACAAGATATTAAAATAATAGGATACAAACAAAAGGATTATGAAAGCAAAAGATTATAAATGCGGCAGAATAGAAATACAGAAGGATAGAAAATAGCAAATTATATAAGCAGTAGAATACGACATATCAGAATATGAATACAGTAGAGTATGATACAACAAAATATGAATACTGCAGAATTTGAATACTACAGAATTTGATACAGCAGAATATATGAATACTGCAGAATTTGATGCAACAGAATATGAATACTGCAGAATTTGAATACTGCAGAATTTGATGCAATAGAATATGAATACTGCAGAATTGAATACTACACAATATGAATTTGATACAGCAGAATATGAATACTGCACAATAATCAAAAAAGAGGTTGTTATATAGCTTAATAAAGCCATACAGCAACCCCAAATGAACATAATAAGCCAAAACAATTTTGTTTCTATTTCAAATTATCTACGGTATATTGGTTATCACCATATTAAGGAATCACATATAAAAACAAGAACTACAGAACTTATATCCCTTCTGGAGAAAACCTCTTATTTATTTCGATTCTTCTGCAGGAACTCCGGAATCTTAATTCCAGACTCCCTGGTATTGACCTCCGGCTGCTTCGGGATCTGAAGCCCGGGCAGCGGCTGTGTATTTACCGTAGGCTGTACCTTCGGCATAGCCGTTCTCGTATTCGCCGTGTTCGTATTTGCAGTCTGGGTAGTCTGAACATTCATCTTCGGCGGCTGATAAGAAAACTTCGGCATGATATTCGCGCCCTGTCCAATGATGGAAGAATTGCGCAGGCCAGTAGCGATGACCGTAATGCTGGCTTCATCCGTCACACTGTCATCATACATGGCTCCGAATATGATATTCGTATCTTCCCCGGTCATATCCTGTACATAGCTGGCCGCGTCGTTTGCGTCCATCAGGGTGATATCCCCGGAAATATTGATAATTACATGGGAAGCACCGGTAATCGTGGTCTCCAGCAGAGGACTGGCCACGGCCTGTTTAACTGCCTCGATCGCCTTATCATCCCCCTTGGCCTTACCGATCCCGATATGGGCAATTCCTTTATCCGCCATAACCGTTTGAACATCGGCAAAATCCAAATTAATCAATGCAGGCAGATTAATCAAGTCCGTAATACCCTGTACGGCCTGCTGCAACACTTCATCCGCTTTCTTGAGGGCATCCGGCATAGTGGTCCTGCGGTCTACGATCTCCAGAAGCTTGTCATTGGGAATCACGATCAGCGTGTCCACATTTTGCTGAAGCTTTTCAATCCCTTCCAGTGCATTATTCATACGAGTCTTGGCTTCAAAACGAAATGGCTTCGTCACGACGCCGACTGTCAGGATACCCATATCTTTGGCACATTTGGCAATGATCGGAGTAGCTCCGGTTCCTGTCCCGCCGCCCATACCGCAGGTGACGAACACCATATCTGCTCCCTTTAATACGTCTTTGATTTCCTCCGCGCTTTCTTCTGCTGCTTTCTCACCGATCTCCGGCTGCGCGCCTGCCCCCAGACCCTTGGTGAGTTTTTCTCCTATTTGTAATGCAGTGGGTGCCTTGCAAAGCTGCAATGCCTGCTTGTCCGTATTCACGCCTACAAATTCCACACCGCCTATTTTTTCATCTATCATTCGATTGACCGCATTGTTGCCGGCGCCTCCCACGCCTACAATAATGATTCTGGCCGTTGATTCCGCATCGTTTGTCATTATTTCTAACAAGGTAGTTCCTCCTTTAGCTCGCATTCCTAGCACTTACTATCTTATATAATATATTCTTTTAATAGAATAATCAACCTACAATTTGATTTTGATTTGATTTTTTTCATTCTGTCCGCTCAAATTTTATATCTCTTTGTGTTTCACTGACCTCCTCCATATGCATAATTCCCACCATCTCTTCCTGCTGGGCGATGGGCAGGGCACTTTTTAAGACATCGATCTTGTCAAACAGATTCTCATCCTTCCCCAGCATAACTTCTATGCTGCCAAAATACAGGTTCATCTGGATATCATCTGTAAATTCAATCCGGTCCGGCCTCAGGTTCTGCTTGTCCAGCATCTGCGTCAGATCCACTATGGTCCGGAATACTTTTTGATTCTGCACCGGAAGTTTCTTGTACAGGACGATACTGTCAAAGGACAACCCTGTAATCAGCGGTACCTCTTCCATCACCAGATCCGAACTTTCCACCACAACGCCGTCTTTGTCGAAGTACATGTTCGTGCCCAGATATTCGATATATCCCACAACACTTTTTTCATATACTTTGATTCTGATCTTGCTCGGAGAAAGCATGGTGATTTCTATGGTATCTATAAAAGGAATTGGCTGTGTGTCCATATATTTATATTTAAACATCAGATACAGCGAATTCGTACTGTATGGATCATCCATGACCAATTCCTTAATTTCCTCTTCTGTGTAATGTACGTTTCCTTGGACCTCCACCTCCGTAACATGGAAGATGCCAACCGCCGCCGCTGCGGCAGCAGCTGCCAGGCAGATGAAAACCAGGATTATTATCCATTTTGTTTTTACCCTTCCCTTTTGTGCATTTTCCTTCATTGTTTTCCTCCATTTGTGCGTTTCTCAGCACATATAGGTATGGGTGAACATCTTTATGTTCAACCGTTCCTCCATTTGTGCGTTTCTCAGCACACATAGGTCAGCTTTCGACCCTGCCCCGGATATTACCTCCCAGTTTTTTCAGGTCCCGGCAGATATCCTCATACCCCCGGTCGATAAATACCCGGTTTTCAATATATGTCATTCCCTGCGCACATAAGCCCGCGATTACCAGCGCAGCTCCTCCGCGCAGTTCTTCCGCCTGCACAGTAGTACCGGTCAGCCCGGTCACCCCTTCGATTACGGCCTCTTTTCCATTTACCTGGATATGAGCGCCCATCTTCACCAGACCGTCCACCGCTTTATAACGGTCTTCAAATATCATTTCTCTAATGGTGCTTTTTCCGTCAGCCACGGAAAGAGCGGCCATCAATTGTGACTGCATATCGGTGGGAAAGCCGGGATACGGCTGTGTCTCCACCAGTGCGACGCCGTGGGTCCCCTCTGTGGCATCCACCACGACGGTCCCCTTCTCCTGTCTGCACGCAACTCCCATCTGTCTTAAAATCTCTAATAACGCATTCAGCTGCCCCTCAGGGGGATTCAGCAGGCACACCTGCCCCTTGGTGGCTGCCGCCGCGCACAGATAAGTACCTGCCACGATGCGGTCGGGAATAATCGTATACTCCACATCATGCAGCTCTTTCACTCCCCGGATCTCTATCTCCGGTGAGCCTTCTCCTTGAATATCAGCTCCCATTGCTTTTAAAAACCGGCAAAGTTCGAATATCTCAGGTTCCATCGCAGCACCCTTAATCCGCGTTTCTCCTTCAGCCAAAACAGCAGCCAGAATCAGATTCTCCGTAGCTCCCACACTTGGGAACGGAAGTTCCACCGGACAGCCGGCTATCTTTTGTGCTTTTGCCTCCAGGATCCTGGATTCCCGAAAATCAACTCCCATCCGGGACAGGCCGCTGATATGAAGATCGATCGGCCTTTTTCCAATCACACACCCGCCGGGATGAGGGATGGACGCTTCCTTTGTCCTTCCCAGAAGGCTCCCCAGCATCATGATGGAAGAGCGCATCTTTTCCGCATATTCCGCCGGAATATCACTGGAATCCAGTCCGGAAGCGTCGATCACCAGCGTATCCGTCTCCCAGTGGGCCTCACAGCCGATCCTTTTCAGGATCTGAATCATATAACGCACATCAATGATTTTCGGGCAATTATGCAGGACGCAGACTCCCCTGTGAAGGATCGTTGCTGCAATGATGGGTAATGCGGAATTCTTTGACCCCTGTATTCGAATTTCTCCATACAATGGATTACCGCCTAGAATTTCTATTCTGTCCAACTAGCAATTCCTCCAGAGTCTGTTTAATAACCAGACTATTTTACTCATATATTCCATCATATGCAGTTTCCGTAGTTATGTTACTACTTTATCAATGCCCTTAGGGCCCTGCTGCGGCCATACATCAGCCTTTAGGCCTTCGGGGGCGATACTTCTTTGACCTGGCTGGAGATGCTTAAGGCAAGCCCCATTTCCGCCAGCAAAAACAAAACAGATGTGCCGCCGTAACTGATAAACGGCAGGGTAATCCCCGTATTCGGAATGGTATTGGTCACCACTGCGATATTCAAAATGACCTGGATGGCCATATGCCCCATTATACCGGTTACAATCAAAGCCCCGAACAGATCGGTGGCATTTCCCGCAATCACCATCAGGCGCCAGATCAGCAGCAGGAACAGCAGGATCACCAGTACGGCTCCCACCAGTCCCAGTTCCTCACAAATGATAGAAAATATCATATCATTTTGCGCTTCCGGAACGAATCCTAACTTCTGCATACTCTCTCCCAGTCCCTTGCCGAACACTCCGCCGGAACCGATGGCATATAGTCCCTGAAGGGTTTGATATCCCTTCTCATAAGCCTCCGGGTTCCTCCAGATCGCCAGACGCTCCAGCCGGTAGGATTCCAGGCTTAGGAAGATAGCGATGAAACCGACGCCCAGCGCGCCCATGCCGATAAACTGCATATATTTCGGGCTGGCTACAAAGATCAGGATAACCGCGATACCCAGAATGATAATAGCGGTACTTAAGTTATTGGTACCCACCAGCCCCACAATGGGAAGAATGGAGAGCATAATCAAAAACATGGTCTTTATCTTACCCATTCTTTTCACATTTCTGCCGATCAGAAAGGCCAGAAACAATATGACCGCCACCTTGGCATATTCCGAAGGCTGAAAGGACAGCGGCCCTAAAGCCAGCCATCGCTTCGAACCGTTGATTTCACTTCCCACTACCAGCACTAAGCCTGACAGGATCAAGGAGACAATATAAGCCAGAACCGCAAATTTTTCCCAGAAATGGTAATCAATATTTGCCACTACCATCATCACGCCGACACCCAGAATCGTGGCAAACAGCTGTTTCTTTAAATAGTACGCCGCATCCTGGAATTTGATCTGCCCATTATACGCGCTTGTGCTGTACAGCATGACCAGCCCGAACCCCACCAGGATTAATACGATACATAGCAAGCCCAAATCCACATATCCCGCCTGTTTCGCGCTTTCCTTAATATGCCTTGTCTTTAAAGGCATATAGGTATACCCGGAGGGTGTTTCCTTCATTTGCCTTGTCTTGAAAGGCATATAAGTATCCCCGGAGGGTGTCTCCTTCCTATGTCTTGTTCTCATAGGCATATGGTTATACCCGGAAGCCGCTTCCTTCCTATACCTGGGTTTCATATGGTCACTGCGATTCTGGTCCATGCACTCAACTCCTATAGGTTATTCACATATTCTTTGAACATCTTTCCTCGTTCTTCGTAATTCGTGAACATCCCCCAGCTGGCACAGGCCGGCGATAACAACACCGCATCTCCGGGTCGGGCCTCAGTCGCACAGATGTTTACCGCTTCTTCCAGTGTATCTGCAAATGTAATCGCCTCGAATCCGCAGCCCCTGGCTGCTTTCGCAATCTTCTCTCTGGTGGCTCCAATCAGCACGAGAAGCTTTACCTTTCCGTCAAAAGCCCGGATCCACTCCTCATAGGAGGAATCCTTATCATACCCGCCGCCGATCAGACAGGTCGGCCGGGTCATGGCCTGAATTCCTTTGATCGCCGCATCCGGATTCGTACCTTTCGAGTCGTTATAATATACCACCCCGTTCTTCTCCGTCACAAACTCGATTCTGTGTTCCACCGCCCGGAAAGCTGTCACCGTATTACGGATCACATCCGTCGGAATACCAAAAGCCACGGCGCACGCCACGGCCGCCATGATATTTTCATAATTATGCAGGCCCAGCAGATTACATTCCAAAACGTTGCAAATAGAAACATTTTCTACTCCATCGTTATAATAAACCACATCATCACTGAGATAAACCCCCGGTTCCAACTTCCTCTTGCTGCTGAAGTATAAGACCCTGGAGCGGACCTCCTCTCCGAACTTTCTGGTTACCTCATCCTCATAATTCAGCACACAGGTATCCTCTTCCGTCTGGTTTACCGCGATCCGTTTCTTCGCATTTATGTAATTCTCCATGGTGTGATGCCGGTTCAGATGATCCGGTGAAATATTCAGCACCGCGCTGACCACCGGGTGAAACTCCACGATTCCCTCCAGCTGAAAACTGCTCATCTCAGCCACGATCACAGAATCCTTGGTTGTCTCAGAAGCCACCTCCGTATAAGCCGTACCGATATTTCCCACGACAAAAGCATCCGCCGTATAATTTTTAACTATTTCACCCAGCAAAGCGGTCGTGGTCGTCTTCCCGTTGGTTCCGGTGACCGCCATCACCTTGCCGTGTCCCATCTGCCAGGCCAGTTCCACCTCTCCCCAAACCGGAACGCCCTTTTCCTTAAGCTGCTCCACCATCGGAATATCCATCGGCACCCCGGGGCTTATGACCGCCAGCTTAAGCTCCCCGATCCGTATTCTGGACCACTCTCCCAGAATCACCTCCACCTTCGTCCCCTCCGGCAGTCCGTCCAGAATCTCCTGTGCGTCCCTCTTATCATTTTCGTCATAAAGGATCACATTTGCCTTAGCGCGGCCGAGAAGCCTGGCTGCTCCCATTCCGCTGATACCGCATCCGATCACCAGTACCTTCTGATCTTGTAAATCCATTGTCCTTATCCTCCGATTCTAATCTTCACTGATCCATTTATAGCCGATTCCATTTTCCCTATCAGGAAACCGCGATCAATCCTACCAGGCACAGGAGCGCCGTTATCACGGAAAACACCGCCACCACTTTCGTCTCCGACCAGCCGCCCAGCTCAAAGTGATGATGGATCGGCGCCATACGGAAAATCCGCTTCCCGCCGGTCACCTTAAAATAAGCCACCTGTATAATCACCGAGCAAACCTCAGCCAGATAAATAAATCCCACAATCGCGATGAACAACGGCATCTGCAGCACATACGCTGTGGCGGCCACAAAACCGCCCAGGGCCAGAGAGCCCGTATCCCCCATAAACACACTGGCCGGATACACATTAAAGAGCAGAAATCCCAAAAGGCTGCCGGCAACCGCGCAGGTAATCGGTTCAATCCCGCTGCGGGTTCCTACGGCCACCACAGTAAAAAACGTAGCTACCAGAACCGTCACACTGGAAGCCAGCCCATCCAGGCCATCCGTAAAATTCACACCGTTCACAGTCCCGATAATCACAAAGAACATAAACGGTATCGTAAGCCACCCCAGATTCCAGTATTTCCCATCCGAGAACGGAATCAGCAGGGTCAGCTGAACATCCGTAAACCGAATCAGATAAAAAACGAATACCCCGGTCACCAGCACCTCGCCCAAAAACTTCTGAATCGGAGTCAGCCCTTCTGACCTTCTGAGCACCACCTTAATGTAATCATCCAGAAACCCGATAATCCCAAATCCAACCGTCACAAACAAAATCGGTATGATCATCGGATAGTCCTTAATATAGATCAATGACGTTATAACCACGCTGGACAATATAATCAAACCGCCCATCGTTGGCGTACCGGTTTTCTTCAAATGTGATTTCGGTCCCTCGTCCCTTACTGTCTGCCCAACTTTCAGGCGCCTCAAAAACGGAATAATAATCGGCCCCAGCGCCACACTGATCAAAAAAGCGATCACAACCGGCATAACTACATGATTCGTCATCTTCACACCTCTTAACTTCTTTTGCTGTGCATCCGCAGACCGGATGCTATGTACCGCAAGCCTCTCCCCCACTGATCTTCATCCTGCGTATCTCCCCATAATTTCACAAGTATAGTACTTTTCTTCTGTTTTCGCAAGCTTCTGTTTACACAAGCTTCTTTCAGAGGACACTTTGGTCCGAATCCGCCTACTCCAGATAAACGATCACATTGCTGGTCTTGCTGATGGTCTCACCGGCCAGAGGGAATTGGTCCGTTACGGTTCCGTCTTCTCCGATGCAGGAGACGCTGAGCTCGAACTCCTTGAGGATTTCCTGCATTTCTTCTTTGGTTTTTCCCATCAGGTCCGGCATGGTGATCTCGCCGATGTTATTTTCCTGGGTTTCCTCTTCGGTGAAGCGCTGCTCGATCCCCATATAGGGCAGGATGTTGCTGAAGATATCTTTTACGATGGGCGCCGCAATGGTCCCTCCATAATAGATGCCCTGGGGATTGTTGATGATAAGCAGGCACAGGACCTGCGGATCATCTGCGGGTGCGAACCCCAGGAAAGAGGAGATGTATTTGTGAGCACTCCGGGGCAGGGTCTGGGACGTGGCCGTCTTTCCGCCGATCTTATAGCCGGGGATATAGGCTTTATTCCCGGAGCCTTCTTTTACGACCTGTTCCAGAAGATATTGCATGGTCTCGGAGGTTTCCTCGGAAATGATGTGCTCTTTGGTCGGGTAGGTCAGGGTTTTGACCGGGTCCCCGTCTGTGTTTTTTACTTCCACCCCCAGATGCGGGGTAACGCGGGTACCGCCGTTGATGATACTGCTGACCGTGGTGGCCAGCTGGATCGGTGTGATCTGGAAAGACTGGCCGAAGGATATGGTCGCCAGCTCTACGGGACCCACATTGTCTTTTTTGTGCATGATGGTAGCTGCTTCTCCGGGAAGGTCCACTCCCGTTTTGGACAGGAGTCCCAGCTGATTGAAGTATTTATAAAAATTGTCTACGCCGAGCCGGAGGCCTACGTCGATGAACACGGGGTTACAGGAGTTCATGATACCCTGGACAAAGGTTTCTCCTCCATGGCCGCCTGCCTTATGGCATCGGATTCTCCGGTCCTCGACAACACGAAACCCCGGACAGGAGAACTGGTCATCCAGATGTACCACTCCCTCTTCCAGGCCTGAGGCTGCCGTGATGATTTTGAAGGTGGAACCGGGTTCGTATGTATCATTAATACATCGGTTCCTCCACATCTGATTCAGCAGATCCTGCTTTTGTTCTTCTGTCATGCCGGTGGTATCCACACTGGTGTTCAGGGTGAACGGATCGTTCAGATCGAACTCCGGTACATTTACCATTGCCATGATCTCTCCGTTCTGGGGATTCATGACCAGAACCGATACCGCATCAGCGGATTTTTGTTCCATCACCTTCTGCGCTGCCTGCTCGCAGTATTTTTGTATATTGGAATCCAGACTGATGTACAGATCGTTTCCCGGAACCGGCTCTATGCGGTCTTCCCCGGCATCCGCGATCTCCACTCCTCTGGCGTCTGTCAATGTTAATATAGTGCCATCGATTCCCTTTAAATATTCCTCATATTTTACTTCCAGGCCAATGATTCCCTGGTTATCACTTCCGGTAAATCCCAGCACTTTTGAGGCCAGCGAACTGTATGGATAATACCTCTTAAAATCTTCGTCCACTTTGACGCCGGCTAAACCTAAATTCCGGATTTTATCTCCGATTTCCTTGTCTACATTTGTCTTGATCCGCTCAATGGAACTGTTTTTTTCCACCCGTTTGCGCACGGCCTCCTGATCCATTCCCAGGATTTCCGAAAGCTTGGAGATGATCACCTCCGGTTCCTTGATCTGGCTGTGGATAACGGATATGGTACACACCGTCCGGTTTGTAGCCAGTACGGTGCCATTGGCATCTATAATTTTCCCCCTGGCCGCCTTTATACTGCGCTCTCTCTCATGAAGCGCGTCTGCCTGTTCCTGATAATATTCCGACTGGAACAGCATCAGATAGATCAGCCTTCCGGCCAGCGCTCCCAGCACCAGAAAACAGCAGAGAAAGATGATCAGGATTTTTTTACGGTTATAGGTTTTGTTTCTTAACATTCTTATAACCTCATAAAAGTTATTACTATAATCTATTACAACTTTTATGAGGTTATGTATTTAATATCGCTATGAGCACTTAGCGGCTGTTCTTTAGCCGCTTACGTGCGATGCATGAAAAATAGTCAGCCAGGCTTTTTCGAGCGCTACTATTTTTTAATCTGTATTCTGGCTCTGGTCAGGCTCCTGGGACTGCTGCGTGTCCGGAGGTGAATACGGGATTCCGTCATCCTCATCCTGGCCGCCGTCCTCCGGATTTTGGCCTTCTGGGTTTCCCCCGTCCTGGCTGCCTTCCGGGTTCTGTCCATCCTGACCGTTTTCACCTGCATTCTGCCCATCCTGGCCGCCGTCTTCCGGATTCTGACCATCTGTCCCGTTATCCTGCGGATTCTGGCCATCCTCTGCGTTGGGATCTGTCTGATCCTCCTGGGGCGCTGCCGGATCCTGCTGGCCGTCTCCGGCCGGGTCCACCGGAATTTCTTCCGTCGGGAATATATTCATATATGGCAAAACCTCCGTCAGAATGCCGCTGGCCATCTCACAGGCCAAAGAGCTGGCGTGATTCTGTTCTTCCACATTCGGTTCGTCGATCACCACATAGATGACGACCTGCGGCTTGTCATAGGGCGCGTATCCCAGGTAGGACACCAGGAAATTCCGGTCCTCACGGGGATATTTTTCTGCGGTTCCCGTTTTGCCGCCCACTTTGTATCCCGGTACCGCCGCTTTTTTGGCTGTTCCTTTTTCTCCAGACACAGTAGTGTATAAATATTGTTTTAACGTGTCTGATGTTTTTTCTGATATCGTCTGTTTTAACAAAATAGGATCGATATTCTGCACAGTACCGCCGTTGGCGTCCAGAATCCTGGAAACCATATGGGGCTGATAATAATAACCGCCGTTGATAACCGAGCAAAACGCAGAGATCTGCTGGACCATAGTCACATTATAATTCTGTCCAAACGAATTGGTCGCCAGATCCACTGGTTTCATCTTATCCGCCGTATACAGCATACCGGAAGTATTCGCCTCTCCCGGCAGATCGATTCGTGTCTTCTGCCCGAAGCCGAATATCTCCTGGTATCTGCAGAAGTTATCCGACCCGATTATGGCCGCCATCTGCATCAGGGCATCATTGCAGGATACGTTGATGGCACCTTCAATGGTCAGCAGCCCGTGTCCATATCTGTTTACACAGGCGATTCCTTTCGGTGCTCCCGGCACTACCTGTTTTCCGTCGCATACAAAGGTTTCATTTCCGCTCAGTTTTCCGGTCTCCAGCCCTGAAGCGATGGTAAATGGCTTGGATGTGGAGCCTGGCTCGTATGTATCACTGATACAGAAGTTTCTCCAGATCTTATTTAACGCGTCCATCCTGGTATCATCGTCCATGGCCGCGATCTCTTCTTCCGAATAAAATGGGGTCAGATCCCTTGGATTGTTCAGATCCCATTCCGGCGTGCTGGCCATGGCCAGTACCTCTCCGGTATTCGGGTTCATCATCATGACCGCGGTCAGCTTGCTGCCTTCTCCCGGTCTGGCTTCATCCCTGTGTGCTTCGTTGAATTCCCTGATATATTTTTCGACAATCGACTGGATATTGACATCCAGTGTCGAAACCAGCGTATTGCCGTCGATGGCCTCCTTCACGGTACGTTCCAATTCCAGCTCGTCGTTCAGATATCCATATTCCCGTCCGTTGATACCGTTTAGCGTAGAATTATAATAGCCTTCCATACCGCCGTTTCCCACGTTCCCGCTGGAGGTAAAGCCGATCTCATCAGCCGCCAGGGAACCGTAGGGATATTTGCGCACATAATCTTTTTCAAACCATACTCCCTTTATAGATACAGATGTCTCCTCTTCTTCCTCTTCGTCAGAATCAGAAGCGCCGGTATCCGTATCATCCGGCTTTATGTCCTCGGACGCTGCGCTCCCGGTACTGGCATCCGGCGTTTGATCCGCGCTGTCATCTTTTGTATCGTCCGCATTCTTTTTGTCTGCTGCCGTGGATTTATCCTCCTTCTTTACCCGGAACAGATCTTCAAACGCGTCTTTGTCCTCTTTGGTCAGCTGTTTCTTGAGGATATAGTATGCATTGTCGGGATTTTCGGATATATATTGTCTGATCTGTGCCTCATCCAACTGGAAACTGGATACCAGGCTGGAAATCACTTTGTTGATATGTTCGTCGTCTTTTGTCGCCAGAAGCTGCTTCGTATCCAGTATCACATTGTATACCCGTTCACTGGTGGCCAGCACGGTTCCCTTCCGGTCCACGATATCCCCGCGCCGGTACGGCAGCACAGTACTTGTATATTCCTGCTGGGATAATACACTCTTCGTATATTCATCACCGCTCTTTGCGTTTATCTGGGCAATCCGGACATTCAGTCCGATGAATACCACAATTATGCCGGCAAATAACACTACCAGCTTCTTCTGCATTGTGCGGGTGAATTTTTTATCTTTCTTCTTATTATTCGCCACAAAATTCACCTGCTTTTATTTTTTTAAAATGTTTTTAATCGTGTTTTCCTCTTCCGGCAGTTCCTCGTACTGCTTCACATAGTCGCTGCTCTTGTCATCGTACAGCCGTACCTGGTCCTGAGTCGCGTAGACCATACCCAGTTCATTCATAGCCACATCTTTCACATGCTCCAGATCCACGGACGCCGTCACCCGGTTTTCCTCCGCATCATTTTCCGCCTTCAATGTATTCAGCTGTGTTTCCAGTGAGGAAATCTCATTGAGCTGTCCGGCAAGTGTGGACTGCAGTTTCAGATAGTTCACGCAGGTGGCCAGCACCAGTATCGTGGCAACAGACAGGAAAAGAACATACCCCGGGTTCATGTGCAGGGCCTTTTCCCTGTTTCGAAGCGTACTTACCCCGGTCTTTTTCCTTGGTGCCTGTGTCTCCTGCCGATTCGGCAGTACCTCCAGTTTTCTGACGGTATTTCCTTCTATGTAATTTCTTCTTTGGTAAGTTGTATTCTGCTTCTTTCTCGCTGCCATTCTTTACACTTCCAATCTTTTCTTAAACTTCACCTTTTTCAAATATTCTCAGCTTCGCACTCTTGCTCCGGCTGTTTATTAACAGTTCCTCCTCTGACGGCAGAATTGGCTTTCTGGTCACCACTCTGCCTTTCGGTTTTTTGCCACATACACATACCGGAAAATCGCTGGGACAGGTACATGGGTTCTCGTTGGTCCGGAATATATTCTTCACAATCCGGTCTTCCAGGGAATGAAAGGTAATGATACAAATCCTTCCCCCGGTGTTTAACAGTTCAATCATATCGTCCAGAGAGTTTTTCAACACTTCCAGCTCCCGGTTCAGTTCAATCCGGATCGCCTGAAAAGTCCGTTTCGCCGGGTGCCCGCCCACCGCTCTGAATTTCATCGGGATCGCCGCTTTTATAATCTCCGACAGCTCCAGGGTCGTCTCAATGGGCTTTGCCGCTCTGGCCGCCACTATATGTTTTGCTATATTCTTCGCAAATTTATCTTCTCCGTAATCCCGGATCATCCGGTACAGCTCCATCTCGGAATATTCATTTACAATATCCCTGGCGGTCTGGGACTGCCGCCTGTCCATACGCATATCAAGAGGCACATCTTCCCGGTAGGTAAATCCCCGCTCAGGTTCGTCCAGCTGATAGGAAGAAACGCCCAGATCCAGGACGATACCGTCCACCTTTTGGATGCCCAGCTCCTTCATGACCAGCGGCATCTCACAGTAATTGCTCCTAACGATGTCCACCTGTTCTTCAAATTCCGCCAATCTTCTGCCGGCCGCGTCAATTGCCGCCTCATCCTGATCGATTCCGACAAACCGGCCACTTTTCGACAATCGGCGGCACACCTCATAGGCATGTCCACCGCCCCCCAGGGTACCGTCAACATATATCCCATCCGGCCGGATATTCAAACCGTCGATGGTTTCTTTTAATAAAACGGACGTATGTGTAAATTCCATAATCTTCCCTCTTTAATCCCTATCAGATATTTAAGCCCAGATCCATCATTTGTTCCGCAATGTCATCCATGTCATCATACGTATTATTTTCATTCCATCTGGCCTTACTCCAGATCTCAATCCGGTTCAGCAGTCCAGCCAGAACAACATCCTTCTCCAGATCGGCAAATTCCCTTAAGGTAGAGGGCAGCAGGATTCTTCCCTGCTTGTCCAACTCACAGGTGGTAGCTCCGGCCATAAAGAACCGGGAGAACTTACGGGCGTTTTTATTGGCCATCGGCAAGGTACGCAGCTTTTCTTCAAAGGCCTGCCACTCATCGTTGGGAAATACGAAGAGGCAGCCGTCCAATCCCTTTGTCACCACAAATTCATCTCCGAGTATCTCTCTGAATTTGGAAGGAATGATCAGCCTGCCCTTGGGATCTATGGAATGATTATATTCTCCCATGAACATCCGCGTGCAACTCCCCTCAGATGGCCCCACTTTCTTACCATCCAGAACCACTATTCACCACTTTTTACCACTCATGAGTATATCTTATCCCAATCAGGTTGAAATTTCAATAGGAAATTCAAATTTCACATGTGCGGATTCGACATATTATTTGGGGTTTTGACTTAGGGCCGTGAAAAAGGGTGGGGGAATCCGGGGGCGCGGTGCGGTTTTTGGGGCTGGCTGTGGGGCGTGAGACCGGCGGGACTGCCTGTGGGGCGTCTACGGACTGATTGCTGGTCATTGCTAAGCAAAAAGGAAAGCCGGCGGACAGTACCGGACCTATTCGCCCAGAACACTTGATGTGTTCTGGACTCAGAGGTCCTTTCTAACCAGCGTTGAACACTGGTTAGAAACTGTCCGCCGGCTTTCCTTTTTGCTAAGCACTGACACAGCCGTCCTATGACGCCCCACAGGCAGTCCCGCCGGTCTCACGCCCCACAGCCAGCCCCAAAAACCGCACCGCGCCCCCGGATTCCCTCACCCTCTTTCACTGCTTTAAATCTGGCTTAGTTATGTCTTATGTTTCTTCTGGCTTTATATCTGGATATTACCTTAACCTTTATTTTGTTTTGATGGCAGCTACCTATTTTTATAGGATTGTTTCGATTTTTTATTGGGTACAGTTTAATTGGGTACGTTTTTTATTGGGTACATTATAAGTTGAATATTATTAGAATTTTAATTTATATTAAGAAGCTTTTGTTTACCGATTTCGTTTTTTGATTGATTTAATTTGTTGATCGATTAGTTTGTTGACTGATTTTTTTGTTTATCGGTTTAAGAAGTTGTAATTTTTAGATTCTGTTGGTAGTATTAAATCAGCGGCGGCAGCGGCTCTTTTTTTACATTTTAACAGAGCGGACTATTTATGTTATTTGGGATATTAAAAGGAGAAATTGATGCAAGTCTTATTAGTATTAAATTTTATTGTTCCATTTGTAATGATTTTAGTAGGATGTATTTTAAAAAGACATCCCGGGTCAGATATGAGCAGGCATAATGGTTATAACACCCCCACCTCCAGAAAATCTCAGGCACATTGGGATTATGCCCAAAAGATTGCCCCGGATATTTATATTTCTTTGGGAAAATACTTGTTTGTAGTGGAATTCGCTGTGAGTACTATCTTGTTGATTCTTCACGTTACAATTGAATATTCTATTATAATAGGAGAATGTATTGGTTGTGCATTTCTATTATTTGGATTTTATCATACGGATAAGCGGATTGAAGAAAAATTTTCAGATAAATAGAACAGGGTAAATTCCAGCTTGTCACTCAGATTGTGCCGACACTCCGTAAAAGCAGCAAATCCGGGCCGATTTCATTTAGATTTCACCGGGTAACAGCCTTAAGTGATGGAAGGGCCAAAAGCTCCGTTCCCCGGCCAGACCAGCCCGCGATGGAGGACCTCCCCCTGCCGGACGGCCATCAGAAGGGCTGCGCCATACTTTTCGGACAGTCATCCCTCTCCCTCAAAAAAAGCCCGCCTCGCATCCCCGGCTAGGGGAACCTCCTTCCCTTAAGGTTCCACCTGCCGATCTGGTCTGCTCAACGAACTATTTTACACTAAGTATCGAATTATAATTATTATGTCTATCTCAGTTTCCCTGCAAACGCTTGATGTACTCTTCAATCAATAAGTCAACCTCTACACTGTTCTCATAAGCTTCCTGTAGATTTTCCCGACTTTGAATAGAGGCATTTAACTTTAATCTTGCTTCCTCGATTTTTGCTTTTAACTCTTCTGTATCCTGCATAATATACACCTCATCTATTGTCTCTTTGCGAACTATAACTACATTCCTCCTTTATTCAGCCGCCTGTGTCTTACCACTATTGTAACTGCCGAAAGGATCACCAGGATTGCTGATAACAATTGAGATGCCGGAATCCCTGCAAACGGAAGCAGTAACTGGTCCGTTCTCAATCCTTCAATCCATACGCGTCCAAGGCCGTAGCCAAAAAGATAGATCAAAAACAATTCCCCCTGAAACTTCTTTTGTTTTCGATACCATAACAGAACAAGGAAAATACACAGATTCCACAGGGACTCATACAAAAATGTGGGGTGCACCTGGATATACTCTACTCCATGGATGACCTGTATATGAGCCGCTATATCTGCGCTTATGTCTCCCGCACGGACCGCCGTCACCGGTAATTGCATCGCCAAAAGGTTGTCTGTATATCCTCCAAAGGCTTCCCGGTTGAAAAAATTCCCCCACCTTCCTATTATCTGCCCAGCAATCAGACCTATACAGCCAGTATCTACCATCTGCCAGAAGTTTAATTTTCTTTTCCTTGCAAACACATAGACAGTGATGACCGCTGCAATCACACCGCCGTATATAGCAAGGCCTCCGGCCCTCAGATTAAAAATCAGCATTAAGTCTTCTTTGTACTGGTCCCAGGAAAAGGCCACAAAGTACAGTCTGGCTCCAACAATGGAAAAGATAATCGCATAGATTGCCAGGTCTATATAGTCATTCGTGTTCTGTCCAGTCCTTTTTGCTTCCCTGCAAGCCAACAGAATGCCTACTACCATACCTATACCGATAACGATTCCATAATAGGCGATATCCAATCCGAATACACGGATGCTCTTTCCTACATGCTCCAGCTGTAACCCCAAATTGGGGAAAAGAATTGACGTGTCCATTGCTAAAATCTCCTGTCTGCCTCTTTATTCCGTCGATTCTTGACTACAGATTCATTTTAACTCCATATAAATCAAAAATCAAACAAATTAAAACATCATTTTCTCCCATATTTCGACTTTTGGCTTTTTTCGTCTGAAAAGGATAGGTGAAAAAAAGCCCTGGAATGGCCGTATTACTCACTTTCGTCACTGGCCGCCCCCGGGCTCGTATGAACTTCTATCCAGCTAAGGCATTAAACATTAAATCGGAAAAGGATCACATCTCCGTCTTTTACCACGTATTCTTTGCCTTCCAATCGCACCAGACCCTTCTCTTTGGCCGCAGCCGTAGAACCGCAGTCCAGCAGATCCTGATAATTTACAACCTCCGCACGTATGAATCCGCGTTCAAAGTCAGAATGTATCTTTCCGGCCGCCTGCGGCGCTTTCATACCTTTGGTGATCGTCCAGGCCCTGGTTTCCGGCTCTCCTGCTGTCAGATAACTGATTAAGCCCAATAGGGAGTAACTTGCTTTAATCAGTTTCTCCAGTCCGGATTCTTTTAATCCCAAATCTTCCAAAAACATTTTCTTTTCTTCTTCGTCCAGCTCGGCGATCTCCTGCTCGATCTGCGCGCAGATCACAAATACCTCACTGTGCTCCTGCGCCGCGTATTCCCGCACCTGCTGCACAAACGGATTGGCCGCACCGTCATCTGCCAGGTCATCCTCAGAGACATTCGCTGCATAAATGACCGGCTTATAGGTAAGCAGCTGATAACCGGCAAGTAACGCCAGTTCCTCTTCGTCCTCCGTCTCAAATCCCTTTGCCATTTTTCCTTCTTCCAGGTACCCCTTTAACTTATTCAGGAGCTCCAGCTCTTTTGCCAGAGCCTTGTCCATCCTGGCACCTTTTGAAGTTTTCGCTATCCGGCGTTCCAATATTTCCAAATCCGAAAAGATCAGTTCCAGATTAATGGTTTCAATATCCCGCATCGGATCCACACTGCCGTCCACATGAATCACGTTAGGATCTTCAAAGCAGCGCACTACATGTACGATCGCATCCACTTCACGGATATTGGCCAGGAATTGATTTCCCAGTCCCTCTCCCTTGGACGCTCCCTTTACCAGACCTGCGATGTCCACGAATTCAATCACAGCCGGCGTAATCTTCACAGAATCATATAATTTGGCCAGCATTCCCAGACGCTCATCCGGCACTGCCACGATTCCCACATTCGGATCAATGGTACAGAACGGATAATTGGCTGATTCCGCTCCTGCTTTTGTCAATGAATTAAATAATGTACTTTTGCCTACATTCGGCAGTCCCACAATTCCCAGCTTCATATTCTCCTCCAGCGCCGCATTTACTGCGGCTCCCTATTATCACTCATTATAGTCGTTTAAGATATCCAGAAAGGCCTTGACATTAGCCGCGCAGTCTCCGTTAAAGACCGCAGACCCGGCCACCAGAATATTAGCCCCGGCATCCAGAATCATTCTGGCGTTATTAAGACCAACCCCTCCGTCCACCTCGATATCCACATCCAGCTGCTCTCTCTTAATCCATTCCCGCAGCTTCCATATCTTGTTGGTAGAGCTCTCGATATAACTCTGACCGCCGAATCCGGGATTGACGCTCATAATCAGAACCATGTCCGTCTGATCCAGCACATATTCCAGCACGGACAGCGGTGTGGCCGGATTCAGGGATACTCCTGCTTTCACATTACAGTCCCGGATCTGGCGCAAAGTCCGGTGCAGATGCCGGCATGCCTCCGCGTGCACGGTAATAATATCCGCTCCGCAATCCGCGAATTCCTCGATATATGGTTCCGGATGAGACATCATCAGGTGAACGTCGAAGATCATATCTGATTTTTTACGGATGGAACGGATCACCGGCATTCCCAACGAAAGGCTGGGCACAAAGTCACCGTCCATGACATCGATATGCAGATACTGCGCTCCGGCGTTTTCCACTTTTTTCACATCTTCTCCCAGTGCGGCAAAATCCGCGGATAATATAGAAGGTGCTATCGCGTACATAATTAATATCTCCTTTTCTCCTTTAATTCTCCAAATAGCTCCGTGTAATTTTCATAACGGATACTGCTGATCTCTCCCGCCTCCAGTGCAGCCTTGACCGCACAGCCTGGTTCATGGATATGAACACACCCCTGGAACCGGCATTGATCCTCGTAATCCCGGAATTCCGGAAAATAATCCTTCAGCTCCTCTTTTTCAAACTGATTCACATACATGGAACTGAATCCCGGTGTATCCATAATATAAGTATTTTCATCAATGCAGATCAGCTCCGAATGTCTTGTCGTATGCTTGCCCCTGTCGATTCGTTCGCTGATGGCTCCCGTCTCCATGCCCGCTTCCGGCTGGAGGATATTGATCAGGGACGATTTACCGACACCGGAGGGCCCTGCCACCGCAGTGGTCTTGCCGGAGAGCAGCTCTTTTACCTGGCTTAGCCCCCCGCCTTCCTTCGCGCTGGTAAATACGATATGATATCCGCATTTCGCATAGGTCTGCTGCAGAAGGAACAATTCTTTTTCCGTGGCAATATCTTTTTTATTGAAACAAAGGACCGTATCGATCCCCTGCTGCTCCATCGTGATCAGGAAGCGGTCCAACAGGTTCAGATTAGGTTTTGGCTTACTGATAGCGAAAATGACCATGGCCTGATCGATATTAGCGACCGCCGGGCGAACCAGCTCATTTTTGCGCGGCAATATCCGGGTGATATTCCCCTCCGCGTCGCCCTCATGGGTGATATCGAACGCAACGTTATCCCCTACCAACGGCTTCATCTGATCCTTTCTGAAGATGCCCTTGGCTTTGCACGCGTAGATTCTGCCCCCTGGCATAAGCCGTGCATCCCCGTTCTGGGGATGCACATAATAAAATCCAGCAATTCCTTTGATTATCTTACCCTGCATGTAGCTTCGCTTCACCGCCTGATTCTCTTAATTTGGCTGGAACGTAATCGTCCACTGACCGACCTTCTTTTCCTCATTTGTGGCCGGATCGGTCTCGTACAGATAAGCCTTGCCGGTGGAGATCCCTGTGGCTCCCCTAACCGGTTCCAGCACATAGATGAACGGAATACCGAAAGTCTGGTTGGAAAATACATCTACGGACCGTTTGGAACCGTCTGCCAGGGTTTGCTCTACCTCTAATCTGGCAGGGCCGCCCGTATAGGTCCCCACATCATCTTTTAGCTGTACCCGGACACTCATCCAGTCCTGATCCGGGGTAGGCGTCGGAGTCGGTTCCGGTCCTTTACTCAAAGTAATATTAACCTTCGTTCTCTCCACTACCGTAGTCCCCTGGCCCGGACTCTGGTTGATGACCCTTCCCTCTTCCACACTGGAATTGTACTGCTCGGTAATTTCCCCCCATGTCAGCTTATTGTTCATAATGGCGTCATTTACCTGATCCTTCGTCATATTCGTAAGGTTCGGCATTACCACTTCTTTAATCTCTTTCCCCTTGCTGACCGTCATCCGGATCGACTGGTTCGGTTTCACATCAGAGCCGGCTTTGGGGTCCGTGCTGATGACATTTCCTTTTTCCACATCATCGCTGTAGCTCTCCTCGATGGTAACTTTATAGCCTTCGTCTTCCAGCTTCTGCTTCGCTTTCTCTTCCGACAGGCCGCTGACATCGATCAGCTGCACATAGGATTCCCCGCTGCATACGGTCAGCAGAATGGTCGTATGTTTTTTCACCATGTCGCCGGACTTTACACTCTGCTCCATGACTTCGCCTTCTTCATAATCATTGGAGTCCTTGTAGGTCGTCTTATATCCCAGCTCCATTTCTTTTAGTTTTGCCTGGGCCTTTTCCTCCTGCATTCCCACTAACTTCGGCATCTCTACCTGATCCGTCTCGGCAGCCGCCGTGGTCTGCGGTTCTTTGTTTTCCTTGTCTTTATCTTTACTGGAACCGAAGGAGAAGATTCCGACCATCTTGCCCACCAGGAACAACACGATCAGCGCGATGATAACCGCCGCCACGATACCTCCGATGGTCATGATTTTTTCCAGCTTCGGATTCACTTCTTTGTCATCGTCCTCGTCGTCTCCGTCGGAATCCTCGTAGTCATCGTCCTCATATTCGTATTCGTCATCCTCGTATTCCCCGTCATCATATTCCTCGTCCTCATAGAGCTGTTCCGGTTCCACATGAATCCTTCCGGTTTCTCTCTTGATCTGTTTCACATCATCTCTGGTGAACATGACGGTTTTGGCGGTCTGATCTATGGGACTCGCTTTTACAAAATCCCCCTCCGGACTGACCAGCGCCTGCTTTAAGTCCTGAATCACTTCCGACATATTATTATAACGCCGGTCCGGGCTTTTCTGCGTCATTTTGATAATAATCTGCTCCAGGCTGAAGGGCAGCTCCGGCGCAAAATACTTGGGAGATATCATCTCCTCCTGCAGATGCTTCACAGCGATCACTACCGGCGTATCACCGTCAAAAGGCACCCGGCCGGTCACCATCTCATACATAGTGACACCCAGGGAATAGATATCACTTTTTTCATCACTGTAACCGCCTCTGGCCTGCTCCGGTGATGTATAGTGAACGGAACCCATAGCACTGGAGCTGATCGTCTGGGATGACGCAGCCTTTGCAATGCCGAAATCCGTAACTTTTACTTTTCCATCCGTAGAAATAATAATATTCTGAGGCTTGATATCCCTGTGTATAATGTGGTTATTGTGCGCTGCCTCCAGGCCCATGGACACCTGGATCGCAATACTGATCGCCTCTTTGGAGGACAGACGGCCCTTACGCTCAATGTATTCCTTCAGGGTAATCCCGTCAACCAGTTCCATAACGATATAATAGACCCCGTCCTCATCCCCCACATCGTAGACATTTACAATGTTCGGATGCGCAAGACCCGCGGCCGCCTGGGCTTCCGCCTTGAATTTGGCCACAAACGTGGTGTCGCCTCTGAACTCATTCTTCAGCACCTTGATTGCGACATAACGGTTTAATTTACGGTCTTTTCCTTTATAGACGTCAGCCATTCCGCCGGTTCCGATCTTTTCTATGATCTCGTAGCGGCCGCCGACAAACATACCTGTTGTTAACATGTTTACCTCCAGTTGCGCATTAACTTCGCGATAAATTCTACAAAAAAAGATTCAATGATCTTCTTTTGCATACAGGATCAGGGATGGATGAACTTACCTTCCGCCTTCCGCTTCCCCTATTTCTGGTTCTATAATGACCACAGATATGTTATCTCTGCCGCCACTTCTGTTCGCTTTCTGAATCAGTTCCAACGCTTTCGCCTCTATATCCAGCGGCTGTCTCATAATCTGCCGGATCTGCTCATCCTCCAGCATGTTAGACAAACCGTCCGAACACATCAACACCAAATCCCCCAATGACAGCTTCCGGCTGAAAAAATCTATAATCACCCTGTCATCCGCACCGATCGCCCGTGTAATCACGTTTCGTTTCGGATGATTTCTGGCCTCTTCTTTGTTCAGTTCCCCGAGGCGCACCATTTCTTCCACCAGGGAATGATCCCTGGTAATCTGTCGGATGTCATCACCGACCACATATAAACGGCTGTCTCCAATATTAGCCACATACAGATAATTCTTCAGTACAATGGCAACCACAAGCGTAGTCCCGCATCCGTTTTTGGTCTCGTCTTCCCTGGCCCGCTTTACCAGCTCCTGGTTGGCAAAGTCGATAGCCTTTCTCAATATCCTGACCGGATTTGTATCCTCATCATGTCTGATCGCGTAGACCAGCCGTTCCACCGTATACTTTGACGCAAAGTCACCGGCGTTGTGGCCTCCCATACCATCGGCCACTACAAAAAGGTTCGGAAGATTTCCAACCGGATGTTCTGTTGCAAATACATAGTCCTGATTTGTCTGGCGTATCTCTCCGACATCAGTGATTGCAAATGCTTTCACATTTCTCCCCCACCTTTCTCTTGCTGTCTGTCAATGAAATGTTTGCGCAGCTGCCCGCAGGCTCCGTCTATATCTCTGCCCATTTCTCTTCTAATAGTAACATTTATTCCACATTTTTCAAGTTTATTTTTAAAATCCACCACTACAGACCGGTCCGACTGGACATAATCCCGCTCCTTGATAGGGTTGACCGGGATCAGATTTACATGTCCATGGAGCGGTTTGACCAGTTTGGCAAGCCGGACAGCGTCTTCTTTGGAATCATTGACTCCGCCCACCAAGCTGTATTCAAACGTCATTCTTCTGCCTGTCTGCTCCCCGTAATAATCACACGCCTCTAACACCTCATCCAGGACATATTTGTTCGCCACCGGCATCAGTTCCAGCCGTTTTTCCTGACTGGATGCGTGCAGGGAAAGGGCCAGCGTAATCTGGAGTTTTTCCTCCGCCAGGCGGTAGATATTCGGAACAATCCCGCAGGTGGATACCGTAATATTCCGCTGGCTGATATGAAGCCCGTGCTCGTCGGTCAATATCTTAAGAAATGCCAGCAGATTATCATAATTATCAAGGGGTTCACCGGTCCCCATGACGACCACGTTGGACACCCTGGCTTTTGTGAGCGCCTGTATGCGATAGATCTGGTCCAGCATCTGGGCAGGCGTCAGATTCCTGACCAGACCGCCGATCGTCGATGCGCAGAACCGGCAGCCCATCTTGCAGCCGACCTGGGAGGAGATGCAGACAGAGTTGCCATGCTTATACTGCATCCAGACACTCTCGATCACGTTGCCGTCAGGCAGCCGGAATAAGAACTTCTTCGTGCCGTCGATCTGCGACGTCTGCTCTTCCAATAGTTCCAGGGAAGTCCACTCACAGTTCTCCCTGAGTTTACCGCGCAGTTCCTTTGACAGGTTGCTCATCTCGTCGATATCCGTAACCAGCTTTTCATGAATCCACTGATACACCTGCCGCGCCCGGAACGGTTTCTCGCCCAGCTCCTCCATGTATTCCGTAAGCTGTGTCAGGTTCAGGGATTTGATATCCATCTTCCCTCTATTCTCCATCTTTTCGTAACCTCGCCATAAAGAATCCGTCTGCACGGTGCACACCCGGAAGGAGCTGCAGATATCCCCGGGCCGTCGTAGCGCTTCTTAACTCATCGCACAGATAAGGATCGATACTTTCCAGATGAAATGGAAATTTATTCAAAAACCACTCCAGATTCTCTTCATTTTCTTCTCTGTCTATGGTACATGTACTGTAAACAAGAACCCCGCCTTTCTTTACATAGTTATGTACCGTGCCCAGAATTTCTCTTTGAAGGCTGCTAAGTTCCCGCATCTGTCCAGGACCCATATGATACTTAATATCAGGCTTTCGCCCCAGCACCCCCAGTCCGGAACAGGGCAGGTCAGCCAGTACCAGATCCGCAGTCTCCACCGCAGATTCATCCAAGACACAGGCATCCCACACTTGCGCCCGGATATTCGTAAGGCCGCTGCGCAGGATATTTTCTTCGATCAATCCCACCTTGCAGGGTGTCAGGTCCCTGGCCGTCACCATGCCTGTATTCTCCATCAACTCCGCCGCATACAGGCTCTTTCCGCCCGGCGCGGCACAGACGTCATATACGATGTCCCCTTTTGCGGGGGCCGCGATACGGACCGCCAGCATGGAGCTTACGTCCTGCACCTGGAACAGCCCCTCCTTGAATTCCGGCAGTGCTCCCAGATAATCATAACCCCGGATTTCCATGGCCTCCTTTATATAAGGAGACGGCACCGTCTCTATTCCCTGAAGATTCAGCTTCTCCGCCAGTTCCTCCGCGCGGATCTTCCCGGTACTGCAGCGGATGCAGGTCGGGCTTTCCTCCAGGAATGCGCGCAGGATCTGTCCCGTGGTGAAAGGCCCGAAACGCTCAAGCCACATCTGTGTCAGCCACAACGGCTGGGAATACCGGATGCTCATAGATTCCGCGGGTTTTTCCTTCTCATCGGGATATCGGATCTGTGCCATTCCCCGGATGATACTCCGCAGCACGCCGTTTACGAATCCCGACAACCCCTGAAAGCCTTTTTTTCTCGTTAACTTCACAGCTTCATTGCACACAGCAGAATCAGGAATGCTGTCCATCCATTTTAACTGATAGACCGCACTCCTTAGTATATTCCGGATCACCGGCTTCATCTTCTTTACTTTCACACTGGAGAATTGATCGATGATATAATCTATGAGAATCATCTGTTCCAGGGTTCCAATGGAAACCCTGGTGATAAAGGACCGCTCCTGTTTTCCCAGATACTGGTACTTGGATAAGACGTCACGAATCACCAGATGGCTGTGAGTCCCCTTCCCGGTGACTTCCATAAGTATTCCCAGCACCAGTTCTCTTGTATTTACCGCATTAGTCACGGTTTCTTCCTCCGAACAGTAAGATTAGGCGCAAGAGGGAAAGCATCGCCGCGGCAGCGCTGGCCACATAAGTCAGAGCAGCTGCCGAGAGTACCTTCTTCGTACCGTCCACCTCGTCCCCATACAGGATTCCGGTAGACTCCACCATCTGTATCGCACGGCGGGACGCGTTAAATTCCACCGGCAGAGTGATCAGCTGAAACAAAACCGCCAGCGAAAACAGAATAATCCCGATATCCACCAGTATCGCCCACTGAGAGTTTACCCCGAAGATCAGTCCGATCAGGATCAGCGGCATAGACAGCCCTGAGCCTATGTTCGCTACCGGGACAAACGCGCCTCTGATTTTCAAAGGAGCGTAACTCTTAGCATCCTGGATGGCGTGCCCGCACTCATGGGCAGCTACTCCCACCGCCGCCACGGAAGGGGAGCCGTACACGGAGTCTGACAGATTCAGCGTTTTATTTCTAGGATCATAATGATCCGTCAGATTACCGGACACATGCTGGATCTGCACATCATAAATTCCCGCCGCATGTAATATCCTGGCGGCCGCATCCGCGCCCGTCATGCCGGACATACTGCGCACTCTGGAGTATTTGGCATAGGTGGATTTCACTCTGGATGACGCCCACAAAGATAAGACAAGGCCTATGATTACCAGTATATAAGTAGGGTCCCAAAAATAATAGAAAGGCATGTAAACTTCCTCCTTCAAATTTTACTTCCATGAATTTTTCTTATAGCTGTGAGCACTTGTGTCCGTATTTTGGGCACTTACGTGCGATGCATGAATATTAGTCAGCGAGTTTTTTCGAGCGCTGCTATTTTTTATTGCTATGAGCACTTAGCGGCTGTTTTTTAGCCGCTTACGTGCGATGCATAAAAAATAGTCAGCGAGTTTTTTCGAGCGCTGCTATTTTTTATTATACAACAGTCATACCCGAAAATCCCGGATTTCATAAATATTTCATAGAAATTTTAAGAATTAGGCGAAAGGGGACATGTCCATTTCGGTTTGGGACATGTCCATTTCGATTGGACATGTCCCGAACTGGATTGGACATGTCCCGAACTGGATTGGACATGTCCCGAACTGAATTGGACATGTCCCAGACCGGATTGGACATGTCCCCTTTTTTCAGGATGGCAGGATTACATGCGCTTTTACCGGATAGCCTCTCAAGAACGCATCTGTCGTCATGCGCTTTTTGCCGGCCAGCTGCACTTCTTTTATAGAAAGCACGCCTTTGCCGGTCTGTACGCAGAATGCATCTTTTTCTATCCGTATGATCTCGCCGGGTTTTCCGTTTCCCGGCTCGTTTAACACCTCAGCATCCCAAATTTTTAAAACAGTCTGATCCAGGTTCGTATAAGCGCTGGGCCAGGGATTCAAGGCCCGGATCAGACGTTCGATCGAAGCCGCGTCCTTCATCCAGTCAATATTACCCAGCTCTTTTTTCATCATTTTCGCATAACCGGTATGGCTTTCTCCCTGCTTTTGGAATACGGCTGTCCCGGCTTCCAGCTGACGCAGCGCTTCCACACACAGCCCGGCTCCCACGACGCTCAGCTTGTCAAAGAGGCTGCCGCCCGTCTCCTTTTTGTCAATGGAAACCTCCTGCTTTAAAATCATATCGCCGGTATCCAGACCTTCGTCCATCTGCATGATGGTCACGCCGGTCCTGCTCTGACCGTCGATGATCGCCCACTGGATCGGCGCCGCTCCCCGGTAGTCCGGCAGTAGGGAGGCATGTACGTTGACACAGCCGAATTTTGGCATCTCCAGCAGTTCTTTGGGCAGGATCTGCCCAAACGCCGCCACCACGATTACATCTGCCTGGAATTTTCGGATTTCCTCTATGCACTCCGCATTGCGCACCCGTGCCGGCTGATAGACAGGTATGCCCAGTTCCAATGCTTTCTGCTTCACCGGGGAAGCCAAAAGCTGTTTGCTTCGGCCTTTGGGTTTATCCGGCTGTGTGACCACACCCACCACCTCGTATCCGGCCTCCGACAGTTTTTCAAGCGTTCCCACCGCAAAATCCGGCGTTCCCATGAATACAACTCTCATTATCGCTTCACTCCTCTTCTTCCGGGCCGTGAAGTTCCCCTTCCACCAGCTCCACGAACATTTTTCCTTCCAGGTGGTCCGTCTCATGACAGATGGCCCGGGCCAGCAGCCCGGTTCCTTCTATCTCATAGGGCTTCATATTTTCATCATAAGCCATAACCTTCACATAATCCGGCCTCGTCACCTGTCCGTACTGTCCGGGCAGGCTTAAGCATCCCTCGTCACCGATCTGTTCCCCGCTTGTTTCCAGAATCTTTGGATTGATCATAACCAGCGGATGATCGTCGTCCACATCGATCACCACGATCTGCTTTAAGATTCCCACCTGAGGGGCGGCCAGTCCAACCCCGTATTCTGAATACATGGTTTCAAACATATCATCGATCAGCTCCCGGATTCTCGGGGTCACCTCTTTGACTTCCCGGCACTTTTTCGTAAGTACCTCATCGCCCATCACTCTTATTTTCCGAATTGCCATTTCGTTCACTCCTTAACCTGCATGCATTGGATTAAAATCAAATTGCATATTTATTTTTTCAAGAAGCGGCTGCTCCTTCGCATACCGTTCCAGATGATCTTTTACCTCTGTCAGTGTATCATATTTTTTATGTTTTAGGTAGATCACTTTTTTATAGATGTCGTTAATCCTGGCCACGGCAGGTTCCGCCGGGCCGATCACCGTAAGACCCACAAGATCCCGGGGTACCTGCCGGGTCAGCAGATCGGCAGCCCGGCTTAATTCTTCCTGGTCCGCCCCGGACAAGAGCACGGCCAGCAGATGGGCAGCCGGCGGATAGCCCGAAATCGTGCGGTAGAGGATCTCCTGCTGGTAAAACTCCTCATAATTCTGGGCCGCAGCCGTCACTACCGCATAATGCTCCGGCTGGTAAGTCTGGATCACGACCTCTCCGGGCACGTCTCCTCTGCCCGCTCTCCCTGCTGCCTGCGTCAGCAGCTGAAATGTCCGCTCGCTGCTCAGATAGTCTCCCGTATACAAAGACAGATCCGCCGCTATCACACCAACCAGCGTCACCGCCGGAAAATCATGTCCCTTCACGATCATCTGCGTTCCGATCAGGATATCCGCCTCCCGGTTCGCAAATGCAGCCAGTATTTTTTCATGCCCGTCCTTATTTCTGGTCGTATCTGCGTCCATTCTGAGTATTCCCGCCTCCGGATACTGCTTTTTTAGAAGCTCCTCAATCTGCTGCGTACCGGCCCGGAAACCTCCGATATACGGGGAACCGCATTCCGGGCACTTCTTCACCGCCGGTTCCTCATAGCCGCAGTAATGGCAGACCAGCCTGCCATGATTATGCATGGACAAAGAGACATCGCAGTGGGGGCATTTCATCACATGGCCGCAGGAACGGCAGGACACAAACCCCGCGTAACCTCTGCGGTTCAGGAACAGCATGACCTGCTCTTTCTTTAACAGCCGGTCCCGGATCAGTTCCTGAAGCCTGGTACTGAAGATCGACCGGTTCCCACTTCTAAGTTCTTCCCGCAGATCTTCCACATATACGCGGGGCAGCGCATTTTTCTTAGCCCGGTCCGTCAGCCGGAATAAGACAAACTCGCCCCGGAGCGCTTTATAATAAGAATCCACACTTGGCGTCGCTGACCCCAGCACCACCATAGCCCCTTCCGTCACAGCCCGGTGGATGGCCACATCTCTGGCATGATAACGGGGAACATTTTCACTTTTGTAGGTCAGTTCGTGTTCTTCGTCTATAATCACCACGCCCAGGTTGGGAAATGGGGTAAACAGTGCGGATCTGGGACCGATCATCACACTGATTTCCTTATTTTTCGCACGCTCGAACTGGTCGTAGCGCTCTCCCGCTGACAGTCTGGAATTCATAATCGATATCCGGTCTCCGAATCTCTGATAAAAACGCAGTACCGTCTGAAACGTAAGCGCGATCTCTGGTATCAGAACGATGGCCTGCCGCCCATCAGCCACCACCCGGGCAATGATTTCCATATATACTTCCGTCTTACCGCTGCCCGTCACCCCGTGCACCAGATAAGTACGCCGAAGCCCGCGTTCCCAGTCTGCCGTCACCTGGTCAACGACCGCCTGCTGCTGGTCATTTAACACGATCCGTTTCTCCTGCCGCTCTGCCGGCTGCACCGGATTCCGGTATCGCTGCTCTGTCTGTACACGCAGGATTCCCTGTTCCTCCAAAGCCTTAATCACCGCCGGGGTAATATGCAGCTTCTTCGTCACCAATTCATAGTTAATCTCCGGCTGGTTTATAAGCGCCTGCACCAGCCGGGCCCTTGCCGTACAGTGTTTTCGATTCAGTTCCTCAAGACAGGCCTGAGCCTGTTCTGCAGGCAGGTTTAGCAGAATGAGACGCTTTTGCTGCGCTCTTACCTCCTTTTTGATCGGTATTACCGTTTTCAGCGCCTGAATCATAGTGGAACCATAGCGCTCCCGCATCCAGGCTGCCAGTGCGATCAGCCTGGATTCAATAGGAACCCTGCCCGGAACGATCTGTTTGATGCTTTTGATCTTCGCAGGATCATAAGCCGGCCGGTCCGTAGTCTCCACCACATATCCCCGGATCATCCGGTCCCCTCTTCCAAATGGGATCTCTACTTCTACTCCCGGAACGATCCTTCCCTCTATCTCTTCCGGCACCCGATACTGAAATGTCCGGTCCAGTTTTTCATTCGTTATATCAACAATCACATCGGCATAAACCGCCACCTGCTCACCTCATTTACTCTGCTGTATATCCGCTTTGCTGCACATCTCCTGTGACGTGCATTCGTTCTGCTGTATAATTTCCCGGATGATGACCCGCTCATCCATCGGATACTTCACCCCGCAGATCTCCTGGTAATCCTCATGTCCCTTTCCTGCCAGAATCAGAATGTCTCCCTGCTGCCCGTGGCGCAGCGCCCAGGCGATCGCCTCCCTGCGGTCCGGAATCTCTATATAAGCGCCGTCGGTCTTTTCCATACCGGTTCTGATATCCGCGATAATCTCCTCCGGCTTCTCATATCTGGGATTATCTGAAGTAATTACCGTAAAGTCCGACAGCTTTCCAGACATTTCCCCCATCTCATAACGCCTCAGTTTCGAGCGGTTCCCCCCACATCCGAACAAGCACACCAGACGGTGGGGCTCATACTCCCGCAGTGTCGTCAGCAGACTTTGAAGGCTCATCGCGTTGTGAGCATAATCAATCATCACCGTAAAGTCCCAGGGCCCCGGAACAACTTCCACTCTGCCCTTCACCTTCACCGTCTTAAGCGCCCTGCCCATCACATCCGCAGGCAGCTTTAACTGCGCGCAGGCCGCGATGGCCGCCATCGCATTATAGACACTGAACGTTCCCGGAATATCCACCTTCATCCGCGTTTCCAGCCGGCCGCCCACCTGAAACTGGATACCAGGCACACCATCCTCCTGATACAGCTCCAGATCTGATGCAATATACGCATTCTCCGGCCTCATTCCGTAGGTAATCACCTCACAGGTATGTCCGCGCAGGATCAGATCCAGATATTCATCGTCACCATTCACCACACCAACGCGGCACTGACGGAACAGCCTGCTCTTACACTGTGCATACTCCGCGAAATCCTTATGCTCCGCCGGTCCGATATGATCCGGCCCCAGATTCGTAAAAATTCCTATATCGAATAAAATCCCAGCCGTCCGCTGAAGCTTCAGGCCCTGGGATGACACTTCCATAATCACATATCTGCAGCCCGCCTCCACCATCCGGGCCAGCAGCTCCTGGATCAGGTAAGATTCCGGCGTCGTATTCCCGGCGGCCTGCTCCTCATCCCCCACAGCGGTCACGATCGTCCCCATCAGACCGGTCTTATATCCCGCACATTTCAGCATTTCCCGCAGCATATAGGCCACCGTTGTCTTTCCCTTCGTCCCCGTGACACCAATTAGTTTCATCTTTTCAGCCGGATAGCCAAAATAAGAAGCCGAAATCAATGCCAGCGCATAGCGGCTGTCCCTGACCCGAATCACCGTAACCCCATCCGGTACCTGGATCTTTCGTTCCGCTACAATCACTTTGGCACCTCTGCTTACAATCTCTCCAATCAGAACATGGCTGTCCGCCCGGTTTCCCTTAATGCACACAAACAGATCTCCCGGTTCAATCTCCCTGGTATCATAACGGACCGCCCTCACCCGGACATCCGTGTTCCCGGCTTCGCAGCGGTACTCAAGCCTCTCCAACAATTTATCTAACTCTATCATTCAAACGCCTCCGGCATCTTTCTACTATTTTATGTGTTATCCTTACATAGGATACCATACCCAAACAAGAATTCCTAGACCGATTTTATGTCCGGGAACCCGTTTAGCCGGCTGGGGCACTGGGAACAAGATCAAAAAAGCCGGGTCCTGGGACGCTTCCCCGACGTGCTCCAAATCCGACGGGTAAATGTCCCTGAACCCGGCCTGTACTGCAAGCCTGGTCTAATAAATAAGCCTGGTCCTCCGTACTTCTCCGCAGCTCAGGCCTGCTCTGCAAACTCTAGTATAATTGTCAATTGATCATTGGCATACACAGCCTGAATATTTCCTCCCAACTGTTCGGTCAGTATCTTAGCGATAGACAGCCCAAGCCCCGTCGAACCTCGTCCGTTCTCAACGGTAAAGAACCGGTCGAACAGTCTCCCGGCCGATATGGAATCCAGGGCCTTTGAAGTGTTGGTAAATGAAATCCTGCCGTTCTGTTCCAAAATGATTCTCAGATCTTTATCACTGTATTTGATCGCATTGCTGATAATATTTTCAAAAATCCTGGACAGGGCTTTGCGGTTCAGGCTGCGTATGACCTCCGCAGACGGCATGGAAATCGCCGGAACGATATTTCTCTTCCTTAACGCTCCATAGAAGGCGGCAACGACCTCCTCCAGGACTGCGTTTAAGCTGACCGCTTCCGCGGGATTATCCTCCCTGACAGACATGACGACAGAATAGCGGAACAGCTCTTCGGTCAGCTGTTTCAGCGCCTGGGTCCGATTCTGTATCATATCCAGGTAACGGGATACCTGCTCATTGGTCTCTTCCCGCTTCGCAAGATCCAGATAACCGCAGATGGCAGTGAGGGGAGTGCGCAGATCGTGGGATATGTTGGTGATGGCTTCTTTGAGCTCCCTGTCCCCGTGCTGGTAACGATGGCGTTCCTTTCGCAGAAGCCTCAGCTGCTGATTGATAGCTGCCGCCAGATGTCGGATACTGGAATCGTTGCTGGAGAGATCGATCAGGGTATTTGTATCGGTTTTTACCCTGTCGGCAAACTCTTCACAGATTTCATTTACTGCCTTTTTCATTTGCAGGATATAGAGGATCAGCAGCACGATAATCATTATGAGTATCCCGCACAGGGCATATAACCAGATATCCATTGGTTCTCCTTTATTTCAGATCTTTTTTTCGAAATGCCAGAATCCCCACCGTATTCGTGACCAGAATCACCCCCAGGGAGTATAACAAAAGCGGCCAGTAATAAAGGGCGCTCATTCTGGAGAGCTGAAGGGACTGGCCCGAAGGTAACAGGTCGATCACAAACTGGCCCACAGTTCTTTTAAATCCTTCTATATAATAAGGGTTTGGTCCTCTGGTCACTACATATTCCCCATCGACCATATTGTAGAGTTCTGTAATCTCAGGCTCCGCCAGCCGCATGATCAGATAGGTGCACAAACACATGATAACCACCACACCGATCAGGTTGATAATGGATGCCGTCGTCTTGTTTGCCAGCAGCATGGTGAACAGGGTAAAAATAGCGGCGTAGGACACCATGACCAGCAATCCTGCCAGGATCATAGCGAGCAGAGTATCAGTCGGCACCTGGAAGCCGCCGAATATCGGTATCCCGACGGCACAGATGAGGATACCGTAGATCAGATTCAGCACGATACCGGTTATGGCGCAGGTAATAAAATTAGCCAGATAGATCTGCACCCGGCCATGCCCCACGACCAGCTTGTTGCGGATCGTACCGTCACTGTACTCAGTTCCGATGAAAACACTGCACAGCACTGCCATTACAAAACCGGCTACCGTAATCACGCCTCCCAGCCCATAACCGCTTAGAAGCAGCATGTCGACCACGACTCCTATTCCGTAATAAGAACAGAACAGGCAGGCCGCAACCGCATAGATTGCCATAAAACCGGCACACACAAAAAATATTCTGCTTTTGAAAAGCCTGCTGAAATTGGCATTTAACAGCTTATTCATGGCTGTCACCTCCCATCAGGCTCACATAATAGCTCTCCAGGGATTCATCGTGTTCGTGAAGCGAGGTGATCTCGCAATGTTCCGCGTCCAGTGCTACCGCAAGCTTCGTGATATTCACGCTGCCGAAAATATCGGCCTGCTCCTCATCCAGAATCGCATATTCCAGCCCCATACGGTCCAGCACCCGTGCCAGGACAGCGGCATCCGTCACCTTCAGACGCATACATTTGCGGCAGGCCGCCTCCAGTTCTTCCGCATCGATTTCTTTTACCATATGTCCGTTGTCGATGAAGCCGTAATGGGTAGCCAGTCTTGATAGTTCGTCCAGAATGTGGCTGGAGATGAGAAATGTAATCTGGTGTTCCCGGTTGAGCTTCAGGATCAGCTCCCGGATCTCTATGATTCCCTGGGGATCCAGGCCGTTCACCGGCTCATCCAGCACCAGGAAGTCAGGATCTCCCGCCAGGGCGATGGCGATTCCCAGCCGCTGACGCATACCCAGTGAAAAATTCTTCGTTTTTTTGTTGCCGGTATCGGAAAGACCCACCAGCTTCAGAAGCTCTGATACCCCGCCAAAATCCGGCAGCCCCAGCACGCGGTATTGCTCCCTGATATTTTCTTCCGCAGTCAGCTCCATGTAGACCGACGGCGTCTCCACCACCGCCCCCATTCTCCGGCGCGCACGGCTTACGTCGTTATGTGTATTCTTTCTGCCATACAGCGTGTATTCTCCCCGTGTCGGCTCCTGCAAGCCGCACACCAACCGGATTAATGTTGTCTTACCTGCGCCGTTGCGGCCCACAAATCCATAGATGGCACCCTTTTCCACATGCATATTGAGATCATGCAGCGCCTTAAAATTACGGTATTGCTTGGTCAGGCCATCGGTTGTCAAAACATATTCCATCGTTTTTGCCTCCTTACGTTTGATACCGGTATCATAACAGTCAGGAGTCAAGAAACCGGTTAAGGAATTCGTAAAGAAACAGTTAAGATTCGGGCTCCTGCATTTTAAACCCGATTCCCCAGACAGCCTCAATATAGTCCTTATCACTGTATTCCCGCAGTTTTTTCCGCAGGTTGCTGATGTGGACTTTCAGCGAACTTTCCATACAGTCCGGGGTATCCTCCGCGATCCGTTCCAGGATCTGCGACTTTGTTATGACCTGCCCCGGATTCTGCATCAGCAGTTTTAAAATGGCATATTCCGTCTTAGTCAGTCTGATTATATGAGCCCCCTGCCGGACCTGATGCGTATCCATATGGAGCGTCAGGTCCTCAAAGGTCAGGAACGGATGGCACACGCGCGGCGCCGCATCTCTTAGCTGCACTGAAATTCTCGCCAGCAGCTCTTGGGTGTCAAATGGTTTTGTAACATAGTCCGCAGCCCCGCCCAGAAGCAGCTTCACTTTATCCTGGACATCCGCCTTTGCGCTCAGAATGATCACCGGTATCCCCCTGATCTGCGCAAGAACGTCCTCTCCGCCAAGGCCCGGCAGCATCAGATCCAGAAGGATCAGATCCGGCCTGATATTCCGAATCAGCAGCAGCGCCTCCGTGCCGGAATACGCCCGCAGGACCTGGTAGCCTTCCCGGCACAGCAGTTCTTCCAGCATATCTCCAATATACACGTCGTCATCGATTACCGCAATTTTCATCATTTCACCGAATTATTCTTTCAGTACCGCTCCGGCTACGGCTCCCTTGGTCTGGGAATCCGCCTCCTCCAGTCCGGTGATGTTCACATTGCGGTTGACTTTTGCATCGTAGGAATCCGCCTTCACGATTTCCGCCAGATCTATCCCCACCGTTTCCTTCAGGCTCTCGAACATCTTGGACATTACGACCGGGACATTGCCTGCCACATTACCGACACCGTCCCCGTTGCTTCCCTCGATGATGGTGATCTTATCGATCTGTGTGAGCGGCTCCGCGATCTTACCTGCTATCTCCGGCAATACATTGATCAGCATTTCGGCCATTGCCGCTTTGTTGTATTTCTGATAGGCCTCCGCTTTCTTTTCCATCGCCTCCGCTTCCGCAAGGCCTTTGGCCCGGATAGCCTCCGCCTCCGCTTCACCAACCATACGGATACCGCCTGCCGCCTGTTCTTTTGCATACCGGTCAGCCTGGGCGGTGGCCTTTAGGGCTTCCGCTTCCTTTTCCCGTTCGAATTTCTCGGCTTCCGCTTTCTTCTGACGGGCGTACAGCTCCGCGTCCGACTCTTTTTCTCTTCCGAACTTCTCGGCTTCCGCTTTTTTCTTTATCTGGGCATCCAGGGATTTTTCCATAACCTCTGCTTCCCGCTGTTTTAAGATCACTTCTTTTTCCTGCTTCGCGATGCTTGCCTCGGCGGTGGCGATCTCTATGGTCTTGCGCTGTTCCTGCTCCTGGATCTTATAGGCAGCGTCCGCCTCAGCCTTTTTGGTGTCGGCGATTTTCTGAAGTTCGGCCTGTTGGAGCGCCAGCTCGTTGTTCTTTTTCGCAATCTCGCGCTGGGCATTCACACGGGCGTCATTGGCTTCCCGGTCCGCCTGCGCTTTTGCCACCGCGATCTCTTTGTCGGCCTCCGCCTTGGCTATGGCTGCTTTTTTCTTGATCTGGGAGATATTGTCGATTCCCAGGTCATCAATCACTCCATTATTATCGGTAAAATTCTGCACATTAAAGCTTACGATATCAAGGCCCATGGCCGCCAGGTCCGGCTCCGCATTTTCCTTTACCAGCTCAGCGAACTTCTGCCGGTCACTGACCATCTCTTCCAGACGCATACGTCCCACGATTTCACGCATATTTCCTTCCAAAACTTCACGGGCGATGGCCGCTATGTAATCGGTCTTCTGGTTCAGGAAGTTTTCTGCAGCCTGTTTCAGTCTGGTTGGTTCACTGCTGATCTTTATATTAACCGCAGCGTCCACCTGGATATTGATATAATCGGCCGTGGGAACCGCATTGGTTGTCTTGACATCGATGGCGATCAGTTTCAGACTTAAGGTATCCAGTCTTTCCAGGAACGGCAGTTTTACACTGGCCTTCCCGATCACAGTCTTCTTGCGCAGGCCTGATATGATAAATGCTGTATCCGGCGGCGCCTTCTTATAACCGGCTACCACAATCAGGAGCACTAGAATCACTACAGCCGCAATAATTAAGATTTTCAGATATTCCGTAAAAAATGGCATGTTTTGTACCTCCTCATTTCATGTTATAGTCTTAGTATAGTTGATTCAGACCTCGAAATCAATTTATTTAATTTTATCGCTATGAGCACTTGAGGTTTTTTCGAGCGCTACTATTTTTTATCGCTATGAGCACTTTGCGGCTGTTCTTTAGCCGCTTACGTGCGATGCATAAAAAATTGTCAGCGAGGTTTTTTCGAGCGCTACTATTTTTTATAAATCTTTTAGAATTTTTCTTTTTCTTTAATACTCTGGTCATACTTTGAACATATTTACCTTTTATAATAATACTCAGATAGTTGATCACACACTCACTATCTCCCCCCTCATAAAAATGTAAGAAACGCCCCATAGCCGGGGCGTTTCTCATTTTATTCTTTTCTGCACATCAGCATATTTCTATCGTATATTCCGCCCGGAAGCTTTCTTCCAGCCCCAGGCTCAGTATACCTGTCTTTTTGGCCAGCTCCCCGGTAAATCCGGCATCGTCGCACCTGCCGAACCAGGGCTCCAGGCAGATAAACGGGGCCCCCTTCGCCGACCAGATCCCCATATACGGAAAATCTTCACAGATCAGATTCACATACGGCGTACCGTCCGGGAACTCAATCCCCGCTCTTTGGATCTGCTGACCTTCGAAGATCAGCGCGTCATGGTCAAAGGTATGCTCATCGATGGTATACACCCCGTCGGAAAGCTCCAATGGATACGTCTTACTCCTATCACACAGCCCTTCCCCGTTCAAAAGCCGGTACACCGGGCGCTTTCCTTCCCCCAGCCGGATCTTCCAGCCGGCGCAGCCGAAAGCCGCATTTTCCGGCAGCCGGAATGCCGGGTGCCCGCCAACGCTGAAATACATCGTGCTGTTTCCGTAATTGGTCACCTTCCACGCCACCTTCAGCCGGTTGCCTTTTAATGTATGGGTCACCTTCAGCCGGAACAAAAACGGATAGACCATCATCGTATCATCGTTGGCCTCCAGTGTATGGCTGACAAAATCAGGCCCTTGATCCTTCAGTTCAAATGGTAAATCCCGGGCAAATCCATGCTGCCCGGAAGGATATTCCTTCCCCTGATAGTGATAGACATTACCGTTCACCTTACCAATAAAGGGAAACAAAATAGGCGCGTGTCTCTTCCAATAAGCAGGATCTCCCTCCCAGATAATTTCTCTTTTATTATATTTATCATATATCCTGGTGAGTTCCGCTCCCAGATCATCCACCTCAATCAACAGCCGGTCATTTTCCATCCTTCTGCGTCCTTTTGCCATAGAGCACTCTCCTTCCTTTTTACTGATTTTTCCATGCATCATCACCAAAACCATAGCTCCTGTCACACAGGCGGCAGCGATAGCCAGATAAGAAACTGCCGGATTCTCCATCACACGCCCAAGCGGTGTCTCCGTCATAAGAACGGAAAACAGGTTTGCCGTGCAGTGCGCTGCCACCGGCGCCTTAATGGAACCATATACCTCATACAGGTAAGCGAAAATAAGCCCCAGAAGAAACGCATAGACAAACTGCAGAACGTTCCCGTGCAGTAATCCGAAAATAAATGCACTGCATAATATTCCATTAAATCGCCCGGTCCATTCCCGCAATCTGCTATACAGAATCCCCCGGAACAACAGCTCTTCCGCCAACGGAGCCGCCACGATCACATTCAACAGCGCAATCCATTTATTCCCGCCGTAAAGAGTATTCAGGACTTCCTTCCCCTGGGGAAACCAGACCGGCAGAGGGCTCAACGCGATCAGTCCGTTGAATCCGACACAGCTGCAGACCGCCAGCAAAACAACCCAGAATCCAGAAATTTTCCCATACAGGGGCCTTTCGTGCAGTCCCTTCTTCTCATCCCGCCGAAAGAGCATCCACATAACCGGGAGCAGCAATCCATTGCTGACCAGCAGGATCACATTGCCGTATTCTCTGACCAGCTCATATTCCCGGCCCGCATTCTCGCCTGCAGTCAGTGCTGCCGCTGAGAATATAAAAGCCGCGGCCAGCGTGACCACCGCTTCCGCCAGATACTTGATGCCCAGCGGATAGACCAGCTGCCAGATTCTTACGTATACCGGTTCTTTTCCCATCCGCTCCTCCTTATTTTAATAAAAGCTGCGTCAGCTCTTCCACCGATTCCACAATCCAATCCGCATGCGCCCCGGCCAGTTCTTCATAACCGCCGTATCCATAGGTAACCCCGATAGAGGCCACTCCTGCCTCTTTGGCTCCGATCACATCATGCTTGCGGTCCCCGATCATCACAACCTTGTCCCTATTCTTCTCATCAATCCGCAGCCGGCAAAACACCTCCCCGATCACCTCACTTTTCCGGGTCCTGCTGCCGTCCATCTCACTGCCCACGATCTCCGTAAAATATCCGGTAATCCCAAAATAATCCAATATTTTCTCCACAAAGAGGGTCGGTTTGGATGACGCCACCGCCAGGACTTTTCCCTCTTCGGAAAGCTTCCTCAGCATATCGGCTACACCGGGATATATCTTATTCTCTTTCCACCCGTTCACCGAGAACCGCTCTCTGTACTTCCATACCGCTTCTTCCCCTTTGTCCGCATCAAAGCCGCAATACTCCATAAACTGCTCTTTCAATGGAGGACCGATAAACGGTTCCAGCTTCGAAAGGTCCTCCTCTTCAATCCCAAAATATTTCAGCGCATACTGCACGCTTTTCGTTATTCCTTCCCTCGGGTCCGTCAAAGTGCCATCCAAATCATATAAAATAATATCAAACATAACCAGTCCTCCTCAGCTAATCTTATCTTCCGCCGCTAATCTTATCTTCCGCGAAAATGAATTTGTTTTCATCATACCATATTGGTCCTGAAAATGATACACTGCTTTCATATAGGCCTCATATAGGCCATATGGACCCGGTTGAAGGGAGTGAAAGATACTTTTTTGATCTATTGACAAATCTTGAATGTGTCCCTATAATAATGCCGTAGATAGTGATATACGGCTAGGGGAGCATTTGGCTGAGACAATGCATTTTATGCATGAACCCTCATTACCTGATCCGGTTAATACCGGCGTAGGGAAGCACCAAAGTGGACTCCTCCTGTACGTTTTTACACGAAGGAGGTTTTTTTATGAGTTTTTTTGCAAATCATGTGGATGATGGCTATGGTACCATGATCTACGAACTGACTGCCGCCGGATATGTGGCGTTGTTTGCTGTTCTGATTATTCTGGTGGCGGCTATTGGACTGATCGGTAAGAATAAAAGGCAGCAGCATGCGATTAAGACAAAGCAGCTCGTCTTTTCTGCACTGGCGATCGCTTTGGCGACGGTTACTTCTATGCTGAAATTGTTCGATATGCCGATGGGCGGTTCGGTTACTTTGTTCAGTATGATGTTTATCTGTCTGATCGGTTACTGGTATGGTGTGAAGGTTGGCTTGATGACCGGTGTGGCTTATGGGCTGCTGCAGATGCTGATCGATCCTTATATTATGACGCTTCCGCAGCTTCTGCTGGATTATATTCTGGCTTTTGGGGTTCTGGGGCTCTCCGGATTGTTCAGTAATAAGAAACATGGTCTGGTTTTGGGGTATCTCGTGGGTGTGTTCGGCCGGTTTGTCTGCTCGGCTCTGTCAGGTATTATTTTCTTCGCTTCTTATGCACCGGAAACTATGCACCCGGTTGTGTATTCTGTTCTGTATAATGCTTCCTATATGGGAGCGGAAGCCCTTTTAACGGTTGTACTGATGTCTGTTCCGCCGGTGACGAAGGCTTTGCAGTATGTAAAGCAAATGACTAATAACTGATACCGGCCCATCATGATGTGTTCTCATTCACAGAAAACTCTATCAAGCGTAATCATACAGCTCAAGAGCTGCAAATAAGTAAAAGAGCTGTCAGTAAAGCAGGGAAGAGAGGGAACGGGCGCACCCGGGCGGGACCCGGCGGCAACTCTCGTGGGTTCCGCCCGCGTGCACCGTTCTCTCTCTTCCCGGCCCTTAGTCCGCCCTGCCATCTTCCGCTCTTATGTTCATAAATGAATTAAGGACGCACCCGGGATTCTATCTTTCGTTCCCGCTTGCGTCCTTCTTTTTTTATTCCAATCCGAATATTTGGGCCAGGACATCGATGATAATCTCGTTGGTGCAGGATTTTACATAACCCATCATGTCCAGCATGACCTCATCGTTTTTCTGTGATTCGCTTAGCTCACTGCTGTGCTTCACGTGTTCCAGCCGCTCTATTAACTGGGGCGTCAGATCTTCATAGACGTTCCTCGTGGTTTCCGTCACCAGGTTAGCCAAATCTTTCCTGCTCTCAGGTATCATTCCGGTGGTTCCTCTCCTTACTTTTGTTATAACTGTCTACATGCGTTCCGGGGCTTCGAAGCCCAGCAGGTCTATACAGGTTTCCAGTACGTTTCTGGTCAGAAGCAGTAAAGCCAGCATTCCTTCTTTTCTGACCTGGTCTTCTTCTCCCAGGATTTTGGTTTCGTGGTAGAAGGAGTTAAAGGCATTGGCCAGTTCATAGATATACGCGCAGACTTTGTGGGGCGCGTGATCCGCATAGGCAGTCTCGATGGCCTGGATGAATCCGGTCAGGGACAGCATCAGATTTTTTTCACTCTCATTTGCCGGTTCCCCGATTGTGAGGTTTTCAAGGGTTCCCCCCTGCGCCGTGTATTTTTTCAGAATAGACTTGATCCGCACTATGGTATATAGAATGTACGGACCGGTGTCGCCTTCGAAGGAGGTAAAACGCTCCACATCAAAGACGTAGTCCTTGGAAGCCTGATTGGACAGATCCCCATATTTGATGGCGGAGAGTCCGATGATTCTGGCTGTCTCCCGGGCGTCGATGTCTTCGGCTGTGTTTCTGTTCTCGCTGATCTTTTGAAACATCTGGTTATTGATATCTCCGATCAGTTCTTCCAGGCGCATCACGCCGCCCTCTCTGGTTTTAAACGGCTTTCCGTCCTTGCCGTTCATGGTCCCGAATCCCAGAAACGTAAGTTTGGTATCCTCTTCCACCAGCTTTGTCTTTTTCGCGCAGCGGAATACCTGCGTGAAATAAAGGTCCTGGCGTTTATCTACGATATATAAGATCTCATCGGGATGGAACAGTTTCATACGCTCTACAATGGTGGCCAGGTCTGTGGTATTGTAAAGAGAAGCGCCGTCAGATTTAAGGATCATACAGGGCGGAATCTCCTTGGTATCGCTGTCCTCTTTGACGTCCACCACCAGAGCTCCGTCGCTTATGTGGGCATAGCCGTTGTCTTTCATATATTGAACCATGTCCGGGATATAGGGCTGCGCATCGGATTCCTTTTTCCAGAGATCAAAGGTCACATTTAATTTTTCATAATTCTTCTTAAGATCTGATACGGATACATTCAGGATATGATTCCATAAAGCGATATAGCCCTGATTCCCGTGCTGCAGCTGATAAGTAGCCTCCATGGCCTCTTCCTTGTAGGCCGCGTCCTCTTTTGAGCGGGCGCTGGCAGCCGGATAGATCTCTTCCAGCTCGCTAATCGTAAACGGCGGTTCTGCCGGATACTCTCCTGAATAAGAGGGATCGAAGTAAACCAATGCGGGCTTACGCTTCTTCAGTTCGGTTATGATCAGTCCCATCTGAAGCCCCCAGTCGCCCAGGTGAACGTCCCCAATCATGGTATGGCCCACGAACCGGCCGATTCTCTTGATGCTCTCTCCTATAATCGCAGAGCGCAGATGCCCTACATGAAGAGGCTTGGCCACATTGGGACCGCCGTAGTCCAGCACGATCGTCTTGGGATGAGCGGTTTTTTCAAAGCCTAAGTCTTTTTCCCCGCTCATCTGGTTCAGATAGCTGATCAGGAATTCACAGTTCAGCTTCATATTTATAAATCCGGGCTTTACCGCTTCGATCATGGCAAATGCAGCGCAGTTTTTTAACTGTCCCACTACATCCTCCGCAATCTGAATCGGAGCCTTTTTGTACTCTTTCGCGGCGGCCATGGCGCCATTACACTGATATTCGCACAAATCCGGGCGATTGGACAGATTCACTTTTCCATAGGAAGCATCGTATCCGCTGGCGGCAAATGCTCCGGAAAGCTCTTCTGTAATCAGATCTAAGATTTTTTTCATAGGTTCCTCCTGAAATTCTTGTTTTTGACGGCCCTTTGGCCTTATTTACCACATCTTTCAAAATTATAATATGAATGACCTTTTTTTTCAACCAGGTTCTGGAATTTCTGTGTTCTGGGATTTCCGGGCTGGGATTTCTGGGCTGGGATTTCCGGCTATCTAACAATGAAAAGAATAAATCTGCTGAAATACTGTATAATAAAATTTATGTGAAAAACTTTGAAAACTTCTTGCTATTTTCCCAGTTTATGCTATAATATCAGTAATGATTACTGTTATTATAAAATAAAGGAGGAAATATTATGAACATGAATGTATTTCACAATCTATCTTATGGGGTTTATATCGTCTCCACCCTGGATGGAGACCGTCCTACGGGTTGTGTGGCAAACAGTATTATGCAGATCACCTCTTCTCCTGCTACCTTAGCAGTGAGTATGAATCATGATAATTATACGAATTCTTGTATGAAACGAAACGGAACCTTCGCAGTGTCGATTCTTTCAGAGGAATCCGATCCCGGTATCATCGGCACTTTCGGTTTTCAGTCCGGAAAAAACGCAGATAAGTTTGCTGCCGTGGACCATATGATGAAGGATGATCTCCCTGTTATCTCTGATGCCTGCGGTTATCTGACCTGCCGGATTATAGATACCCTGGAAACCAGCACCCATACGGTGTTTTTGGCTGAGATCATGGATGGGGATCTGCTTATGAATGTACCTGCCATGACCTATTCCTATTACCATAAAGTGGTGAAGGGCAAGAGTCCGAAAAATGCGCCGACCTATATTCCTGAGGAAACGCAGGCCGCCTCAAAAGCCACCTATGTGTGCAGTGTGTGCGGATATGTGTATGACGGGGAGATTCCCTTTGAAGAACTCCCGGATTCCTATGTCTGTCCGATCTGCAAACAGCCCAAATCTAAATTTGTGAAAAAAGACTGAGTACCTGAATATATGTATGGAGGCAAACGAATGTTGAAAATAGGTTCCCATGTTAGTATGAGCGGCAAGGATATGTTTTTAAATTCTGCCAGGGAAGCCGTATCCTATGGATCGGATACGTTTATGGTATATACGGGCGCGCCTCAGAACACGAGACGAAAGCCTGTTGAGGAACTGAATATCGCGGCCGGCTGGGAATATATGAAGGAACACGGAATCGATGATATCATTATCCACGCCCCTTATATTATTAATCTCGGCAACTCCGTAAAACCGGAAACCTTCGAGCTGGCAGTGGATTTTCTGGCCGAGGAGCTGCGCCGCAGCGAGGCCATGGGAAGCCGGATTCTGGTGCTGCATCCCGGCGCACATGTAGGCGCAGGTACAAAGGCCGGAATCGATCAGATCGTAAAAGGCCTGAACGAAGTGCTGAGCGCCGGCACCAAGTGTATGATCGCTCTGGAAACTATGGCCGGTAAGGGTTCCGAGATCGGTAAAACATTTGAGGAATTGGCCCGGATCTACGACGGGGTGACGTATAATGATAAATTAAGGGTCTGCTTCGATACCTGCCACACCAACGACGCCGGATATGACATTATCCATGATTTTGACGGGGTCATCGAGCAGTTTGACAAAGTTTTGGGAAAAGACCAGATTGCCGTCTTTCATATTAACGACAGTAAAAATATGGCCGGAGCGGCCAAAGACCGGCATGAAAATCTGGGGTTCGGCACGATTGGGTTCGATGCGCTGCATCGCATCGTCCATCACCCTGATTTTTTGGATATTCCAAAAATCCTGGAAACACCCTGGGTTCCCCTTCCGGATGACAAAAAGACTGTATTTCCTCCCTATAAATATGAAATCGAAATGCTGCGTTCCGGTACCTTTGACCCGGAGGTATTGGACAAGATCTTACAGCAGTCCCGATAATCGTATTCCGGAAAATATCATGCTCTGGAAAATAAGAGAACTCTGAAAGCTTCTGCTTACAGAGTTCTCTTATTTTTTGAACTGATTCATACGATCCTGGATGGTTTTGTTATAATTGATTACCATGCGGTCATATTCCGTGTTCATATACCGGGATGTCAGCATAAAATCCGCTGTGGCCCGATTGTTGGCAATGGGAATATCATAGACCACTGCGATACGCAGCAACGCTTTCACATCCGGATCATGGGGCTGTGACTCCAATGGATCCCAGAAAAATACGACAAAATCGATATTTCCTTCTACTATCCTGGAACCGATCTGCTGATCACCGCCCAGCGGCCCGCTGTTATAGCCCTTGACCGGAAGGTCTGTCTTTTCTGAAATCAATCTGGCTGTGGTACCCGTGCCGCACAGGAAATGGTTCTTCAGGATTTCCTTATTCTCTTCCACCCATTCTACCAGCTCCGCCTTCTTGCTGTCATGGGCAATCAGCGCGATATGCTTCTGTCTTCCGATCGTAAATGGAATGTAATCATCCTTAATCATCTGGCTTCCTCCTTTCTCAAACTTATTTTTTCTCACCGTTTTATTATAATATGTTCTTTTGCCTTCCACAATCCCCAAACTGACGATTTTTCCTTTTTCTTCCTTTACATCTTTCACATGTTTGCCATACATATCGTTACGATTCACGGCCATCTTTGGTAAATGGGGATTTTGAGAGGGGACAGGCCCTTTTCTCTACGCAGTTACTTGAAAATTTAGCTTTCCTACCGAAAAGTGCCAGTCCCCTCTCAAAATCCCCATTTACCAAGTTGGCCGTGAATCGTAACTACATATCCAGTAAATTACAAAAACCCTATTGACAAAATTTCATTTCAAATGTACTATTGTATTAAGTTAATAATACAGTTAATCCAAACGCACAAGGAGGTGTAAGAATGACATGGATGCTGAATTCTGATCGCCCTATTTATGCACAAATCATAGAAAAGATACAAACGGACATTGTCTCCGGCATTTACCACGCAGGCGACAAACTCCCTTCTGTCCGGGAACTGGCCGCGCAGGCTTCTGTTAATCCCAATACCATGCAAAAAGCCTTATCTGAACTGGAACGTGACGGTTTGCTCTATTCCCAGCGTACCAGCGGCAGATTTATAACGGAGGATCGGGAAATGATACAAAATATGAAACAAGAACTGGCCAAAGAGCAGATCACATTATTTTTGGAAAAAATGAATAATTTAGGTTTTAAAAAGGAAGAGACCTTCCAATTTATCCAACAGGTGCTGGGGGATGAAAAAAATTGAACAGGACGCAGTTGGCGCGTCACAGGAGGTTAACATGAGTAATATTATCGAATGCCACGGACTGACCAAGGTTTATGAATACAAAGCTGCGCTTTCCGAGGTCGATCTGAATATAGAGCGGGGACGGATCGTCGGACTTCTGGGCCCCAATGGCAGTGGAAAAACCACGTTGATCAAACTGATTAACGGTCTTCTGGCCCCCACTTCCGGTGAGACACTCATCGACGGGAAGGCTCCCGGGGTAGAGACAAAGAAAATGGTATCCTATCTGCCGGAACGGACTTATCTGAACGACTGGATGCGGGTCTGTGAAATCATTGATTTCTTCGGGGATTTTTATGCGGATTTCGACAGAAGCCGTGCCAAAGAGATGCTTCATCATCTGGATATCGACACACATGATAAATTAAAGACCATGTCCAAAGGGACGAAGGAAAAAGTACAGCTGATTCTGGTAATGAGCCGGGACGCAGACCTGTATTGTCTGGACGAACCCATCGGCGGTGTGGACCCGGCGGCCAGGGATTATATTCTGCAGACCATTATCCAGAACTACCGCACCGATTCCACCATTCTTATCTCCACCCACCTGATTTCAGATATTGAAAATATTCTGGATGACGTGGTCTTTATTCAAAACGGTAAGATACGTCTGACCACCGAGGTGGATGATATCAGATTCAAACAGGGGAAATCTGTGGACACCCTGTTCCGGGAGGTATTCAAATGTTAGGAAAATTAATTAAATATGACCTGATTTCCGTATCCAAAATCCTGTTTCCCCTGCATCTGGCTCTTCTCGTGGTTACCGTTCTCGGAAGGCTCTTTATCGCTCTGAAGCTGCCTCAGAATGCTCCGCTTGTCGGAACATTGATGGTAATGTTATATATATTTGGAATCATTGCCATCGGTATTATCACGATGGTGGTTCTGGTGATGCGGTTTTATAAGAATCTGTTTACCAGCGAGGGATATCTGATGCATACCCTTCCTGTAAAAGCTTCCCAGCATCTGAACTCCAAATTAATTGTAGCAGTGTTATGGAGTATACTGGACTGTGTTTTTGTATTTTTTTCGATCTTTATTCTTCTGGTAAACCAGCCATGGCTCAATAATATATCTGCCGCTGATTGGGCAGAACTGAAAGAGGTCTTTTCCACTATATTTTTGGGCGGCGGAAATGAAATGATTTCGATATTGATTTTGTTCCTGTATATAATAATTACCAATATTTATCTATATTTATCTTTCTATGTATCCATTTGCATCGGCCAGCTGATGAATAAGCACAAGGTTTTAGGTTCTTTCCTTGCCTATCTCGTCATCTACGTAATAAGCCAGATTTTCAGCGTCATCTCCATGCTGGTTTTCGGCCTGTCGACTCTGAAGGGACTGCCGGTGCAGACTTTGACATTTGAGTACTACCGCAACATTATGGCATTAAGTATAACAGAAACCCTGGTATTTATTATCATATTCTATCTGATTTCCAACTATCTGATTTCCAGAAAGCTGAATCTGGATTAAAGATAAAAGAGTTTAAAAAAACCTTTCGTCCCGGAACTGCCGGAGACGGAAGGTTTTTATGCAGGGGAAGCGGTTGGAATAACTCCATTTTCTTCTATATAAGATACTACATCTTTTTTAAACTTTATCCAGGCATCCTCATCCTCGACAAAGTATTTCGGACAATCTTTTCCCGTCACATCATAGTGCCGGATCACGTCATTGATACCCAGCTCGAATTTCCCCATCAGAAAGGCTGTAAGCTCAACCAGCGAATCATAAGTAGCTTCCGTGAATTTTCCATCCGCATCCGGGTGGCAGCACTCGATAGAAACCGTGTCATGATTCCTGTCGTTGGATGCATAGGCAATCTCCGATGTGGGCACACACTGAATGATCTCCCCATCCATTCCGATTACAAAATTACTGCTGACATTCGTTTCCCCGGTATCCTTCAGGCCTTCAAAATAGTCCCTGTTATTCTGAGCCGTAGTTCCCGGATTCGCGGTATAGTGGATCACTATACCGGTAATCGGGTCCGCCGGGGTCTGAGGTCTGGAATACGGGTTCGGGGTGAGCAGCTGTACATCCAGGTTTGGCCTTTTTGTCACTATCTTCGACATTTTCCCTTCAGACCGGCTTTCTGTCACAGGGTCGTCTCCCACCGGAGTCAGCCACTTCGTGACCACCACAATGATCGTGACCACAACAGCCAAGACTGCTATAGCCGACAGCCCATGCAGCAGCATTTCTCTGCGTTTCTTTTTCTTTTTGGCTGTCCGGGCATTTTCGTAGAGCATCACCCTCGTCTGCTTCTTGTAGAGTTCTTTTTCCGGCAGCATAGCGTTACCCCTTTTCCCTTGTATTCAACTATTTTATTATAGCGGATCAGCCGGTAAAATTCATCGTGCAAAATATGTCTATTTCCTTAATTTTTTCTGAATTCGCCGATAGTTTCTCCCCGTGACGTCTCCCGCTGTATTCCACTCACCGATTAGAAAAAAAGACCTGCAGCCGAATACAGTTTTTCTCTGTACTTTACAGGCCGCAGGTCTTAGATTTTTTATAGTTTCCTTCTATATATAATATCTGTAATACATCAAATCGAAATTGCTGTCTCTTTGTTTACTCGTCTATGCTATAATTCGGAGCCTCTTTGGTCACATGAATATCATGGGGATGACTCTCCTTCAAGGATGCAGCGGAAATCTTGACGAATTTACCGGATTCTTTCAGTGTCTCAATATCCCCAGCGCCACAATATCCCATACCAGACCTCAATCCGCCGACCAGCTGGAAGATGGTGTCCTCCACAGTGCCTTTGTATGCGACACGGCCTTCCACGCCCTCCGGAACCAGTTTTTTGGCATCTTCCTGGAAATAACGGTCCTTGCTGCCCTTTTCCATGGCCGCGATCGAACCCATACCGCGATACACTTTATATTTCCTTCCCTGATACAATTCAAAGGTTCCGGGGCTTTCATCACAGCCTGCCAGCATACCGCCCAGCATGCACACACTACCGCCTGCAGCGATCGCCTTTGTCAGATCACCGGAGTATTTGATACCGCCGTCGGCTATAATCGGAATACCGTATTCCTTAGCCACCTGATAACAGTCCATCACGGCAGTGATCTGAGGAACACCGATGCCTGCAACCACACGGGTAGTACAGATAGAGCCAGGGCCGATTCCGACCTTTACCGCGTCCACACCGGCTTCGATCAGTGCTCTGGTCGCGTCTCCCGTAGCTACATTTCCTGCGATCACCTGCAGATCCGGGTATTTCTCCTTGATCATCCGTACAGAACGCAGCACATTCTCCGAATGCCCGTGGGCAGAGTCACAAACAACCACATCCACCTTAGCTTCCACCAGCGCATCGATTCTCTCCAGCACATTGGCGGTAATGCCAACTGCCGCTCCGCACAGCAGCCGTCCCTGGGAATCCTTTGCTGACAGCGGATATTTGATCTGTTTTTCTATATCTTTAATGGTAATCAAACCTTTTAGGTTAAAATCATCGTCAACGATCGGCAGTTTCTCTTTTCTGGCCTTTGCCAGGATCTTCTTCGCCTCATCCAGAGTGATCCCTTCCCTTGCGGTGATCAATCCCTCTGACGTCATGGATTCTTTTATCTTTTTGGAGAAATCGGTCTCGAATTTCAGATCCCGGTTCGTAATAATCCCGACCAGCTTCTTTCCCTCAGTGATCGGCACGCCGGAGATTCTGAACTTCGACATCAAATCATTGGCATCCTCCAGTGTATGTTCCGGGGATAAATAAAAGGGATCTGTTATGACCCCATTCTCAGACCTCTTAACCTTGTCCACTTCTTCAGCCTGATCCTGGATACTCATGTTCTTATGGATAATACCGATACCGCCCTGTCTCGCCATCGCTATGGCCATCCGGTGCTCGGTCACCGTATCCATCCCCGCACTCATAATCGGAATGTTCAGCTGTATGGATTTTGTTAATTTTGTCGTCAAATCCACCTGGTTGGGAATCACCTGTGAATATGCCGGAACCAGCAGCACATCATCAAATGTTATTCCCTCTCCAATGATTTTACCCATTTTATTTCCTCTCTTTCTTCTATATGGTAATTTTATACTTTATGTTATTGTTCCCTAGTCTAGCAAAAAACCCTGGGTCTGTCAACTGCATTTTCCGGGACGGGAACTGCGACGGGAACTGCGGCATGCAGGGATTGGAACTGCGGCAGGGCCCTCTGAAAATCAGGCACCTTTCCATGAAAAAAGTTTCCACCTCTCCGATCTATCCGATTCTGACGGCTGATTTCGAAAAGGGGGAAACTATATTAGATTATGATTTTTCTGGGGGCCATACTCTTCATGGCCTGAAGGATCTTTTCGTTGGGCTCGAACAGAATTTTCAGAAGCTCCTGATCGCCCTCCACGACCATTCCGTATATTTTATGATCCGGAATGCCGCTTGAGAAATCCAGAGTCTTCATCTGTTTGTTGCGGTAGGAATCGAAATCATGGGAATTGTACGGCGCAACCAGTTCCGTTCTGGAGAGTTCAAAACTACCCATCTTCTTTCTCTTACTTTTGGACATTATCTTATCCACATCCATCTCGCCATTTACAAACAAGTATTCAAACTCCACATCCCAGCGGGGAAATACAAAATAATCCACAATTCCGAGAACTACTCCGGCTATTAATAAGATCGGTGTTGCCAGCACACCCATTATAAATGCCGCTACGGTTATGCCCAGCATAACACCCTTTGCCACTACCAACAGCGTTGGGGTCTTTCTTTTAACAATATGTTCGAAATACAAGTCACTCATCCGCTAACCTCCAAAATATTACATATTATGTACATTATATCAAATCTTACCGACTTTTAAAGTGTTTTTTTCAATTTCTGGTCTATTTTGGTTTCTCGGTTTTTATCTGGTTTTATTAACGGTTTTAACCAGATAAAAAAAGTCCAAAAAAGGGGCCCCTTTTCAGGGCCCCTTTAAAAGGAATTACATCATTCCCATTCCGCCTCCGGCCGGAGGAACCGGCGCATCTTCTTTGATGTTGGCAACTACGGATTCCGTGGTCAGGAAGGTAGCTGCTACACTGGTGGCGTTCTGCAGTGCGCTTCTGGTTACCTTGGAAGGATCCAGGATGCCTGCTTCTACCATATCTACATACTGCTCTTTGTAAGCGTCGAAGCCATGGCCTACGCTTGCTTCTTTCACTTTGTTAACGATGACGGAACCTTCCAGTCCTGCATTTGCCGCAATATAGTACAGCGGAGCCTCGAGAGCTTTCAGGATGATGTTAGCGCCTGTCTTGACGTCGCCTTCCATTGTTTCAGCCAGTTTTTCAACTTCTTTAGCTGCATGGATATATGCGGAACCGCCACCTGCGATGATACCTTCTTCTACAGCTGCTCTTGTCGCATTCAAAGCATCTTCCATACGAAGCTTGCTTTCCTTCATCTCAGTTTCGGTAGCAGCACCTACACGGATCACTGCAACACCGCCGGATAATTTAGCAAGTCTTTCCTGTAATTTTTCTCTGTCAAAATCAGAGGTGGTTTCTTCGATCTGAGCTTTGATCTGGCTGATTCTGCCATCGATCGCGCTCTTTTCACCATAACCGTCAACGATAATGGTATTCTCTTTTTCGACTTTAACGGATTTTGCACGTCCTAACTGAGCCATTGTGGTTTCTTTCAGATCCAGTCCCAGTTCATCGGAAATTACCTGTCCGCCGGTCAGGATAGCGATATCTTCCAGCATTGCTTTTCTTCTGTCGCCGTAGCCAGGTGCTTTTACAGCTACTACGTTGAAGGTTCCTCTTAATTTATTCACGATCAGGGTAGTCAGGGCCTCGCCTTCCACATCTTCTGCGATGATCAGAAGTTTAGCGCTGGACTGTACGACCTGCTCTAACAGAGGAAGGATTTCCTGAATATTGCTGATCTTTTTGTCCGTGATCAGAATGTAGGGTTCATCCAGAGTCGCAACCATTTTATCCATATCAGTAGCCATATATGCGGAAATGTAACCTCTGTCAAACTGCATACCTTCTACCAGATCCAGTTCTGTTAACATGGTCTTGGATTCTTCAATCGTGATAACGCCGTCATTGGATACCTTTTCCATAGCGTCCGCCACCATATCGCCTACCGTATCATCACCTGCGGAGATAGCGGCTACTCTTGCGATCTGGTCTTTGCCGGAAATCTTTCTGCTCATGTCATGAATCGCATTGACTGCGGTATCTGTAGCTTTCTTCATACCTTTACGAAGTTCGATGGGGTTAGCGCCTGCTGCCAGGTTCTTCATTCCTTCGTGGATCATGGACTGAGCCAGAACGGTAGCGGTAGTTGTTCCGTCACCTGCTACGTCGTTGGTCTTGGTCGCTACTTCTTTTACCAGCTGAGCGCCCATGTTCTCAAAAGCATCTTCCAGTTCGATTTCTTTTGCGATGGTTACACCATCGTTGGTGATCAGCGGAGCGCCGAAGGATTTATCCAGTACAACGTTTCTTCCTTTGGGCCCTAACGTTACTCTGACAGTATCCGCCAGCTTATTCACACCTGTTTCCAATGCAGCTCTTGCTTCTGCTCCGTATTTAATCTCTTTTGCCATGATAATAGCCTCCTACTCTTTCTATATTATTCGATGATTGCTAAGATATCGGACTGTTTTACGATGATGTATTCGTCTTCATCGATTTTTACTTCTGTTCCGGCATATTTGGAATATATAATCTTATCGCCAGCTTTTACTTCCATCTTGACTTCTTTCCCGTCAACCGTTCCACCGGGTCCTACTGCTATTACTTCTGCCTGCTGAGGTTTCTCTTTGTTCTGGCCAGGTAATACGATACCGGATTTTGTAGTTTCTTCTGCTTCTAACTGTTTAATAACTACTCTGTCTCCCAACGGTACTAATTTCATGATAATTCCTCCTTAATGAATTCTGCTTTGTGTATTATTAGCACTCACTCAATTCGAGTGCTAACCGATAGTCATATATTAGATAATTCTCGCCTTTCGTGCAACTTTACATATTGGCGATTTTCTCAATATATTCTCATTTTTTCTAGCTTATTCTAACATTTTTATCCATTTTCTTAATTTTATCCTTTTTATACGATTTTATACTTTTTTTATACTTTATTGAGTATCGAACTTACTTGCGGGGGGTGTAACTGTGGTCCGGAGGGGCTCCCGCCGCCTCCCTCTAATCCCGGCCCCCACCCAAAACCGCCAAACACAGATAACAAAAAATACTGCCTCCAACTTCAAGACAGTATCCCTTATATCCCAACGGTTAAAGTCGGGGGAGTTTATTTGAGTTTATTAATAATCCGTGTTTTTGATATTCAGTTCCATAGACATCCTTTTGCGTTCCTTGATATCATCCAGTTCTTCGAATATATAATCGTTTATTACTTTGATATAGGTGCCTTTCATACCGGAGGAACGGGATTCTATGACGCCGGCGCTTTCGAACTTGCGCAGGGCGTTGACGATTACGGAACGGGTGATTCCCACATTGTCCGCGACCTTGCTGGCGATCAGGATTCCTTCCGGCCCTCCCAGCTCATCGAAAATGCAGATGATCGCTTCCAATTCCGAGAAAGACAGGCTGTTGATCGCAGCCTTAACCACCTGAATCTGCCGCTTTCTGGTCTCCGCTTCTTCCTTTTCAGCCCGCATCATCTCCAGGCCCACAACGGTTGCTCCATATTCACACAGGATGATATCTCCGATATCGAACCGGACATCCTTTTTATAAACAAACAGAGTACCCAAACGCTCCCCTGAAATATCGATGGGCGTTATGATTGCCTCATAATTAAGCACATCTTCCGAGTCAAAACCCAGAGTCTGCAGATTTACATTTTCTTTTGTGGAAAGGATGGACAGCCATCGTTCGTTCAGCGTCCGGTCTATAAACTGACCCACCCGGTCTGATATCAATTCGGTAATCTCCTCGACATCCTGACATTTGGATGAACCCAGAACCTTTCCTTTTTTACTGACCACCAGTATGTTGGAATCCAGAATATCCGCCAGTACCGCGCAGATATCATTAAAGACCACCTTGCTGTGGCTGTTGTTATGAAGCAGCTTATTAATCTTCCTGGTTTTGTCTAATAGTTGAATACTCATGGCGACCTCCTAAACAACCACAATTCTAACATGGAATTGTCTGAAAATCAACCGAATTATCTCACATCTTTAAGAAGTTTTTTCTTTGCTTATTACCTTGACATAACCGCAGTGTTCATTGGCACAGACCAGCTTACTCCCCTTCTCTACCATGTATCCTCCGCATTCCGGACATTTCTCCTGGGACGGCTTCTGCCAGGACATAAAATCACATTCCGGATTATCCTCGCATCCGTAGTAACGGCGGCCTTTTTTCGTCTTGCGCAGCACGATTTCCTTACCGCACTTCGGACACGCGACTCCCACCTTTTCCAGGTAGGGCTTGGTATTGCGGCAGTCGGGAAATCCCGGACAAGCCAGGAATCTGCCATGAGGTCCGTACTTGATCACCATGTTCCTGCCGCACTCCTCGCAGATTACATCGGTGACTTCATCTTCTATCTTCACCTGCTCCAGCTCTTTTTCCGCTTTTTCTACGGCATCTCTCAGATCTGGATAAAAATTGCTGACCACTGTTTTCCAATTAACCGTGCCTTCTTCCACACAGTCCAGCAGGCCCTCCATATTCGCGGTAAAATTCACATCCACGATACTGGGAAAGCTCTGTTTCATGATGGAATTGACCACGTCCCCCAGCTCGGTCAGATAGAGATTTTTATTCTCCTTCGCCACATAACGTCTGGCGATGATCGTGGTTATGGTAGGGGCATAGGTGCTGGGTCGTCCGATCCCCAGTTCCTCCAGCGTCTTAACCAATGTGGCCTCCGTATAATGAGCCGGCGGCTGTGTAAAATGCTGTTTCTGGTCAAATTCATTCAGATGAATCTGGGTATCTGTAGTAATCTGTCTGGCCAGCACATTATTCTGCTGCTTTTCTTCGTCATCTATTTCATAGACGGACATAAAACCGTCAAACGCCAGACGGGAGGCTGCCACCGTAAAACGATAGTCCCGCGCGTCTATTTTAATCGAAGTTGTCTCATATCTGGCCGGGCTCATCCGGCTGGCTGTAAAGCGTTTCCAGATCAACTGGTACAGGCGGAACTGATCCCGCGATAAGGATTCCTTCAGCATAGCGGGAAGCCTTGTGATATCTGTCGGACGGATCGCTTCGTGGGCATCCTGGATCTTTTTCCCCTTACTGGAAGACGCCTGGGCAGTGGTCACGTATTCTTTTCCGTATACCTCCTCCACATAGGCTCTCGCATTCGCATCCGCTTCATCGGAGATTCTCGTGGAATCCGTACGCAGGTAGGAGATCACACCAACCGTACCGTTACCCGCGATTTCGATTCCTTCATACAGCTGCTGCGCCAGACGCATGGTTTTCTGGGTGGAAAAATTCAAAAGCTTGGAGGCTTCCTGCTGCAGGGTACTGGTTGTAAAGGGAAGCGGCGGTTTCTTGATCCGCTCGCCGGTCTTGACATCAGCCACCTTATAGTCGGCTCCCTCCAGATCCTTCAGGATCTGGTTCAGCTCTTCTTCATTCCGGATCGTGCGCTTGCCGTCTTTATCTCCATAGAATTTGGCGACCAGTACCTTTTTCTCCCCGGGAATACCAAATTTTGCGTCCAAGGTCCAGTACTCTTCCGGAATAAATGCGTCAATCTCTTCTTCCCGGTCGGCAATGATCCGAAGCGCCACGGACTGCACACGCCCCGCACTCAACCCCCGCTTAACCTTTGCCCACAGCAGGGGGCTGATCCGGTAACCAACCATACGGTCCAGAATTCTTCTGGTCTGCTGCGCATTTACCAGATTCATATCAATATCCCTGGGCTCTTTCAGAGAAGCCTTTACTGCATTTTTGGTAATTTCATTAAAACTGATTCTGGCCATTCTGTTATCTTCCAGCTTAAGAGCCTTGGACAGATGCCAGGAGATCGCCTCTCCTTCCCGGTCAGGGTCAGTTGCCAGAAAGATCTTATCTGCTTTCTTAACCTTCTTGCGCAGATCAGCCAGCAGTTCCCCTTTCCCCCGGATTGTAATATACTTCGGTTCATAGTCATGCTCAATATCGATTCCCAGCTGACTCTTGGGCAGATCCCTTACGTGACCTCCCGACGCCGCCACATCATAATTGGAACCGAGGAATTTTTTAATAGTTTTCACCTTAGCCGGTGATTCCACGATCACTAAATACTTAGCCATTTAATACCCTCCGAAAATCTTCTTAACTTCAAACCACCGGTTTATACCGGAAAGTCCCTTCTGACAAATTTCCCCTTTGCCGCTTCTTCTATGCATTCTTTTAGCTGAAGGGACAATAATATTTGAAATACTTCCTGTATAGGCAAGGCGGTTACCGCCATAATTTCATCTACACTTTTTGGGACTAAATCCAAACAAGCATACACCGAAACTTCGTTTTTTTCAAGTGGTATCTTCATTTTTTTCGATTTCCCGTCAGATTTGCCAAATATGATTCCAAGTCCTTCCAGCAATTCTTCCGGACGTAATGCAATGCCGGCTCCCTGGGCGATCAGCCGGTTACATCCCATGCTGAGCGGGTCCGTCACCCGTCCCGGCAGCGCAAACACGTCCTTTCCCTGCTCCAGCGCCAGATCTGCGGTAATTAAAGACCCGCTCTTTTCTTTGGCTTCTATTACCAGTACCAGATCCGCCAGGCCGCTGATAATCCGGTTTCTGGCCGGGAAATGCCAGTTGACCGGCTGTTCCCCGTTGGGATACTCTGAAATCACTCCGCCTTCCCTTATGATCTGTTCATATAGCCTGTAATTCTCTTTGGGATAGCAGATATCTACCCCGCAGCCCATAACCGCAAATGTCAGTCCTCCCGCTTCTAACGCCCCTTCCTGGGCGCATCCATCGATCCCCTTCGCCAATCCGCTGATAATCTGTACCCCGTTGGCCGCCAGCACTCTTCCGAATTCCCGGGCTTTACTCCTCCCATAGGCACTGCACATACGGGCTCCCACGATGGCCACCGCCGGTACTTTCGGATCGGGCAGTTTTCCCCTGACGTAAAGGCCCTGGGGATATGCCTGTATCTTTCCCAGCTTCTCGGGATAGGCCGGCTCTCCATAAGCAACATATTCGGTTCTTTCCATAATCATGCCCCCTTTAATGCCAGAATTTCCGGTCGCCCATCCGGTACATGACAGCCTCACTTAAATGTTCGGAACGGATTCTTTTGCTGCCGTCCAGATCTGCGATGGTTCTCGCCACCCGGAGTACGCGGTGGCACCCCCGCATACTCAAGTCCAGTTTATCAAAAACTTCCGAGAGCAGCGCTTCTTCCTTTTTCCCCAATGCGCAATACGTCCCGATGGCCGCTGGTGTCAGTTCCGCATTATAGCGGAAAGGAGTCCCCTGATATCTACGGCGCTGCATCTCATGGGCTCTGGAAACCCGTTCCCGGATAGCGGCGGATGTCTCCCCCATCCTCTTAGCTGCGATTTTATCATATTCCATCCTGGGTACCTCCGTGCAGATATCCATACGGTCCAGCAGCGGGCCGCTTATTTTTCCCAGATATCTTTTGATCTCTTTGGAATTACAGCTGCACTTTCCCATATCCGGATAAAAGCCGCACCGGCAGGGATTCATAGCTGCCGCCAGCATAAAATCCGCCGGGAACGTATAATTTCCCCTGTTTCTGGCGATATGGATCACCCGTTCCTCCATCGGCTGCCGTAAGATCTCCAGGACCGGTTTGGAAAACTCGGGAAGTTCATCCAGAAAAAGTACTCCCAGATGGGCCAGACTGATCTCACCGGGCCTGGGTATCCTCCCGCCGCCGGCCAGCGCATTTGTCGTAACCGTATGATGCGGAGAGCGGAACGGGCGTTTCCGGATCAGTCCCTCGTCCTTTTTGAGAAGCCCGCACACGCTGTATATCTTCGTTATCTCCAGGCTTTCCTCAATCGTCAGCCGGGGCAGGATCGAGGGGATTCTCTTGGCTATCATCGTCTTACCCGCCCCCGGCGGCCCGATAAGAAGCAGATTATGCCTGCCGCTCACTGCTACCTCCGCAGCCCGTTTTACCGCTTCCTGGCCGAAGATATCCGCATAATCCATGCCGCCTTCCGTCCCTGCTTCCGCCAGCAGTTCCTCTGTATCCACATATTCCGGCTGGAGCGCCGTCTCATCATTCAGATAGGCAATCACTTCCGCGAGCGTCTGAACCCCGATCACTGTGAGCCCCGGTATCGCAGCTGCCTCCTGCGCATTCTGTTTTGGGACAATACAGCAGTCACACTTCATTTCCCTGGCTCCGGCCGCCACGGCCAGAATACCATTTACCGGATTCACCTCCGCATTCAGGCTTAGCTCTCCCGCGATCAATACCTTCTCCATCCTCCCGGCGGGTATCATCCCCAACGCCCCCAGAATCGCGGACGCAATGGGCAGATCAAAAGCGGAACCCGCTTTCCTGATATCTGCCGGCCAAAGATTCACCGTAATCCGCTTCACCGGCAGACGGATTCCCGTATTTCTCATAGCCGATCGGACCCTGTCCTGCGCCTCCTTCACCTCCGAGGACAGATAGCCCACCATATTCATTACCGGTAGCCCGTCACTGATATCCGCCTCCACATGCACCGGTATACTCTCGATCCCGCACACACACGCGGACAATACGCTGCTAAACATATAACACCTCATTTCATATTATAAAATTAGAGATCATGATTTAATTGTTATAAAATTCGTTCGTTAATATAGGAAAAATCGGCGATACGCCGGAAAACAGACAAAGAACTTGTCCGATGAGCTTACTATACTATAAAATAGCTGTTATATCAATACTTAAACGTTAAAATAAATGCGGAATATTAAGGGGAGACTGTCCGAAAATTCAGGCTCCAAAAATGGGAGGGGCCTGGCAGCTTTCGGCAGTAAAAACCGATTTTTCAGCAGCTACGTAGAAAAAAGGACCTGTCCCCGGATGCCGGAATACTCCAGTTAACATCCGAGGACAGGCCCCTATCAAGTGTGCACCCTCCAGCTTCCCGAGCTCGGCGGTCCTGCCAGGCGCCAGTCTCATACTTTAATTCTTATGTAGCCTGTGATAGTCAGAAAGTCGGGTAGATGTCGTTCACCTGCCCTCCGGTTCCAACAAAGTTATTACCGCTGGACCAGGTGGTATTATTTATCATCGGTTTAAATTCGAAGGAAGCGCCGGCCGGTATCCGCTCCGTCTCATACACCCAGACATCGGAACTTACATTCAGCATCTTGCGTCCTATGTCCCAGGTAAGCGGATAACTGTCTCCCCGCAGGTACATATCGTTGCCAAGTCCTACGTCATAATGAACCCGGATCGTCGTTACATTCCTGGCCGGAGGAGTATAGGACGCTACGGAGTCAGACGTGAACACATATGCAGTCTTTGCCGGAATCTGCAGACTGATCTGCTTCCCAGTCACACCGCCGGCAGTGATGTTAACGGAAACAGACGTATCCAGCAGGTTCGTCAGTCCTGTGCCCACGCCCAAAGAGCTCTCTGCCCTGATTGGTATCTGGCGGGTCTCATTACTGGTCCCGTTATTGATCACGGTGATGACTTCCTGGCCGGTCGTGTCATTCCTGCGGGAATACGCATAGATATTATCTTCCACCCACATTTCCCGCTGGGTGCCGGTCTGGAGGCAGTTATAATCTTTGCGCAGCTGGCTCAGTCTTTGAATCAGTTTATACATGTTTCCGTCTTCGGAAAATCCGGGCATCACTTCCCTGTTTTCTTTATTGGCGATTCCGGCCCACTCGGTAGGAACGCCGCCGCCGTAGCAGTTCTGTTCCGTTCCGTAATAGACATCGGGGATACCCCGGACTGTGAACAGGAAGGTCAGCGCCAGCCGGAGCTTTTGATAATTATCGTCTGCCAGGCACAGGAACCGGTCTCTGTCATGGTTATCTATGAAAGTAACCAGATGATTGACATCCTTATATTTATAATCCTGATCCAGAATCGATTTTACAGTGGTAAAGCTCGCATCATGGGCGAACACTTCCCGGGCCTGGAAGAACAGCGGGAAATCAAGCACACCCCACTCATAATTGGCAAAATCGCTTACATAGTCCACATCCCCTACAAAGATTTCCCCAAAAGAGGGCACGCCCAGATACTGCTCGAATTCCTGCAGGAAATCTTTGGGTATGGACCGGGCTGCATCCACCCGCACGCCATCTGCCCCGGTAATATCGACCCAGTTTTTATAAGCGTCTTTGATGGCTGCCCGCGCATCCGGATTATCCTGGTTCAAATCATCCAGTCCGCCCAGGTCATAATTCAGGACCTGGAAAGGGTTATCCCAATTTGTAATATCCCCGTAATGATGGTACCAGCTGGGATTATTAAACGGCGCAGCCGGCTGGTAGTCAGCGGAACTATAGGTGGTGGATGTCCCGGCAAAGTAATCCGCGGTATGGTTCGGCACCACGTCCAGAATCACCTTCAGTCCCTTGGCATGCGCTGTGTCCACCAGATCAATCAAATCCTGCTTGGTTCCGTAATGGGGATCGGCGGAATTATAATCATGGGTAAAATATCCGTGATATCCGGATTCCTCTCCGTCCCTGCTCAATAATTCATTCTGGGACGGGGGTGAGATCCAGATCGCCGTAACCCCGAGATTCTTAATATAATCCAGCTTCTGCGTCAGCCCTTTCCAGTCGCCCCCCTGGGTGTATTTCAACTGCCCGGGCCGGTATTCCTGGTTCAGCGTTCCGTTATTCGTGGAATCGCCGTCATAAAAACGGTCTGTCAACACCATATAAATAATATCACTTTCATTCAGCACACTGCTTGGCTGGGTATTCGTCTCAGCCAAAACCTGCGACGGCATGAGCAGGGAAACACAGAACAGGATAGCTAACACCAAACTAAGAGCCTTCATCCGAAAGTTCTTCTTATACATGATATTCCTCCTCACCTTCTAACCTTTTATCCCCCCTGTTTGTAATCCGGATACAAAATATTTCTGGAAGCATATGAAGATGATCAATATCGGAACCAGACTCGCCACAGACATAGCGAACACATAGCCCCACTGGGTAAACTGATGCTGCCCGAAAAATCCTGAGATTGCAATGGGCAAGGTCCTTTTCAGATTATCGTTGATTACGGTTAAAGCCCATGGGAATTCCTCCCATGCGGTCAAAAAATTGAATATACTAACCGACGCGATGGCCGGGCTGGCCAGAGGCAGCATGATCTTAAAAAACACGGTAAACGTGCTGCCTCCATCCATGTACACAGCTTCGTCAAAATCCTTTGGTATGTTCTCGATATAGCTCTTGATCATAAATGTGGAAAAAGGCAGTTCCCATGCCACATAAAACGGAATCAGGCCCAGCAGTTTGTTGGTCAGATGAAAAAAAGTGGCCAGCTGGTACTGAGTAATGATCAGGGTCGTACCGGGGATGATCATGGTTCCGATCACCAGCCCGAACAGGATATTCCGTCCCGGGAACCGGAAACGAGCGATGCAAAAGGCCAGGGCCGCCGCAATAAAAGCGGTCAGGATCACCGTAAGCACAGCCACCACGACGCTGTTCAGGAAATTGATGTAAAATTTTTCCTGCTGAAAAATGTAGATATAGTTCTCCACCGTGATTTTATCAAGCGCCGGGAAAAAATGCGGCGGGAATTCATACAGCGCCCCGTTCGGTTTTAAAGACGTGCTGATCATGTAGATCATAGGCAATATTGACACGACCCCGCCGCATAGAAGCAGTACATATAATGGTATATTCTTTTTACACATTCTGCGGTTTATCCGACTCATCATCAAACACCTCACTTTGGCCCGTCATTTTGTCTCATGACCCTGAACTGCAGGATCGCCAGCAGGATCAGTGTCACCGCCACGATAAAGGACAGGGCGGCCGCGTATCCGAACTTGCCCGTATTAAACGCCTTATAATACATCCATGTCAGTACCGTCTCCGTCTGGTGCATCGGCTTGCCGGCCGTTATCATTTTAATAGAAGTAAATACGTTAAACCCGCCGATGGTCAGCATGACCAGAGCGAACAGAACCGTCCCTCTGATGCTGGGCAGCGTGATATAGAAGAACTTACCGAAGCTGCCGCAGCCATCCATCTGGGCGGATTCGTACAGGTCCTGGGGAACGCTCTGCAGTGCGGCCAGAAAGATCACCATATTCCAGCCGACCCCCTTCCAGATCCCCAGCATCATCGCCACGAACATCCCGCCCTGCCTCGAGTCCAGCCAGGGGACATTCCCGTTCGTCAGATGGATGATGTCGGACAGGAAATAATTAAGCATTCCTTCCGTATTAAAGATATACTTAAATACCAGGGACACAATTACCCAGGAAGTAATGACAGGGAGATAATAGATGACACGGAAGGATACCCGGAACTTTGGAATCGCGTTAATAAACGTGGCCGCCAGCAGGCCCAGGATCATCTGCCCCGGAACCGTCACCAGCGTATACAGCAGAGTATTCACGAACGCGGTGCCAAAGGTAGGGTCCGACAGGACATCCGCATAGTTTTGCAGGCCCGCGAACTCCTGGCCGGTCATGGACCCAAAGTCCCATGCCAAAAAGCTCATCTGAAACAGCTTCACAATGGGGTATATGGTAAATAGTGCAAACACGGCCACGCCGGGCAGTAAAAGGGCCGATATCTGCAGGCGGTTGCGAATTGATTTGATTCCCATGTCATCCTCCTTTTCCCGGCCGGGCTGTCACAGGCGCCGGATCCAACCGCCGCCTGTGCCGTTCTTTTATCCGGTTTGGCCCGCCCCGGTCAACTGTAGTCCATAACACCTGCCGCACCTGCTATTCCGCCAGCAGTTTATCCATTTTAGCCGCCAGATCGTCCAGCGTTTTCTGAGCGTCCGCCCCATCCTTAATGACCGATGTCATGGCGTTGGTCAGTTCGTTGTCGATTTCCGACCAGGACGCTACCGGAGGACGTGCCTTGGCGGTCTGAATGGCATCCAGGAACGGCGCGAAGTCCGCGTTCTTCACGGCGTCGTTCTCCAGCGCAGTCTTATTTACCGGAATCTGCCCGCATTTTGCCATTTCCACTTCCGCGAATTCACTGGTCATAAACTGCATGAACTTCCAGGCGCCTTCCTTATTCGCTGTCTTGAACATGGCGATGTCCTCGCCGCCCAGCACCGATATGGAACCGCCGTCGCCCGCCGGCATCTCGCAGGTCCCGTATTTGAAATCCGGATACCCGCCGGCCATCTCCGCCGTCTTCCAGGGGCCTTCTAACAGCATCATATAGCGCCCGGTACCAAACCCGTCGGTCATCGGAATATCTCCGCTGTTAAAGCCTGTAAACTCTTTGTTCTTATACATGTCGGCCAGCATTTTGACCGCCTTAACCGTCGCTTCACTGTTCACATATCCGTCAGCCTTGGTATAGTTCTCATCCGTGATGGAACCGCCGTAACTCCAAATATATGGAAGTACGTTCCATCCGGACAGAGCCGGCTCATCCAATCCCCACACCTGCTGTCCGTCTTTATTCTTTCCGGAAAGTTTTTTCACCGCGTTTGCAAAGTCATCCATGGTTTTCGGCGGTTCCAGTCCGGCTTCTTTGAACGCTTCCTCGTTGTAGAACATTATCTTGGAATTCGTATTCAGGGCCAGCGCGTAGTAGTGATCCTTGATCTTGGCGGTACTCATCGCGCTTTCCAGCAGGTTCCCGCTGACGGTGCCAAAATCGCTCATCTCCTGATCCAGCGGAATCAGTATATCCATCTTCTGGAACTCCGGCACCCAGGCGATATCCAGCCGGGCCACGTCGGGCAGTGTGTCGGAGCTGGCACTTACCAGGATCTTATCGTGCAGGTCCGCCCATTCATGAGAAACTGCGTTCACCTTATATCCCGGATTCTCCTCCTCAAATTTCGGGATCAGCACCTTGGTCAATGTCTCGTTCTCCTTCGACTGAGCGCTGTAATGGTGCCAGAAGTTAATAGTGACCGGTTCTGCGGGCGGCGTTTCCGTACTCTTAGGAGTCTCTGCCGGCGCTGTGTCCGCCTTGGGAGGCGTTGTCTGTGCCGGTTCCGGGTTCGAAGCCGCTTTTTCCCCACATGCCGAGAGTGTGAAAGTCATCATGGCTGCCACTGATAATGCCAATAGTTTTTTAATACCCTTCCCTTTCATACTATTACACCTCTTTTTCGAAATATTTTTATGGAATATGCTTCCAGTTCCACCTTGATCAATCCCCGGTAATCCGTCATGTCACAGTTCATATACCGGCTGCAGTCCCCATTCTTTCCGGTTATTATTTTTCCGGTTATCATCTCCTCGGTTTTTATCTCCCCGGTTATCATCTCCCCGGTTTTTATCTCCCCGGCTATTACCTCTCCGCCGTCCAGCAGATCGGTCCACTCTCCGTCATAAGGAAGCGGCACCTCCATCTTAGCCGTATCCGGGGAGGCATTTATCACTACTGCAGTAACCTCATCCTCTGTCTGTCTGAAATAACCGTATAGTTTTTTCTCATCCGATATCAGATTCGCACAGAAGCTTCCCTGCTGCAGGGATACGCAGGAATGGCGAACCGAGGCCAGCTTCTTATACCATAAGAGAAGCTCTGCGTCCTGACGTTCTTCCTCCCATATCATGGCCTGCCGGCACAGCGGGTCATTGGCGCCGGTGACACCCACCTCATCCCCGTAAAATATAGCCGGGCAGCCCGGGAATGTCATCATGACGGCGGCCGCCAGCTTGAGCAGCCGTACCTGTCCGCCGCACTCGTACAGAAAACGGGCCGTATCGTGGCTGTCCAGCAGGTTATACATACGCAGGCATACTTCTTCCGGGTACAGAGCCAGCATCCGGTTCAGTCTTCCGTCAAATTCCGACACCGTGATACACTCCCGGGCGATAAAGTCGGTTACCGCATCCTTGAACAGATAGTTCATAGCGCTGTCCAGCCGGTTGCCGTTTAAGATTCTCCCCGCGTCTCCCCATGTCTCTCCGATCAGCAGAATATCAGATTTCACCTGTCTTAATTCCCATGCAAACTGTTCCCAGAAGCTGGTAGCCACCTCATCAGCCACGTCCAGCCGCCAGCCGTCCGTATCAAATTCCCGGACCCAGTATTTTCCGACTTCAATAAAGTAACGTCTGGCCTCCGGACAGTTCAGGTTGATCTTCGGCATCCATTTATAATGACCCACGCAGTCATAGTTTGGCGGATCGGTCTGTACCGGGTAGGAATCAGCATAAAACCACTCCCGGTATGCCGACTGCTCCCCATGAACCAGAAAATCCTGAAAATAAGGAAAATCATAACCGCAATGGTTAAATACCCCGTCCAAAATGATCCGTAATCCCCTGTTATGGGCTTCTTCCACCAGATGACGGAAAAGTTCCGCCGAACCGAACCCGGGATCCACTGAATAATAATCCACTGTGTCGTACTTGTGGTTCGACATGGCATGGAATATGGGAGTAAAGTAAATACAGGTAGCTCCCAGATCCTTTATGTAATCCAATTTTTCAATGACCCCTGCCAAATCCCCGCCCATGTATTCCTGACGGTTGGGTATACTTCCCCAGGGCACCGTTCCCGGCGGGTCCAGTGACTTGTCTCCGTTGCGAAACCTCTCGGGGAAAATCTGATAATATACCTGGCTGCTGCTCCAGCCAGGCGCCCGGCAGCCATCCCCTTCATTGGGCCACAGGAATTCAAAATAATGTTCCTTCATACCGGGCTTACGATCCCGGAAACCATTTGGACCATACCAGTATACGTCCTTCCCCTTCTCCAGCCTGAAACAGTAACGTACGTAAGCGGCCGGCCCGGAGAACGTGACTTTGGCCCTGTAATAATCCCGGCAGCCGTCCCGCAAAGAACAGGTCATTTGCAGACAATGACGCGCTTCCTCTTCTTCCTCTGTGCGATACCAATACTGAAGCTCCACCCGCTCCAGATCGCCCCGCGCTGCGGACAGCTGGTACACCAGCGTATGCCGTGATTCCGGATAAATATATTCCTTCGTGGGACGATGAAGCACGGCAGCTTTGTTTAACGATTCTCTCACATCTTTTCCTCCCCGGATTCACGTTCTGTAGATGCCCTGCCGATTATTTTCGTAGAAAGCAGTACCTGCCGGAAACTGGCCTCCGGCTCCTCGATCTGCTGAATCAGGATCTCAGCGGCCTGACGGCCCAGTTCAAAGGTATCCACGTCCAAGCTGGTAATAGGAATGTCCGCCAGTTCAGTAAGCGGCGTATTATCAAAGCTTACGATTCCAAAATCACGGGGAACCGCCACACCGGCCGCTTTTGCCGCTCTAAGCGCCCCAAGGGCCAGCCTGTCATCCCCGCATACCACGGCGTCCGGCCTGTCTTCCTGCCGCAGCAGTCCCAGTACGCATTCCCTGCTGTCCTCCACACCCGACAGGCCATGGCATATAAGTTCCTGTTTTACCTCCATCCCGCCTGCAGACACTCCCCTGCTGTATCCCGTCAGCCGGTCCTGGTTGAACTGTTCCTTATCGTTTCCGTACAGGAAGGCTATATTGCGGTATCCTTTTTTTATCAAATGACGGACAGCCAGCGCCCCCCCCTGGGTGTTATTGATATCCACCCAGCTGGTCTCGGTGCGGCCCTCATCCAAATGTCCCAAAATTACCGACGGGAATCCCAGATCGTTAAGCTTCTCCAACAGACTTTCACCGGCCATGGAGATCGGAATAACAATACCGTCGATCTTTTTCCCCAGTACAAGCTTTTGTACCGGTGAGATCTCGTCTTCCACCGACTTCTCATTGGTAATCATGAGGTTATAACCGTTCTCATGGGCGGCCGTTTCAATGCCGAACACCGTATTGTTGAAAAAGTTGTTCGCATAAGCCCGGACGTCCACCACGTCGATTACCAGGGCAAAGGCACGCGCGCTCCCGTTTGCAAAACTTCTGGCTACATCGTTGGGCACATATTCCAATTCTTTCATCGTGTCCCAGATCCTCTTCCGGGTCTCTTCCGATATAACTCCTTTGTTGTTCAATACTCTGGATACCGTCGAGGCAGACACTCCCGCTGCCTGTGCCACATCTTTAATCGTTACTGCCATCCCGCTACCTCCTTTTTATGCAACCGGTTTATTTTTTACTCCTATTATTTTTGCATTATATTATCTATTTTTTGAATATTTATATATATTTTGTATATAATTTATATTTTATATTATATATTTTTAATATAAAATATTTTTCTTATGCAACCGTTTGCTTTAATTTAAAAATATCACATAAAACCCTTCTTGTCAAGAAAAACTCCAGGAACTTATAACTAATAGTTACTATTCACGGCAAACCGAAAGGGGACTGGCACCTTTCGGCAGTAAAGCCCGATTTTTCAGCAGCTACGCAGAGAAAGGGGCCTGTCCCCGGATGCCGGTCTATTCGAGGATAAAAGCGCCTGTATCCCCGTATATGAGTTTATTCCGGTCAATATCCGAGTACAGAAAAGAATAAAAAGATTCAGCAAGCACATCTTACGCAAAATATCTTACGCAATACAAAGACCGGCCTCAGGAACTCTATCCCAAAGCCGGCACTTTTCACTCCAGAAGTTTACGGAGTTTTGCCAATGCATTTTTTTCAATTCTGGACACATAAGAACGGCTGATCCCCAGCATTTCTGCGATTTCCCGTTGTGTTTTCTCCTTCTGATTATAGAGTCCATATCGCAGCTCTATGACCATTTTTTCCCTTTTAGTCAAAGTTTTCTCCAGAACCTCATAAAGTTTCTCAATATCCTGTTTCAGATTCACCTTATCCGTAACGCTTAATGTATTATGTTCAATCACATCCAGCAGATTCAGTTCATTCCCCTCTTTATCCGTCCCAATCGGTTCATAAAGGGAAATTTCCTTCGAAGATTTTTTCTTCGAGCGTAGAAACATGAGAAGTTCATTGTCGATACAGCGGGCCGCATAGGTAGCCAGTCTGCTTCCCTTGCTCTGGTCATAGGTAGATACCGCTTTAATCAACCCTATGGTGCCAATGGAGATCAGATCCTCAGGATCATCATCCAGATGCTGATATTTCTTAACAATATGGGCCACAAGCCGCAAATTCTTTTCGATGAGCAGATCTTTTGCTTCCGGATCTCCCTGCTGGTACTTTTGCAAATAGTATTGTTCTTCTTCGGCGCCCAGCGGTTTTGGAAATGTTTTCACACAAAAGCACCTCATAGCGGAATTATTACAGTTTATGTGTCCCACTGTCCATTAGTGCCTTTCCAAGTGAAATGTTTTATTTGTACAATCTTTTTAGTCTATGCGGGGGCCGGGACTGAGAAGGCGGGGGACCGGGGAACCGCGGGGCGAGGAATTCGGAATAGAAAAGCCGTCCGGTGCTGGCATCACCGGACGGCAAAGGTGCTTTCTAGATGTTCCGCTTCAATGGTCAATGGATTTCGTGATGGCGGAGTATTTCATTTTCGCTGGAGGATTATTTACCAAACCTCTGCTCATCCTCTGCGCCGGACCTCCTGGTCCTACTCTGAGCGCCTGAGAATATCATAGATTTCCGTCTTTGCAGACAGCTCAACATGCAGGATCTGCTTCGGATGGGGAGCGCTTTCCATAGCCGCTCCGGTTTCATCATAAATGGCCAGGACACGGGCGGGGAGGTTCTCCCCTCCGGGTTTCATGACTTCGATGGTTTCTCCCACCACAAACTTATTTCTTTGTTCCAGGACAGAACGGCCCGCTTCATCGTGGGCATTTACGATGCCGAGGTAGGTGTATTCCTTGACGTAGGTGTTGTTGTCGTAGATCTGGGATTCCTCATCGGGCCTGCCGAAGAAGAAGCCGGTGGTGAACTGGCGGTAGGTACAGTTGGAGATCTGGTCCAGATACCAGGACATATTCTGCTGATATACGTCCGGGGATGCCAGGTAGTCGTCGATCGCTTTTCGGTAGGTTCTGGCTACCGTGGCTACGTAGAGGGCGGTTTTCATGCGGCCTTCTATTTTGAAGCTGTCGATGCCTGCTTCTATTAGTTCGGGAATGTGCCCGATCATGCAGAGGTCCTTGGAATTGAAGATGTAGGTACCTCTTTCGTTTTCGTAGACGGGCAGGTACTGTCCCGGGCGGCTTTCTTCCATGACCGCGTATTTCCAGCGGCAGGGATGGGTACAGGCGCCCTGGTTCGCGTCACGGCCGGTGAAATAGTTGCTGAGCAGACAGCGGCCGGAATAGGAGATGCACATAGCTCCGTGAATGAAGGTCTCGATTTCCATATCCTCCGGGATGTGGGCCCGGATTTCCCGAAGCTCGGATAAGGAGAGTTCTCTGGCGGATACTACGCGTTTGACGCCCTGGCCGTACCAGAATTGGTAGGTTCCGTAGTTTGTATTGTTGGCCTGGGTGCTGATGTGGGTTTCGATCTCAGGACAGATTTTTTGGGCAATGCAAAATACTCCCGGATCTGCGATGATTAGGGCATCCGGCTTGATTTCTTTTAGTTCACGGAAATATGCTTCCACCCCGGGCAGGTCTTTGTTGTGTGCCAGGATATTTGCGGTTACGTATACTTTGACACCGTGAGTGTGGGCGAATTCAATTCCCTGTCTCATGTCTTCCATACTGAAGTTTTTGGCTTTTGCCCGCAGACCGTAGACTTCACCGCCGATGTAGACTGCGTCGGCGCCGAATATCACTGCCGTTTTTAATACTTCAGGACTGCTGGCTGGGATCAGTAGTTCCGGTTTTTTCCTTTCTGCTGGTTTGGATGGTTCCGGTTTTTTTCTGATTTCCGGCATGAGCAGCTCTGGTACTTTTCTGGTTTCCGGTATCATTGGTTCCTGTTGCTTCATGGTTTTTGTTATTCCTTTCCCTTCGCTCAGGCAAATCCTCTTTCCTTTCTGCCCTTTCCTTCGGATGCGTCCTCATGCGTCTTTCTGCAGCTGACCGCCACTCCGTCTCCCAGAGGCAGGATGGTCGTGACCAGCTCCTGATGGTGCGTCAGCTGGTACAGGTATTCTCTCATCCGGGTGTGGATGGTTCGGTCCCGGCGCCCGACGGCGTAGCGGGACTGTATGATGCTCCCCTCCTGCAGTACGTTGTCTGACACCAGGAGACCGCCGGCGGACAGAAGCCGCATCACTTCAGGCAGGAAATTCAGGTACTGCCCCTTGGCCGCGTCCATAAATACAAAATCATAAGGACCGTTCAGAGTCCTCATGATTTGCTGTGCATCGCCGGGCAGTAAGGTAATCTGATGCTCCCGGCCCGCTTTTTTTATATTTTCCCTGGCTATGGGAATTCTCTTTTCATAATTTTCAATGGTGGTAATCCGGCATGTGTCCGGGGCATGTTCACTCATCAGCAGCGCGGAAAAACCGATCGCCGTACCGATCTCCAGGATCGATGCGGGCTGCTTCAAAGTGACCAGCACCTTTAACAGGCTCTGGGTTTCTTTGCGGATAACCGGAACATATGCCTCTCTGGCCGTTTGCTCTAACTGCTCCAGATAGGCCGGATTGCCGGAGTCAAGAGAATTCAGATAGGTTATCAACCGTTCATCTACTATCACTCTTCCTGATCCTCTTCCCCTTCTTCGGCGTTGTCTCCCGCTAATATGGCCAGCATATCGGAAAGGGGCATGGAGGTGTTCAGCGTATAGGTACCCGGCTGTATCTTCCCGGAATACTTGGACAGCTTCTCTCTTACCACAAACGTCCACTTGCCTTCCACCAGACCTTTGCCTTCCAGCATCTCACCCACATCACCGGAAGAATCTCCCTGTTTTATCACAACCGTCACCTGGCGTCCCGGGGACGGGTCCATCGTACGGTTGGAAAATACCGACAGACCAAAATCAAAAGCCGCGCGTCCCAAATAAACCAACAGTAAAATAACCAGGGCTATTATGATAATACGAAGAGCCATTTTCATCGTCGCCAAAGCTGCTTTTTTCGAATCCATCCTTTTGTACCTCCTACAGAGCAGTCTCGTCCAGGAACTGAAGGTCCAGATCTACACTGTCTAAAATTTCCCGATATACTTCCTGGATCATATGACATACCAGCAGCTCCGATGCCAGAAATTCCCGGATCAGGGGATTTTTTCGTATTCTGGCATACTCCTCCTGTAAACTGTCAACTTCGTCAAACAGGTCGATACCGTCCTGATTCTGTATACAATAGTATTTTCTCCGCCATTCCTCGACTTGATGCTTCAGATCCGGAAATTCTGCCAGATTCTGTTTTGCGCGCTCAAACCGCAGGTATTCTTCACTGCTTCCAATGGCGTTTTTTAATTCTCTTAAGCAATCTGCAACAAGCATTTTTTACACTTCCATAATGATCGGCAGAATCATGGGACTGCGTTTGGTTTTCTTCCAGAGATAGTCGCTTAAGGAATCCCGGATCATGGTCTTCATCTTGCTCCAGTCCGTAATCCGCTTTTCCATACACGCATCCAGTGCGTCATTTACCACATGTCTGGCTTCCTCCATCAGATCCTCGGACTCCCTCACATAGACAAAACCTCTGGAGACAATATCCGGTCCCGATACTACCTGATTATTGTATTTTTCCAGCGCCAGCACGACGATCATAATTCCATCCTCTGCCAGATGCTGCCGGTCTCTTAATACAATGTTTCCCACATCTCCAACGCCCAGTCCGTCTACCAGGATGGCGCCGGTCTGTACGTGGTCCACCACTTTCGCATCTTCCTGATCCAGTTCCAGCACGTCGCCGGAGGACAGGATCTTGATATTTTCCTTTGGAATTCCAAGATTATAGGCGATTCCCGCCTGCGCTTTTAAATGCCGGTATTCGCCGTGTACCGGAATCGCGTATTTGGGCCGTACCAGGGAATAGATCAGTTTAATCTCTTCCTGGCAGGCATGTCCGGATACATGGGCATCCTGGAAGATCACATCCGCGCCCTTCATGGACAGCTCATTGATCACCTTGGATACGGCTTTTTCGTTTCCGGGAATCGGGTTGGAGCTGAAGATCACGGTATCACCAGGCTTTATGGATACCTTTTTATGAATACTGGCCGCCATTCTGGACAGCGCCGCCATGGATTCCCCCTGGCTTCCCGTCGTAATCAGTACGGTCTGCTCGTCGGCATAATTCTTCATCTGCTCGATCTCGATCAGTGTCTTATCCGGAATATTGATGTAGCCTAATTCCGCGGCCGTGCCGATGACGTTGACCATACTGCGCCCTTCTACCACTACCTTCCGGCCGTATTTGTAGGCGGAGTTGATAATCTGCTGCACCCGGTCCACATTGGACGCGAAGGTCGCTACGATAATTCTGCTGTTCTTGTGTTCCGCAAAGATGTTGTCAAAGGTTTTGCCCACCGTGCGCTCCGACATGGTAAAACCGGGCCGCTCCGCGTTGGTACTGTCACACATCAGGGCCAGTACGCCCTTTTTGCCGATTTCGCCGAACCTCTGTAAATCTATAGCATCCCCGAATACGGGAGTATAATCCACCTTAAAGTCTCCGGTATGAACGATGGTTCCTGCCGGGGAATAGATCGCCAGGGCGGAAGCATCTGCGATACTGTGATTGGTTTTGATAAACTCGATCCGAAATGCACCCAGGTTAATGGATTGTCCGTGTTTGATCACTTTTCTTTTGGTTCCCTTTAACAGATTGTGTTCCTTGAGCTTATTGTCAATGAGGCCTACCGTTAATTTTGTCGCATAAATGGGAGCGTTGATTTCCTTTAAAATGTAAGGAAGAGCCCCGATATGGTCCTCATGGCCATGGGTAATTACAAAGCCTTTTAATTTATCAATGTTGTCCTTCAGATACGTGATATCCGGGATGACCAGGTCGATTCCCAGCATGTCATCCTCAGGGAACGACAGACCGCAATCCACCACAATCATACTGTCTTCGTATTCAAAGGCAGTAATGTTCATCCCGATCTGTTCCAGGCCTCCTAACGGGATGATCCGCAATTTGCTGTTGTTTTGTTTCTTCAAAAAATAGCACCTCCAAATTTTTTATTTTACGCTCTTTTGTTTACCTTTCGATGGTAACGTCTTCCAGAAGCTCTTCGAAGATTCTGGATACATACGTCAACTCCTCATCATCGTCCACGATTTCATACAGGGCTTCCGCATCCTCACTTGCGGACAGATCCTTTAAAATATAGCAGGTACCGTCTTCCTCTTCGTCCTCCGTGTCAGTAACCAGAAGATAGTCCACACCACTTACTCTCGTCTGTTCCATGATGAAAAATTCCACGTTTTCCTTTGTGTCTTCCATAGTGAAAATAATTTTTTCCATATAAGCTCCTAATGCAATGTATTTAAATATCCTTGTAGGATTAATACAGCCGCTAACCGGTCGATGTGTTCTTTCCTGTCCTCTCTTCGCACGTTGCCCTCGATCAGGGCCCGTTCTGCTTCCACTGTGGTGAGACGCTCGTCCCACATGATGACAGGAAGTCCTGTGCGCCGCTTCAGCATCTCAGCGAATTCCAGAGATTTCTGCGCGCGGTCGCCCACCGTGTTATTCATATTCTTTGGGAAGCCCAGTACAATGGACTCTACCCCATATTCCCTGATCAGTTCCTCGATTCTGGCGCATGTTCTGCGCAGCTTATTCTCAGTCTCTCTTCTGATAATCTCGATTCCCTGGGCAGTAATTGAAAGAGGGTCGCTTATGGCCACCCCGACAGTTTTGGAACCGAAGTCCAAACCCATGATCCGCATAACGTTCTCCTTACTGCTATTCCAGATGGTTATTTTTGATATAGGATTTTAACAGCGCTTCCACCAGCTCGTCCCGTTCCACCTTCATAATCAGGCTTCTGGCATTATTATGGCTGGTTATATAAGTCGGGTCTCCGGACATGATATAACCCACGATCTGATTCACCGGGTTATAGCCCTTCTCCGTCATCGCCTCATACACCTTATTTAACACATCCTCTACCTGCAGTTCCGGCTCAGTCTGGACTTTAAAATATCTTGTATTGCTGAGATCCTTCATTCTTTCCTCCATGCGTGCGTTATCCCCATATACTCCATTCTTCACGCTCTTAAACAAACTTTACCCTTATTCTAATATATACCGGCTGAAAATTCAATGTCTATTTTACTGTTGAAAACAGGAACCGGTGATTTACTCGAATTCCGCCAACATGATTTCGTCCGTCAGAAAGCCTGTCACCCGCACCAAAAGCAGCTGGTTGGACAGTTCCTTTTTGCTTTTTACGGCAGCTTTTACATATTCCTTTGTATGGCCGATCTGATAGATTTCCCCATCCATCTCTGTCATTTCCTCAAATAGTACCTCCTGGGTCCTGCCCAGGTAATACTCCCGGAACGCTCTGGACTTCTCCCTGTGCAGAGACAGCAGTTCATTGCTGCGCACGGCTTTTACCGGTTCGGGAACCTGCCCCTCCATCACCGCCGCTTTGGTTCCCTGTCTCCTGGAGTATTTGAAAATGTGGGTCTCATAAAACGAGACTTTATCCAAAAAGGCCCGGGTCGTTTCAAATTCCTTTTCGGTCTCCTGTGGGAAACCTGCGATAATATCCGTCGTCAGAGCCGGATGCTCAAAATATTCCCGGATCAACTGGCATTTTTTAAAGTATTCACCGGTTGTGTAGTGTCTATTCATCCGTTTGAGCGTTTCATCACAGCCGCTTTGCAGGGACAAATGAAAATGGGGACAGAATTTGCGGCTCTTCGACAGTTCCGATACAAATTCTTCCGTGATGATGCGGGGTTCCAGGGATCCCAGCCGGATCCGCCCGATTCCCTCCACTTCCTGTACACGTAAGATCAGATCCAGCAGGGAGGAGCAGGGGTCAAAATCCACTCCGTAAGAGCTTAAGTGTATCCCGGTCAGAACGATCTCCTGATATCCTTCGGCTGCCAGACGTTTCACTTCTTTTATCACATCTTCCATTTTACGGCTCCGCACCCGTCCTCTGGCATAGGGAATGATACAATAACTGCAGAACTGGTTGCAGCCATCCTGCACTTTTAGATAAGCCCGGGTATGTTCCGTGGTTCTGCCAAGGGTTAATTCCTCGTATTCCTGATCGGCGGCAATATCGGTAATGCATTCTGCCGCATTATGATCCTGCTCCCACTCCTGAAGCACCCGGATCAGATCTTTTTTCCGGTTATTCCCGATCACCAGATCCACGGCCGCGTCCTGTAAAAGTTCCTCACCGGCCGCCTGTACATAACAGCCAACCGCCACCACGCAGGCGTTTGGATTCTTTGCCTTTGCCCGGTGTAACATCTGCCTGGACTTGCGGTCCGCGATATTGGTTACGGTACAGGTATTGATGATATAGACATCCGCGGGCTCTGTGAACGAAACGATCTCATAGCCGTTTTCCTCCAGCATCTGCTGCATGGCTTCCGTTTCATATGCGTTTACTTTACATCCTAAATTGTGCAATGCTACTCTTTTCATAACAATTCCTTTACAACTGCATAATCAAATTTATCAAAATTGACGAATAATCCCGATTTTCTTTGTATGTTTGCGTATTGACTTTTCCATACCCCGACGGTAAGATGAACATATAAAAAATATATGGGAGGTTTTTCCAATGAAAACAGTAAGAATTTCTTTAAACTCCATTGATAAAGTGAAATCTTTTGTGAATGACATCACTAGATTTGATAACGATTTTGATCTGGTTTCCGGAAGGTATGTAATCGATGCGAAATCCATCATGGGTATTTTCAGCCTGGATCTGTCCAAACCGATCGATCTGAACATCCACGCAGAAGAAAATATCGATACGATTCTTGCAACGCTTGCTCCTTATATCATCGATTAAGAACCCTGCTTTTGCAAAAGGAAGGGACATGCACCTCGCTATGGACAGCGGGGTGTTTTTTCTTGCCCTGCTGCAAGCTCCCGGCGCATTGACCTGTTCCTATCCCAACTAACCGCACTGCCTGTTTCGCCATCTGCACGCCCCACTTCGCGGTATATTCGATCCCACTTCGGTCAACGCAGCCCGCCGCGCCTCCCTCATCGGAACCAAATCTCCCGCAAAGCGGGACGTACATCTGACGGAAAGCAATTACAGGCGCACCCTAGCCGGCAATGATGCATTCCGCAGAATCAATCGCCTGTGCTACCATTTCCTCTATCTTTTCCTCCAGTTTCTTTTCCGAACGTTTGATCACCGGAATACTGGGCTTCGTGACCGGATGCTTCGCCACAAAGATGGTACAGCAATCCTCATACGGCTGAATGGAGGTCTCAAATGTACCTATTTTCTCAGCAATATCAATGATATCCTGTTTATCAAAAGCAATCAGCGGCCGGAACACCGGCATGGTGCACACTTCATTGGTAGCCGCCAGGCTCTGGACAGTCTGGCTTGCCACCTGTCCGATACTCTCACCCGTGATCAGTCCCAGCGCCTCATTTTTGCGCGCCAGTTCCTCCGCGATCCGCATCATATAACGCCGCATGATGATTGTCAGCTCGTCATGGGGGCATTTATCATAAATATACAGCTGGATATCTGTAAAGTTCACCACGTATAAATAGACAGGTCCCGAATACTTCGCCACCTGCGAGGCCAGATCCACCACTTTTTGTTTGGCCCGCTCACTGGTATAGGGGGGCGCATGAAAATAAACGGCGTCAATTTTCACACCGCGCTTGGCTACCATATAGCCTGCCACCGGACTGTCGATTCCTCCGGATAACAAAAGCATACATTTCCCGTTGGTACCCACCGGCATTCCGCCCGGCCCGGGTATGATCTCGGAATAAATATAAATTTTCTCCCGGACTTCTATGGTCAGCATGATCTGAGGGTTATGGACATCCACATGAAGCTGCGGATAGGCTTCCAGAATCCGGTGGCCCATCTCGGCATTGATCTGCATGGAATCCATCGGATAATTCTTTCTGGCCCTGCGCGCGCATACTTTGAAACTCATATTCTTATCCGGGTAGACATCGTCCATATAGGCCAGTACGTCCCGGGTGAGCTGATCAAAGCCTTCATCCTCCACACATACGGTGGGACAGATCCCCACAATACCGAACACCCGCTGTAAGGCTTCTACGGCCTCGTCATAGTCATAATCCTGCGGACAGGCCACATAGATGCGCCCCTGTTCTTTGGATACCTGGAATTCGCCTTCTACGGGTTTTAACGCATGCCGGATCTGCTTTACCAGCGCGTCCTCAAACAGGTAACGGTTTTTCCCCTTAATTCCGATTTCCCCGTATTTTATCAGAAATGCCTGATACATCTTATTCTCTCCTTATGAAACATTACTATTATTTCCTGCTGCTCTATTTCTATCTATCTTTTATTTTTTGCCATGCTGTATCTTTATGCTATACCCGTATTATCATTTTCCCCGCACTACCTATCTGCGGGTATATTTCTTCAGCTTGGGTACGATTTCCTGAAGCTTTTCGATACAGTAATTCACCTCGTCCACCGTGGATTCCAGATGAAAGCTGAACCGGATCGCCGATTCCAGCTGGTCCTTGTCCAGATGGATCGCAGTCAGGGTCGGACTGACGGCATGTTTCTTTCCGGCTGCGCAGGCACTGCCCGCAGACACATAGATCTCATACTCCTCCAGCGCATGCAGCAAAACTTCACTGCGTACCCCCGGGAAACTCACGTTCACGATATGGGGGGCACTTTCTATACCAACAAGGCCATGAATTACCGCCCCCTCGATTGTTCCGATCCCATTGACAAAAGCCTGCTTCACCGTGTAAAGCCGCTGGATTTTTTCATCAAAACCGGTATACAGCTCTTTTACCGCCGCCCCCAGGCCGGCGATTCCGGTGGTGTTCACCGTGCCGGAGCGCATACCCTCCTGCTGTCCGCCGCCGTAGGAGATTGGTTTGATTTTCACTTTGTCGCTGACGTACAAAAAGCCTACGCCTTTCGGGCCATGTATTTTATGGCCGCTGGCTGACAGCAGGTCAATCCCCAGCTTTTTCGGTAAAATACGGTATTTTCCATAGGCCTGTACCGCATCCACATGGAGTTTGGCTTTCGGCGCCTTTTTGTGAACCAGTTCCGCGATATCCTGAATGGGCTGTACCGCCCCGATTTCATTGTTAACATACATAACCGAGACAAGAACCGTCTCTTCGTCAAGGGCAGCTTCCAGCGCATCCATACGCAGAATCCCCTCCGCATCCACCGGAATATAGCTGGCCCGGAAACCGTTCCCTTCCAGATACTCCATGGCAGCCGTTACGGAAGGATGTTCCACCGCTGAAGTAATCACATGATTCCCGGATCTGCGGTTGGCCATAGCCGTTCCGATAATGGCCAGATTATTCCCCTCCGTACCTCCGGATGTAAAAAAAATCTCCTTCGCGTTGACTTTTAGATTTTTCGCTATGATATCCCTGGCATCTTTTACATACTTCTCCGCATCCACACCCTTTTTGTGCATGGAGGAGGGATTGCCGTAATCGGTCATCATCGTCCGGATCATGATCTCTTTTACGGACTCATAGCAGCGGGTTGTTGCCGAATTATCAAAATAGCATTCCATAGGTTTCTTCACCATCCTTATTTTTGCCTTGTCTTAGTTTATCCCAATTGCGTCATTGCATTCCAACTGGAACATTAAAACGGAAAGAATGGCGAGTCCCGCGGTCTCCGTTCTCAAAATCCGTCTGCCCAGGGATACCGCAGACGCGCCCATGCCGCAGGCTTTTTGCACTTCGTCTTCTTCGAATCCGCCCTCCGGTCCGATGAAAACACCTACAGACTGGCCTGACCCCACAGCCTGGAGCAATTCCCGGCTTTTTTCCATGCCCTGCGCATGTTCATAGGGAATAAAAACATGATCCATGTTCCTGGCATAGGCCAGGGCATCTGAGAACTTCATCAGCTCTTTGACTTTCGGAATTACCATCCGGCCGGACTGTTTCGCCGCGCTCTCCGAAATGGCATTCCAGCGTTTTAATTTATTCTGTTCTTTTTTGGCATCCAATTTTACGACCGTCCTTCGGGTCACAACCGGAACCACCTCAGATACGCCCAATTCCACCGCCTTCTGGATGATCAGCTCCATTTTGTCGCTTTTGGGCAGCCCCTGGAACAGCGTGATCCGGCAGGGCAATTCACGATTCTCTTCTTCTGCGGACAATATCCCAAGCCGGATACAATCCGGCTCAATCTCCGATATCTCGCATAAATATTCCCGGAATGTTCCGTCTGTGCTCACACATACTTTTTCTCCCGGTTTCATCCGCAGAACATTCCGGATATGATTCACATCCGTTCCCAGAATGACGATTCCAGACTCCTGTATCTGCCCCGGATTCACAAAGAAATGGTACATCTATCTCTTCCTCGCCGTCACACTGACCCACTCTCCCTGACGGGTCACTTCCACAACTTCCAGTCCGGCTTCTTTCACCGTACGCACGATCAGTTCCTCTTTCACATCCAGAATCCCGGAGGTAATATAGAGCGCTCCCGGTTTCATCGCTGCGATGGCCGCCGGAGTCAGCGGCACCAGCACTTCCGCCAGAATATTCGCCAGTACAATGTCATATTTTTCATATCCGACCGCATCCTGGATCTCTTTCTCATCGATGATATTACCAATCATCACCTCAAAGCGGCCCGGTTCAATCGCATTGGCTTCCATGTTCTCATGGGTAGCGTTAATCGCACAGGGGTCCAGATCCGTCCCCACCGCGTGCCCGGCTCCCAGCTTACAGGCGGCGATAGACAGAATCCCGCTGCCGCAGCCCAGATCCAGTACATCGATCCCCGGCCGCACATATTTCTTCAGCTGCCGGATACAGAGCTGGGTCGTCTCATGCATACCAGTCCCAAAAGCCGTACCGGGATCAATATGAATGATCATCTTCCCCTCGTCCTCCGGCTTCACTTCCTCCCAGGACGGGATAATCAGGATATCATCCACATAGAACTGCTTAAAATACTGCTTCCAGTTATTAATCCAGTCCTTATCCTCTGTCTCGGACGCCTCGATGCCGGCCTCTCCGACATCCACGAACATACGCAGCCCTTCCAGTTCTTCCCTCACCTGCGCCAGGAGTTCCGTCTCATCGGTATCCTCCTCCAGATAAAAACTGATATAGGCGATGCCGTCATCCTCCGGCCCGTCAGGCAGGATATCCACGAACATCTGTTTCTTATCGTTCTGCGTCAAAGGCACCTTGTCCTCAATCTCGGCGCCCTCGATCCCCAGATCCACCAGGCTGCTGATCACCAGATCTTCTGCTTCTGTTTTTGTCTTAATCGTAAATTTTTTCCATTTCACGGGATTCACCTCATATTTCGTCTTTTCCCATATTACCACAGGTGCTCCATGAAAAACAAGAGGGAAACTTGTGCTGGTGATGAGGGGGGATTTTTTCGATGGGGCCGGGAGGAGCTGGGGGCGGCGGCTGGCTTGCGAGGGCGGGGCAAAATTCGTGGGGACAAATCGCTTCGGCTGGATCTAAGAACAGGTAACTACGATGGCGGGAGAACCTCTTATTAGCAAGGCCTGGAACAAACTCGCCAAAATACGGCTCGGACAGTGTTCCAGGCCCTGCGAGGTTCTCCCACCATCTGCGTAACCTGTTCTAAGATACAGCCTCAAGCGATTTGTCCCCACGAATTTTGCCCCGCCCCCGCAAGCCAGCCGCCGCCCCCAGCTCCTCCCTACTTTATATAAAGCCCTGTTTCATGGTTTAATTTTATAGGCTGTTTTTATGTTTTATGATGTACTTTCATTCATTTTATAATGCAGACCCGCCAGATGTCGGAAATGCTGTTCCGTATTAGATTGGACGCTTGAGCACGGCTTCTTTATTATCAGTGGATTGAATCCGTGTTATTGGTCCTTTTTCCAGCGTTTTAACGTCGGCAGAAATTCCCTAAGTTGTTCTCTTGCCTCTTGCTCTGTTAAATGCAGACCGGTGTCTTTATTCCATTCATCCAGATCTTTTAAATTATGTTCGATCATTTCCTCCATCGTGATATCCTGAGCGAATTCTCCCCGTCGATAACAAAATGCGCAATATTCCTCTGATTTGCTGCCGTCGCTCTGTGTTCCTTTGTCGCTGTCTTTTTCCATAATCATTCCGCAGCTTTGGCATTGTCCTGCAGGCTGACCTAACAGATAGTCCACTGACACATCAAAGATGCTCGCAAGCAATTTGAGTGTATCTATATTGGGTGTGGTTTCCCCGTTTTCCCAGCGGGAAACGGCTTGCCGGGTGACTAATAATTTCTCGGCAAATTCATCCTGAGATAAATTTAGACTTTTCCGCAATTCTAATATCGCGTCCCTTGTTTCCATTGTACATTTCCTCCTTTTCCGCGACCGGCTAATCAGATCATAAAGTTGTACCTAAAATAAGCTCACACACTTTCAAAAAATGTCACTTATTTTAGCCGGCTTTCTATAATTTTACCGCTTTATATGAGGCAGCACAAGCAACCCCCCGTTGCTCTAAAGCCGCGCCAACGACGGGCAAGGGGCCATTCGCCGGGAACATATCAAATGTTCCCGGCGAATGGCCCCGGTTCCTGCAAGGTCCGCGCGTCTCCTATTTAAATTTAAACCCTTTTCTCTTAGATTTCTCATTCCCCTCATGGGACTGATTCAGCGTGTTTCCGTTGGCCTCGTCAAACTTGCGGAGTGCTTCCTTGGCTTCCTCGTTTAGCTTTGTGGGTACCTGAACAACCAGGGTTACATAGTGGTCGCCCCGGATGTCTTTATTTCTGAGGGAAGGGACTCCTTTGCCCTTCAGGCGTACTTTGGTGTCTGTCTGGGTTCCGGGTTTTACGGTGTAGAGGACGTCTCCGTCCACTGTGCTGATCTTGACGTCTCCGCCCAGGGCCGCTACCGCAAAGCTGATGGGGGCCGTGGAGAAGATGTTGGCGTCCTGGCGCTGGAAAATCGGGTGTCTGGATACTACGACTTCAACCATCAGATCGCCTCTGGGGCCGCCGTTGGTTCCGGGTTCGCCTTTGTCCCGGATACGGATGCTCTGGCCGTTGTCTATGCCGGCCGGAATCGATACCTGGATTTTCTTGCGGTTCGCAATGTAGCCCGTTCCGTGACAATCGGTACATTTTTCTTTGATGATCTGGCCGGTTCCGTGACAGTCCGGACAGGTCTGTACATTCCGAACCATACCAAACAAGGACTGCTGGGTAAATACCACCTGGCCTTTTCCACCGCACTTCTCACAGGTGACCGGAGAGGTGCCGGGCTTTGCTCCTGTTCCGTGACAGGTGGAACAGTTATCCTTAAGCGTCAGCTCGATCTCCTTCTCACAGCCGAAGATCGCCTCCTCAAAGGTAATTCTTACACTGGTGCGTAAATTCGCCCCGCGCATGGGTCCGTTGTTGGCCCTGCGGCTGCTTCTGCCTCCGCCGAACAAATCGCCGAATATATCACCAAAAATATCACCCATATCCATACCGGAAAAATCAAAGCCTCCGGCACCGGCTGAGCCGTCAAAGGCCGCATGACCGAACTGGTCATACTGTCGCCTCTTTTCCGCATCACTAAGTACGGCGTATGCTTCCGAAGCTTCTTTGAACTTTTTCTCCGCCTCGGTGTCTCCCGGATTCATGTCGGGATGGTATTTTTTCGCCAGTTTTCTGTATGCACTTTTTATGGTAGCATCATCGGCTCCTCGATCCACGCCTAAGACTTCATAATAGTCTCTCTTGTCTGCCATATCTGTTCAACCTCTCTGTTTCATCAGGATAAGGGGAAGAGTGGTTCTTCCCCTTATAAATTCCTATTCGATTTCTCTTAGATCTCTTTGTAATCTCCATCTACAACGTCGTCGGCCTGATAAGAACCGCCGTCTGCCGCACCGCCCATATCCGGGCCTGCTCCTGCATTTCCGGCAGCCTGCTGTGCCTGCTCATAAACCTTAGCAAACAGCTTCTGAGAGCTTTCCATCAATTTATCCTTGGCAGCTTTTAATTCGGCTACCTGAGCTTCTGTCATCTCTTCTGCGTTGGTTTTCTCAATGATCTCCTTTAATGCGTTGACATCTGCCTGTACCGCAGTTTTGTCATTGGCATCAATCTTATCACCGACCTCTTCCATGGCCTTTTCCACCTGGAATACCATAGCATCTGCGTCGTTTCTGGTATCGATGGCTTCCTTACGTTTCTTATCCTGAGACTCGAACTCGGCAGCTTCTCTGACTGCTTTGTCGATATCGGAATCAGACATGTTGGAGCTGGCGGTGATGGTGATATGCTGCTCTTTTCCGGTTCCCAGGTCTTTCGCGGAAACATTCACAATACCGTTGGCATCAATATCAAAGGTAACCTCGATCTGCGGCACGCCCCGTCTTGCAGGCGGGATTCCGTCTAACCGGAACTGTCCTAAGGACTTGTTGTCTTTCGCAAACTGACGCTCACCCTGAAGGACATTGATATCCACGGCCGTCTGATTATCTGCAGCGGTGGAGAAGATCTGGCTCTTCTTGGTAGGGATCGTCGTGTTCCGCTCGATCAGTCTGGTTGCTATTCCACCCATGGTCTCGATGGACAGAGACAGCGGGGTAACATCTAACAGCAGGATTTCCCCTGCGCCGGCATCTCCAGCCAGCTTACCGCCCTGGATGGAAGCTCCGAGAGCTACACATTCATCGGGGTTTAAGGTCTTGCTGGGGTCATGTCCGGTCAACTGTTTTACTTTATCCTGAACAGCCGGGGTTCTGGTGGAACCGCCAACCAATAATACCTTGCTGAGTTCAGAAGCTGTGATTCCGGCATCTCTCAATGCGTTCTTTACAGGCTCTGCGGTTAATTCTACCAGATCATGGGTCAGTTCGTCAAATTTTGCCCTGGTCAGGTTCATGTCAAAGTGCTTCGGGCCATCCGCTGTGGCGGTGATAAACGGCAGGTTGATGTTGGTGGTGGTGGCGGAGGACAGCTCCTTTTTCGCTTTCTCTGCGGCTTCTTTTAATCTCTGGAGAGCCATCTTGTCAGCGGAAAGGTCTACGCCTTCATTTTTCTTGAACTCTGCGATCATATAATCGGTAATCTTCTGGTCAAAGTCATCACCGCCCAGACGGTTGTTACCGGAGGTAGCCAAAACCTCGATGACTCCGTCGCCGATATCGATGATGGATACGTCGAAAGTACCGCCGCCCAAGTCGTAAACCATGATTTTTTGTTCTTTTTCATTATCCAGGCCGTAGGCCAAAGCGGCAGCGGTCGGCTCATTAATAATACGTTTTACATCCAGTCCTGCGATCTTACCTGCGTCCTTGGTAGCCTGACGCTGCGCGTCATTGAAGTAAGCAGGAACCGTGATCACTGCTTCGGTGACTTTTTCACCCAGGTAGTTTTCCGCATCCGCTTTTAATTTCTGAAGGATCATGGCGGAGATTTCCTGAGGGGTATATTTCTTCCCGTCAATGTCTACGCGGAAATCGCTTCCCATATGTCTTTTGATGGAGGAGATGGTCTTCTCAGAGTTGGTAACCGCCTGACGCTTTGCCGGCTCTCCAACCAGACGCTCTCCTGTTTTTGTAAATGCGACTACAGACGGTGTGGTTCTGGCTCCTTCCGTATTCGCTATAACGACAGGTTTTCCACCTTCCATAACTGCTACGCATGAGTTTGTTGTACCTAAGTCAATTCCTATGATTTTTCCCATTATGATTTCCTCCTGATTCTATCATTCTATTTGTTTAATTTGCTACTTTTACCATGCTGTGACGAACGACGCTTTCTTTGTAAAGATATCCCTTCTGGAATTCTTCCACAACGATGTTATCGCCTGCCTCTTCGTCTTCCACATGCATAACCGCATTGTGCAGGTTCGGATCAAATTCGCCTCCCACCGCCTCGATCGGTTTTACACCAATCTCATCCAACGTGGTCATCAACTGCTTATAAATTTTGTTCATGCCTTCCACAAATGGATCTTCCCGTCCTGTTTCCGGCACACTGGCAAGGCCTCTCTCGAAGTTATCCACAACCGGCAGCATCTTTTCAATCACTTCTTTTGCGCCGATTTCATACATGTGGGACTTCTCTTTCTCGGTCCGCTTCCTGTAGTTATCGAACTCCGCCATCTGCCGTTTTACCTGGTCGGACAGCTCTTCGATCTTTTCATCTTTCTTATCTCTTTTTTCTTTCTTTTCTTTTCTCTTACTGAACTTCTCTTTTTTCTCGTCGCCTTCCTGTGTATCCGGCTGTGCAGCTTCAGCTTCCTTCACGTTATCTTCCGCCGGTTCCTGGTCTGCTGCCTGCGCTGTCTCTGCCGCCGTATTCTCCTGATCCGTTGGAATATCTGCTGTCTCCTGCTGATCTGCCTTTATCGTATCTTTTTCTTCTGCCAAGCCTGGTTACCTTCCTTTCTATCTCTGCCTATGTTTTTTTCTTATAGATCGCATCCAGTTGAACCATCAGTGTTTTGAGAGTGCTCACTACTTTTTCGTAATCCATTCTCTTTGGTCCGATGATACCTATGGTTCCCTGCATACCTTCCCCTAATTCATAAGTCGCGGTCACAACACTGCAGTCCTTCATGGCCCGTACCGGTGTCTCATTCCCGATATAAACCTGAATTCCATGTTCGTCCGCGTTAGCCAGCGTCTCATTTACCAGATCGCTTAACTGCTGCTTTTCTTCAAAGGTGCTCAAAAGTTCACTGGCCCGTTCGCTGTCGGACAGCTCCGGATATTTGAAAATATTCGTGGTGCCGCTGGTGTAAATCTCCAGATCATCGTCCAGATTAATCGCCTCCGCCACCGCGTCCAGCACATCGCTCACCAGTCCGCTGTGGATTCCGGCCTGTTCCTTCAGGTTCGCGATCATTCCCAGGTTGATCTCTTCCAGCGTCAATCCATTGAGCTGTGTATTCAGCATAATATTGAGCTTCAGGATCTTCTCATTATCCAAAGGCTCATCCACCGTGATAATCTTATTCTTCACGATATTGCCTTCCACAACAATGACCGCCAGGATCTGAGTCTCATCCACTTCGCTTAACTGTATGAACTTTACTTTATTATGATGGTACTGAGGCGAGGAAATCATCGTCGCGTAATTCGTATTATGTGCCAATACCTTAGCCACCTGCTGCAGCAGCGACTCCATCCGGTCAGCCTTCTGGATCATGAGTTCTTTCATCTCCGTGACTTCCCGTTCTTTTTCCTCCATCATCTGATCGACGTAAAGCCGATAACCTTTGTCGGAAGGGATCCGGCCCGCAGATGTATGGGGCTGTACAATAAATCCCATCTCCTCCAAATCTGACATTTCGTTGCGAATGGTGGCTGAACTCAATTTCAAATCCGAGTATTTGGAAATCGTTCTGGAACCTACAGGTTCGCCGGTTTCCAGATAGTTCCGGATGATCGCCTGCAATATTTTCGTCTTTCTGTCGTCCAGCTGCATCCAATCGCTCCTCTCTTTTTGCTTTATTAGCACTCGTTGTTGAGGAGTGCTAACATCTGTAATTAACATAGCACTCCCCCTAATTTTTGTCAATACCATTTCACATATTTTTTAAAAATTCTGGAGGCTGGCTGCAGGCGGGGTGTTGACTTAGGAGCGGTGAAGATAGGGAAACGGCGGGGGCTTGATGCCGGGCGGCTCATCTTGCGGGGGCTAATCCCTTCGGCCGGACCTAAGAACGGCTAACTCCGAAGGTGGGGGAACCTCTTTCTTTATGATTCTAGGGGATTCTTTGGAAGTTCTAGGGGATTCTTTGGAAGTTGCCCCTTGCTTTTGGTAATTAGGCAATGTATAATGAAAACAATTGTGTATACGGAATTTATCTTGTGGTAAGAAATCTGCGACTATGAGAAATCATTGTACAGGCTTTTAATAGGTAGGATTGTCTGTTTGCTGTAGTAAAGATACTCATACCTTGTGAAAAGAAATGCAGATTATGTTTGCGTAATGTAATACTCTGTTGAGCAGCGAATACTGCGAACCCTCCCGCAGGGCATGTATTATGGGATGCTGCAGGTTTACCTTCCAGGCCTCTTTGGGTTTGTTTTCCGGTCTGTGCATGAGGTAATGTTTGAATGCTTCCTTCACCGATGGGTTTGGGATCAGGGGGCTCTCTTGAAACGCAGGGAACCGTCCGGATGTACAATTATAAAAGAAAAACGCATGTTAATGCAGAAAGTGTAAATGAATGAAGAATGAATCAAATGATATCTCTACAGATATTAGTAAAAAAAGCAGCGGCAGTAACACTGCTGGGACAACAGGGGGCAGCAAAAGAAACAGCAGGGCCGCAGCTTCCAAATCTGACGGTACCAAGGCCGCCGCAAAGGGAAAGACTGACCAGTCCAAGACCAAGTCTGCAGCAGATCGCGGCGGGGCTAAGACAGGATCAGACAGTGCCGGGACTTCAGCGGAAAAGGCGCACAAGCGTGCGGATACCGGCAGCCGGAACACGGCCAGGAGAAAGACTGCCGCTAAAGCTTCTGGTACGGCTAAGTCCGTTAAGAAAGAGAATGCTGTCCAGGATGGCGGGGCCAAAGATCCTTCCAAGCAATCCGGGCATATCGGGCATTCCGATGTGGATACGGATTATAAGCTGACGGCTGGGAGCGATACGGTAAAGATTATTCCGCTGGGGGGTCTGGACCGGATCGGGATGAATATTACCGCGATTGAGTATAAGGATACGATCGTGGTTATCGACTGCGGGATTTCTTTCCCGGATGAGACGATGCTGGGAATTGATAAGGTTATTCCGGATGTCTCTTACCTGCTGGAGAATCAGGAAAAGGTCAAAGGCTTTGTCATCACTCATGGCCATGAGGACCATATCGGGGCACTTCCTTATATTCTGCCTCAGCTGAATGTACCGGTATATGCAACGAAGCTTACCATGGGACTGATCGAGCATAAGTTAAAAGAGGCCCGGCTCATGAAGAAAGTACGGCGCAAAGTGGTAAAGCAGGGAAGCAGCGTGAATCTGGGGGATCTGCGGGTGGAATTTATCAAGACCAACCATAGTATAGCGGGAGCTTCCGCTCTGGCCGTGTATACCCCTATGGGAGCCATTGTGCATACCGGAGATTTTAAAGTGGATTATACGCCTTTATTTGGGGAGTCCATCGACTTGCAGCGGATGGCGGCTATCGGTAAGAAGGGCGTGCTGGCCGTAATGTGTGACAGTACCAACGCGATCCGCCCTGGTTTTACCCCTTCCGAAACCAAGGTGAGCAGGACTTTTGATACGCTTTTCGCGGAAAATAAAAATAACCGGATCATTGTGGCAACCTTTGCCTCCAATGTGGACCGGGTGCAGCAGATCATGGACACGGCTTATAAGTATGGCAGAAAGGTGATCCTGCAGGGACGGAGTATGGATACGGTCATCCGGATCGCATCGGATCTCGGTTATGTCCATGTGCCGGAAAACACAATGATCGATGTGGATGATATGAATAAGTATCCAGCTGAAAAGCTGGTATTCATTACTACAGGAAGCCAGGGGGAGGCTATGGCGGCACTGTCCAGAATGGCGGATTCCACTCACAAAAAGGTGTCGATCATGCCCAATGATGCGATCATCTTCAGTTCCACACCGATCCCGGGAAATGAAAAAGCTGTGTCCAAGGTAGTCAATGAGCTGGCAATGAAGGGAGCCAATGTGATTTTCCAGGATACCCATGTGTCCGGCCATGCCTGTCAGGAAGAGATCAAGCTGATCTATTCCCTTTTAAAGCCTCTCTATGCGATTCCGGTCCACGGGGAGTACAGGCACCTGCTGGCCGGCGCCCATATCGCCAATGATCTGGGGATCGACAAGGAGCATACGTTTGTGCTGGCGGCCGGGGATGTGCTGGAGCTTTCTAAGGAGCGGGGAAAGGTTGTCTCGAAAGTGCCTGCCCGGGGGATCTTTGTAGATGGTCTCGGCGTCGGCGATGTGGGAAATATCGTGATCCGTGACCGCCAGAACCTGGCGGAAAATGGAATTCTGATCGTGACTCTGACGCTGGAACACGGTTCGAACCGTCTGATGGCAGGACCTGACATTATCTCCAGAGGATTTGTCTATGTCCGCGAATCCGGCAGTTTGATGAAGGAACTGCAGCAGATCGCGTTAAAGGCAATTGCTAAGTGTGAGGAACAAAATTGCCGGGATTGGGTTCGGATCAAGGAGGAAATAAAAGACAGTCTGGACAGCTATCTGTGGAAGAAAATACAGCGCAGCCCGATCATCCTGCCTGTTATTATGGAAGTTTAAGAGACGGCTGCCTTTTAAGAAACCTATTATTGGGGTAATTGCTTTATTGTACAATTCAATATATCTTAGATAAATATGCAGAGGACTGAAAAAACCAGTGTGTTACATGATTCATCGCCCGTAATCTGTTCGGTGTTCGATGAACTATAGTGGTTTTTAATGTCCTCTGTTTTTGTGTTGTTTGCCTGGGTTAATATTTTTGATGAGATTGGAAACGATGATTGTAGGGGCTCTGGTTTGAGGATATAATAGAATGATAGTATAAGGTTTTGATCTTTCAGACAATATAATAGATTAATTGAGGTTTTCATTCTACAGACAGTATAATAGATTAATTGAGGTTTTCATCCTACAGATCGTATAATAGATTAATTGAGGTTTTCATCCTACAGACCGTATAATAGATAAATTGAGGTTTTCATCTTACTGGCAGAATCAATACATGGAGCATTAGATTTGAAGATACTATGAAATACTGAGGAGGCGGTGACTTTGAAAGAACTGATCGAGTTATTTTGTACATTCGCGCAGATCGGTGCGCTGACGTTTGGAGGCGGACTGGCGATGCTGCCGATGCTGAAACATGAATTAGTGGAGAAGAAGGAATGGGTGACAGAAGACGAATTACTGGATTATTACGCCATCGGACAGTGCACACCGGGTATTATTGCCGTTAACACCGCGACCTTTGTAGGATATAAACGAAAAGGCACCTGGGGAGGCGTGATGGCTACTCTGGGAATGGTATTTCCCTCTCTGGTGATTATCTCGCTTGTTGCTTCTGTCTTGATGAATTTCATGGAGAATGCCTATGTGGCCCATGCGCTGGCCGGAATCCGTGCTGTCGTCTGCGCATTGATGCTGGGCACCGTATTGACCCTGGCCAGGAAAAGTATGGTGGACTGGATCTGTTATCTGGTCTTTTTCGGAACTCTCCTGCTGGCACTGTTTTCTCCGGTTCCGGTGGTGTTACTTGTGGTGCTGGCCGCCGGGATCGGGGTCGGGGTCAAACGGTTCAGGGAGAGGAGGGCAAAGTCATGATCTATCTGCAGCTATTTGTGGAATTCTTTAAGACGGGATTGTTTGCGCTGGGCGGCGGCCTGGCCACCCTCCCTTTCCTGATGGAACTCGCGGATAAATACGGCTGGTTTTCCGCCGCTGAGCTGACGGATATGATCGCGGTCAGCGAGAGCACCCCAGGGCCGATCGGTGTGAATATGGCCACCTACTCGGGATTTCACACAGCCGGTGTTCCCGGTGCCATCGTTGCCACCATGGCTTTGGTTCTCCCCAGTATCCTGATCATTGTGCTGATCGCAAAATTTCTGTCCGGTTTCAGTGAAAACCGTATCGTACAGGCGGTGTTCTACGGGATCCGCCCCGCTGTCGCTGCGCTGATCGCCTCTGCGGTAATCGGGCTGTTTAAAACTTCCTTATTCGTAAGCTCAGAATCCGGAAATCTCACGCCGGTCTGGGGAGTGATCCTGCTGGCCGTCTTTACCTTCGGCCTTCTTAATATTCCCAGGCTCAAAAAACTACATCCTGTTACATTTCTTGCCTTTGGCGCCGTAATGGGGATTCTTTTCCGTTTGTAACCCGAATTTACATTAAAAAGCTGGCCATTACATAATTACTCACATCGATTCCCTTATCGGAAAGGAAAATCCGGTTTTTTTCGCGGACCAGGAGGCCCTGATCCTCCAGCTTCCGAAACACGGAGGCGTAGATATCCCAGAAGCTGCGATGGAACTGGTCGTGGAATTCTCCCAGGGAGATCCCCTCCATCATGCGAAGGCCCAGGAACATGAATTCTTCCATCTGCTCGGTGGCGGACAGGGTCACCAGATCTTCGTAGACGTACTTTTTGGTCAGGTAGGTCTGCATGTCTTTGGTGACTGAGAATCTCTGGTTTTCCATCAGAGAGGCGGCACCCAGGCCGTAGCCCAGATAATCGCCGCGCTTCCAGTATGTGATGTTATGCCTGCATTCATAACCGGGGCGGGCATAATTGGATATCTCGTAGCGGTGGTATCCGAACTCATCCAGGATTCCGGCGGTGTCATAATACATCTCCCGCTCTGCTTCTTCGGTGGGCAGCTGCGTGGGTTCCTCTCCCCGGTCACGGCGCGTCACGTCGTCTTTATATAATAGGTAGAAAGGCGTTTCTTCTTCAATCATAAGTCCGTAGGCGGAGATATGCTGGGGATGCAGTGCCGCCGTTTTTTTGAGGGTCTGTTTCCAGGATTCCGTGGACTGGCCAGGCAGGCCCGACATCAGATCAATGTTGATGTTTTCAAAGCCTGCTTTTCGGGCCTGTTCATAATTTTCCAGGAATTCTTCATAGGTATGGATTCTGCCCAGAAGCTTTAATTCTTCATTTTTGGTGGATTGAAGGCCTATGCTTAAACGGTTGATCCCCATTTTCCGGTAGGATACGAGCTTTTCCGGGGTGAGCGTGCCCGGGTTGGCCTCGATCGTGATTTCCGCACGGGGCTCTACTTCATAGAGGTCGAAGAGCTTGTCCATAAGTCTGCCCATCAAAGACTCAGGCAGTATGGATGGGGTCCCCCCGCCGAAAAAGATGGTGTTCACTCGGTATTGGCCGGCGGCCTCCCGGGTCCGCTCCATCTTCTGGAGCAGGGTCCGCACATAGTGCTCCTGCTCCTCCTCGGTTCCTGCCATAGATAAGAAGTCACAGTAGCCACATTTTTTTACACAGAATGGAATATGGATATAAATGCTCAGATCTTTTTTCATTTATTTGTCATCCAGTTTGAGTACACTCATGAATGCTTTTTGCGGGATCTCTACATTGCCCACCTGACGCATTCTCTTCTTTCCTTCTTTTTGTTTCTCCAGCAATTTTTTCTTACGGGTGATGTCGCCGCCGTAGCACTTAGCCAGCACGTCTTTTCGCATGGCCTTCACGGTCTCCCTGGCAATGATCTTGCTGCCGATGGCGGCCTGGATCGGAATCTCAAACAGCTGGCGGGGGATCTCCTCTTTTAGCTTTTCGCACATTTTGCGTCCCCGCTCATAGGCGGTTCCCGCGTGAACGATGAAGGAGAGTGCGTCGACTTCTTCCCGGTTGATCAGGATATCCAGCTTGACCAGCTCAGAGCGCTCATAGCCTTTCATTTCATAGTCAAAGGACGCGTATCCTCTGGATCTGGATTTCAGGGCGTCGAAGAAATCATAGATGATTTCATTTAACGGCAGGTCGTACTTTAAAACAGCACGGGTTTCTTCTATATATTCCATCCCCAGATACTGCCCCCGGCGTTCCTGACACAGGTCCATGATGGCGCCGATGAACTCTGTAGTCACCATGACTTCCGCGCTGACCATGGGTTCCTCCATATATTCGATCTCGGAAGGGTCCGGCATGTTGGAGGGATTGGTCAGTTCCACCACATCCCCGTTGGTTTTGTATATCTTATAGATAACACCGGGCGCCGTGGTCACCAGATCCAGATTGTATTCCCGTTCCAGACGCTCCTGGATAATCTCCAGGTGCAGAAGCCCTGAGAATCCGCACCGGAAGCCGAAGCCCAGCGCTACGGAAGTTTCCGGTTCAAACTGGAGGGAGGCGTCGTTGAGCTGAAGTTTCTCAAGCGCATCCCGCAAATCGGGATATTTCGCCCCGTCGGCCGGGTACATTCCGCAATATACCATAGGATTCACTTTTTTATATCCCGGCAACGGATGATCGCAGGGCTGCTGCGCGTTGGTAATCGTGTCACCTACCCGGGTATCTTTGACGTTCTTTAAGCTGGCCGTGATATAGCCTACCATACCGGCCGACAATTCTTCACAGGGTATGAACTGTCCGGCTCCAAAGTAGCCTAATTCCACGACTTCCGCTTCCGCCCCGGTCGCCATCATTCGGATCGGCGTTCCCTTGCGGACCGTACCTTCTTTGATTCTGCAGAATACGATAACCCCTTTATAGGAATCATACAGGGAATCGAAGATCAGTGCCTGCAGCGGAGCCTCCGGGTCGCCTGCCGGCGCAGGAATTTTCTTTACGATCTGCTCCAGCACTTCCTCCACATTGGTTCCGTCCTTCGCTGAAATCAAAGGGGCCTCCTGCGCTTCTATGCCAATGACATCTTCAATCTCTTCAATCACTCTCTGGGGCTCCGCGCTTGGCAGGTCGATCTTATTGATCACCGGCATCACATCCAGATCGTGATCCAGCGCCAGATAGACGTTGGCCAGCGTCTGGGCCTCGATTCCCTGTGCCGCATCCACCACCAGGATCGCCCCGTCGCAGGCCGCCAGGCTTCGGGATACTTCGTAGTTAAAATCCACGTGTCCCGGCGTGTCGATCAGATTGAAGATATATTCTTCTCCATCTTTCGCTTTATATATGGTACGCACGGCCTGCGCCTTGATCGTGATTCCCCGCTCCCGCTCCAGCTCCATATTGTCCAGCACCTGGGCCTGCATCTCCCGGCTGGTTAAAAGTCCGGTCATCTCGATGATCCGGTCCGCCAGCGTCGATTTGCCGTGGTCAATATGTGCAATGATACAAAAATTCCGTATTTTACTCTGATCGATATGAGACATATTCATCCTCCTATGGTACCGGATTCGATTGCAGATCTCCTCAGGCAGCCGTACTTTGTCGAGTAGCATTATATCACAGACCTAGGATTATTGTCCAGGCGGTTTTCCGGACCTTTTTCATACCTTTTTCATATATCGTTACGATTCACGGCCAACTTTGGTAAATGGGGATTTTGAGAGGGGATTGGCACCTTTCTAATCAGGACCCCGTCAGCACTTTATGTAAGATATCTGCCAGAGGCTCCATGGCATTTTTCTCTTCCTGGAGGGTATTGGTCTGTGCACCGCATTCTACCAGAAGGCTTCTGGGCTTAAAGTGCATGTTATAGCGGTATCCTTTCAGGTAGATCTTTCTGGCCACTCCGGGATAATACTGGGCGGCTTTCAGCTGACACTGCAGGGAGAAGGCCAGGTTATCCTGGATATAGGGGTTGGGCAGATAGGAAATATCTCCGATCTTGGTCGTCCGGGACAAGCCGTTAAAAAACATGAACTGGGCGGTGTCCTTACCGTTAATATTGGTAACCAGATGGGTGCCCTCGGCCACCCCGTCCCGGTGCAGGTCGATCACGACTTCAATGGAAGGGTTATCAGCCAGAATCTGCGCGATGGAGGTTTCCGCCAACGCATAAGCTTTGCTTCGGTCCAGCTTCCCATCAATCATATCGTATACTTCCGTGTGGTGAATGACATTGAAGTGATACTTATCCCTGAGTAGAGTCGTCAGATATTCCCCTACTCCCACAATGGTAGTACTGGGATCTCCGGGAATAGAGTCCACAAAGCTTTCCTGGGAATGGGTGTGGTAGATCAGGATCTGGGGAACGCTGTTATCCTGGGCGATCCCCATATTTTGCTGCAGAAGCTGGGATGCATTGAGCTGGCTGCTGGTAATCGTGGTCGTTTTGTCCACTACGTAAAAGTTATTGATCAGATAATCATAGTCATTTAATTTTTCCATGGAGATCTGGTTCGCCGCCTCCTGGGCCTCCTGTATCTGGGATACATCCACCTGCTCACTGGGCGCAGGATTGGCAGCGGCGTTTTCTGCCTGCATGGCATTGGCCAGGGCCGCGGCATTTTCCTGCTGCATCGCTTCGTTTTCCGTATCGGACGGAATCAGTTCCCCGGTCATCTCATTTACGGCATTTTCATCGTTGGCCTCCCCCGCCAATATCATTTCATAGGTGGAGGCACTCTCCACCTCCGTCGTATATCCGGAGTGTTCTTCCAGATAGCCGAACAGCGGGATCAGATCAAATGCTTTTTCCGCCACATATACACTAAAATCAGACGGCTGCTCTTCATAAGCAGCCGAATACATCAGACCTGGCAAATGCGTTGTAATGGCCTTTTTATTCAGATAACTTTCCACCTGGCCCGCCAGGTCCGAAAAACTGCCCTGCATCTGTACATTGCTCAGGGCTTTTGTTCCATGAAATATGATATATAATCCCAGAATTAAAATCACTACCCATAGGAAGAGATTCGAAATTTTCTGAAAATGGCTCATTGTGTGACCACTCCGTTCTTACAAATTATATTCCCCTCTGCAGGGGAATATGCTTGTAATCGAAGCGCTGCCTCAAGGGCACTTGTGGAGGCTTAGGATAACTGGAAAGCCATATTCAGGGCCTCTGATACGGTAAAACTAATCCTCTTAATCGTGTCGTCAATATCTTTTGGCGTTACGAACATACCATTCAGATGCGGCGAAATCAGTTCCCGGATCAACTGGTATTTCTCCGAGCTGTCGAATTCCCGCCAGGTATTGCCGAATCCCTTCATATGATCAGACTGTTCCATGGCTTCAATCAAATTTTCCATCGTATCGTTGACGATGGTGGCCGCATCCACTACCGTCGGTATCCCGATGGCGATCACGGGAACCCCCAGTGTTTTCCGGGTCAGCGCGTGCCGGTGGTTACCCACCCCAGATCCTGGGTTGATGCCGGTATCTGTGACTTGTATCGTACGGCTTAACCGTTTGGTGCTTCTGGCGGCCAGAGCGTCAATGGCGATTACCAGACTGGGCTTGGTCTCCTCCACTACCCCACGGATGATTTCCAGTGTCTCCATCCCTGTCTGAGCCATGACCCCGGGGACAATACCGCTGATCAGATTGACTTTGTCTTTTCCCATCGCCAGTTTTCCGTATTCCTGAATGACATGACGGGTGATCAGAAGGTTGCCTACGACTTCCGGCCCCAGCGCATCCGGGGTTACCTCCCGGTTGCCCAGTCCCACCACCAGGATGGACTGCTCTTCCTCAGAGTGATCGATCAGATTCCTGATATGATCGGCCAGTACCGTAGAGATTTCTTTGTGGTAATCTTCGTCGGGATCAGACATATTCGGAGCCTCCAGGGTGATATAGGTACCAATCGGTTTCCCCATGGCCTTGGCCCCTTTTTCGGTCTCGATTTTTACTTTTGTAATATGGATCTCCCGCTCCTCATCGTATTCTTCCTCCACGACGACACCCTTGATTTCCACATCATCCTGCTCAAAACTTTCCTTTGCCTCCAGTGCCAGGTCTGTCCGCACTCTGAATTTGTCCAACATAGCATCCTCCTTATTTATAGAAAAGACTTTTAACCGTATTTTTTACAAAAAGTTGAGGATTATGTATTGACAGATAAACTTCTTTGTTCTAGAATGAATGAGTATGTTTAGCGTGATTACCGTAAGCGTCCGTGTCCGGTTATAGGGTAACCACAAAAGAATTCAAAAATCAGATTTCATTGATTTGGAGGTGTACGGATTGGCTAATATTAAATCTGCGAAGAAGAGAATTTTGGTAAATGAGACAAAAGCGGCTAGAAATAAATCGATTAAATCGGCAGTAAAGACCGCGATCAAAAAAGTCGATGCAGCAGTTGCTGCAAAAGACAAAGCTACTGCAGATGCTGCATTATTGGGAGCGATTTCCGCAATCGATAAAGCGACATCCAAAGGAATTTACCATAAAAATACCGCTTCCCGTAAAGTATCCCGTTTAACCAAAGCTGTCAACAGCATTGCCTAATCGGTTATAAGAAGCGCAAAACAGCCAATACCGTCATGTTGGCTGTTTTTTTTATGGGGAATTCTGCGTTATGGGTCCGGGAGGAGAGGGAAACGGCGGGGAACCTGCAGCGGCACGCTCCGGCCCTCAGCCATCACTCGGCCCTCACCCAGCCATAGCACTATACTTAACGATCAAAAGCTCTACGCTGATGGTGTCTGCCAGCTGTCCGGTCTTTACCGCTTCTTCCATCCGGGCGCAGTCCTCTACCGCTTCCCGCAGTTGCTCCAGGGTAAACCGGCCTGTCTGGGCGGCGTACTTTTTGACCAGGAACGGCGCCAGGCCCGCCTGCTTTGCTATTGTGGAACTGTCCAGGCCCAGGTTTTTCATGTTTTTTACCTGCATCAGCTGGTTGAACTGCCTGGAGATCAAAAACAGGATTCGCATGGGGGGCTCTTTTAAAGCAAGCAGGTCATAATATAGCTTTAATGCTTTCTTTTGGTTCTGTTCCGTGACGGCACCGATCATATCGAAAATCTTGTTGGCAATCTGGGTGGTGCAGATCTCTTCCACGTCTTCATCACTGATCTCCGGCCGGTCCATGGTGTAGCAGATTAATTTTTCCAGTTCCTGACAGATATTTTCCATGTCGGAGCCTGTCTTGCTTAAGAAGAGCTGCAATGTGGATTCCCGAATATTTTTTTGTTCTTTTTTAAGCATACCGGCTACCCACCGGGCCAATGTTCTATCATCCTGCCGGGTCATCTCGGCCGCCCGGCCTTTCTCCTTAACCGCCTTAAACAGAGCGTTCCGCTTGTCTATTTCCTCTTCTACAAAAACAAAGTAAGTGAATTCCGGAAGCTCCTTTATATATTCTGCCATCTGGGGGCTGGAACTTTTAAACCAACCGCTGTTTTCTATAACGATCAGCCGGTGTTCTGCAAAAAACGGCATGGTTTCCGCCAGATCGATCACTTCTCCCGGTGCTATGCCCTTTCCCTCAAAATAGGTGTAATTCATCGTATCATCCGCCGGAAGGATGGCTTCATGGAGTTTGTCACGGTACTGTTTCTTTAGATAGGTCTCATCTCCGTAGAGCAGATACACTTGTTTAATCGTTTGATTTTTGATATCTTCGATGATATTTTTCATTATAAATTTACTCCGCCTTATCCGCATATAGAAAGGATATGCATACTCTCTTCAAAATTTCTTATCCTGTTATTGTTTCAATCCACGCTCGGTAATTTCACAGAATACGACTTAAACTGAACCAGAGGGACCGAATTTCAGATTTTCATACGGATGATCATTACAGATTTCCGGTAGCTGATTTTAATTATACTATAATTTCTAATGGTTTTGAAGAAAAGTTTCCAACTTTAAGCTGCCACCATCGATGGTGACGGTAATCGCACCGCTTTGCATGGTGAGAAATGTACGGCATCCGACCGCGTCCAGGCGGTCCAGGGTCTCCTGATGAGGATGACCGTAGGAATTCCCGGCACCGCAGGAGATTAACGCCGCTTTCGGCATTGTTTTTTCAAGAAACTGCCGGCTTGTGGAGGTATTGGAGCCATGATGCCCTGCTTTTAAGATATCGACCGGTAAAAGCTCGTCCAGGATACGTTCTTCCCCCTCTTCTCCCAAATCACCGGTAAGCAGGAAGCGGAACTGATCATATTGTATAGACAGGACCACAGAGCCGTCATTACGATCCAAAGGCTGGTATCCACGAGAAGGATGCAGGCAATGGATACAAAGTCCCCCCTGCTTCAGTTCCATCCCCTCAGCAATCATCCTCACTTCTATTCCGGCATCCTCCGCTAATTTTATCATTTCCATATAAGGCTCGTCCCGGTCAGCGATATCCGGCAGCAGGAGGCAGCGAATCGGATAGTTAAGCTGCATCAGTTCACGGATGCCTGAGATATGGTCGGCATCGGCATGTGTCATCAGTACGTAGTCCAATTTTCGAATGCCCTGGGATTTTAAAAATGGCAGAACCCGGTATCTGCCCACCTCTTTTACATCGGAACTGCCTGCATCCACCAGCATATTCAGTCCTTGCGACTGGATAAATATGCCGTCACCCTGAGAGACATCCAGTGACACCAGTTCAAATTCGGGATTTTTCCGTCCTGTCAGGATCAAGAGCATGACACAAAACAGGACGACAGGCAGTGTTTTCCGCAGACCTTTATGGTTTATTTTTTTCCACAGGACCAGAATCAACAGACTAATCGCATAGTAGAGGATGATCCGGCCGAGGGATGGTTTTCCGATTATGATAGTATGGAAGGGGAGTTTTTCTGAACCGATACACAGAATATTATAGAATTCTAATATGTAATGAACCGGGGCAGCCAGGAAGCTGCCGGCCGCTGCATTGATCATACCCGCGAAGCCGGCCAGCAGGCCCATGAAAACAACCAAAGACATCAGGGGTATTACACAGAGATTCAGAAGCAAAGAGTATAACGGGAATTCATAGAAGGATGACAGAAGGACCGGCAAACTCATAATCTGTACCGCCAGGCTTGCCTTCAGGCCTTCCGCCACAGGATTCTTCCATGGAAGCAGTTCCTTTAATATCGGCATGAACACAGCGATTCCAAGGACTGCGCCAAAGGACAGGAGAAAGCCGGGATAATACAGATAGTAAGGATTATCCGCCAGGATCAGTATAGCCCCGAAGGCGGCCCCCGTACCCAGATCGTAGGTCCGGCCCAATATCTTCCCGGCGGTCATCAGGCTGAACATCAGCAGCGCCCGGGCGGCCGACACACTCTGTCCGGTCATCAGGACATAACTGCCCATTAACGCGATACACAGAATTCCGGCCGCCCGCACCGGACATCGGATCTTTCTGAGGAAACGAAATACCGCCATGCCGATGATCGAGATATGGAGACCGCTGATGGCAAGGATATGGCTGATTCCGCCGCTTTGGTACCGCTCTTTGATTTGGGCATCCAACTGGCCTTTTTCTCCCAGCAGCATGGCCCTTAACACCTGGCTGTCGCTTTCCGGCAGCACCTGGTCCAGGGACCTGCTCATCCGCTCGCGGATCTGTGTGACACCCTCCAGATAACGGTTGTAATCACCGTCTGCCAGATAAGTTTCCTCCCCGTAGAGAAAGCCGTCTGTTTTCATAATCTTATAATAACCGGCAGCGTCAAACTGGCCGGGATTCCCTGCAGGCTTGGGCCACTTTATCGTTCCCGACACCCGAACCGTGCTTCCGATTTTCCAAAGCGGATTTTCTTCGAGGTATATGATTAATTTATTTAAAGGGAATTTTTGATTATCTTCCAGAATGGAAGTGTGATTCAGATAGATCAGATACTTGTCTTTTTTTTCTTCGCGTCCGCAGACACGCCCCTGCACCGTGACCCGGGTACCGTCCGGGCAGGGAGGCTCTTTCTTCTCCCTGCCATAAGTGCCCAGCAGTACAAGGAATGCGAAGGCCAGCGCCAGCAGACACATTGGCCGTTTTATCATTTTTTATTTGTCACTCCTTTTGACGAATCCATCTGGCTGTCCTTGATCAGGGTGTCCTGTGTCTCGATCAGATCCAGATTTCGCTCAAACGGTGATTCCAGACTGATGCTCTCCCGGAATTTTACATCCGTCTTTCCGTTGATGGAGAACTGTACCTTACTGATATTGGACAGCTCCGTAAGAGAATTTACGATGGAATAGATCGGCAGCATGTCGGATATCTCATAAGGATTATCCAGGAATTTTTCGTCCAGATTCACATAACAGGTTCCGTCTTTCGTGGAAATCCCCAGTATCTTAGTCTCGGGAGGAATCGTGGTGTAAGCCTTTGATCCTTCTTTCGGCCCCTGGATCAGCTGTTCCACGATCAGCTTTTCCATGGAAATATTGCCGCTGTAAGTTTTCGTAGGCTTGGTGGTCACCAGCTTATCCCCGCTTTTGTTGGCATAATATAGGGTGAGAGTGGCCCGCTTGTAGGCATTGATCTCCGCCCCGGGGTTATCCACGAAGCTGTCCGCCGACATAATTCCAACCGGATTCGCGTTGGCGTCTAAAAGCGGATTGCCATTTACCGTAAATGTAATATTCTTAACCCCCTGTACCTGGGTCAATGTCCTCACCACTGCCGCCCTGCACAAAACCTCCCGGATACTGGACATCTCATGATAATTCTCACTGAAATCCAGGTACAGCTGATTCTCATCCATCGTGGGCTGTCCGACTACGATACCGGAAGGTATAGCCGCTTTATACTCCGCGTCCTCCGGTACGTTCTGCAGCTGCACCAGCAGTTCCTCCACCAGTTTTAACGTATCTTCGCCTTTGATCTCAAAGGGCTCCGGCACAAGTGCCGTCTCATCCTTATTTACATAAAACACGGCCTTCTGCCCCGCTTCCCTCTCCTGCTCCCCGCAGGCACTTAAGAGGAAAACCAGGAACAGCAGCAGACCGATGATTCCAGCCTTTTTTCGCATTCTATCCCTCCTAAGCGATATAATTAAGCGGTACCCGCACCGTAAATGTAGTTCCTTCGTTCTCTTTACTGTACACTTTGATGGCTCCCCGGTGCATCAGGATCGCACTGCGGGTAATCGCAAGGCCCAGACCGGTTCCTCCGATTTCTCTGGACCGGGATTTGTCCACCCGGTAAAATCTCTCAAAGATATGTTCCACGGATTCCTCCGGTATGCCCATTCCGGAATCCGACACCTTCACATAGAAATATTTGTGATCCGCATTGAGGGAAACATGAACCCAGCCGTTGTCGATGTTGTATTTGATCGCATTCTCCACCAGATTAGAAAATGCGAGGCTTAACTTCACCTCATCGATCTCGGCGGTCACCGGCCGGAAACTCTCGAACACCAGCTCAATGTTCCGCTGTGCCGCGATGGGTCTTAACCGTTTCAGGATCGATTCCAGCATCTCATTGATATTTACCTGGGCGATATTCAGATCCGACGCCTTCTTATCTAACTTAACCAAGGACAGCAGGTCGGAGATAATCTGGCTCTCCCGGTCGATCTCCTGGGCGATATCCCCCATAAACTCCTTATAAAGCTCCACCGGCGCATCCTCCTGCATCAGCAGCGAATCCGCCAGCACCTTCATGGAGGTAATGGGTGTCTTCAGCTCATGGGACACATTGGATACAAATTCCTGCCGGCTGTCATCTAACACCTTCATATGAGCCAGCATCCGGTTAAAGGCCTCGGCCAGCTGCTCCGTCTCCACATAGCCCGGGATAGACAGATTATTCTCATCCCCATATCCCTCGCTCACCTCTTCGATCGAGTGGGTTACCTGACTGAACGGCTTCACAAAAAAGCTGGCCAGATACACCGCGATCATGAGAATCACTGCTGAAATCGCAATCACCAGCACCAGAGATTTGCTCCCCAGTACATCCAGGTTGTCCATGATACTGTCCGTAGACACACTGGTTATCATCACCCCGATCACCTCTTTGCTGGTCTGGTCCTTAATCGGAACCGTCAGCTCTATGTAGTGATTATCGGGATCATAATTAACGATATTCTCCCCCTTAAAGCACTTAAACACTTCTTCGGAGACAATAGTTTTGGCCTCATCCAGCCCATAGGTGTCCTTAATAATCTTAAAATTCCGGTCCGTAATCAAGATCCGCCCGTCGTACATATTCGACAGCTGATCCAGCTGACCATTGATCACCTCCGACGACTGATCCAGCATATAATCCGACGAGATCAACTGATTACTCAATATCATCAGCTGATTCTGCACGTCCATCCCACGCACCGAAACAGCTCTGTCCTCATAGCTGTTCAGAATCCCGTTTCTCAAAATAATACAGGGAATAATTCCAACCGCCAGCAGAAACAGGAAAATCCGCACCCGAAGGCTGCGGAATATTTTCGCACCAAACTTCAATCTGGAAATGGGTACCCACTCCTTAATCTAACAGGAGACCCGGATCCCGAGCCTCCCGCCTTTTCAATTCCCATTCATTTTACCATGATTATACTAACTGGTCAAATACTTTTGCCGGGGAGTTTGGGGGATAATGCTTGAGGGGGCGGGGCGGAAAGCCGGGGGGATTCGGGGCGGACTTTTCCTCTGCCGTCGGGGGCGGGATCTCTTCGGGGGCTGGAAACTTCGAGGGACCTTTGAATTTCTAATAGGCCAGCATTTTTGCCAGGACAGTCAGGGGCCGCGCAAACTCGCATCCGCTCAGACAGTGCGTGGCCCCTGACTTGGCAAAAATCCTGCCCTATAAGAAATTTCAAAGACCTCTCAATGTTTCCTGCCCCCGAAGAGATCCCGCCCCCGACGGCAGAGGAAAAGTCCGCCCCGAATCCCCCCGGCTTTCCGCCCCGCCCCCTCAAGCCCAACAACCCGACCGTATTAGCGTGAATAGTCCCACATAGCACCTAACCCGGATTCACCAGAACCAAAATTTTGCCATTCTGTGCATAAAAATTTATAAGCGACCATAACTTCATGGCCGGCTGATAAGCAGGAAGGGCAAGGTTCTGGAGGCGCGCCCCGTTCTGTCCGGGCAGCCTTCCTGGGGGAATCCGGTCCGCGGCGGAATCATCCCTGGCCGGAAAGGCTATCCGAAACGTATTAGGATTGCTTGCGTAGAAGAAAAAAGAACCTTTCCATGTCTGTCTCACTGTCCGAGCCGTATTTTGGCGAGTTTGAGACAGACATGGATAATAAAAGGTTCTTTTTTCTTCGTAGCTAGCAATCCTTATACGTTTCGGATGCCTTTCCGGCCAGGGATGATTCCGCCGCGGACCGGATTCCCCCAGGAAGGCTGCCCGGACAGAACGGGGCGCTCCTCCAGAGCCTTGCCCTTCCGGCCCCCTATAGCCCCCCACAGTCCCTCAGTATTCCCTAATACCCCGCAGATTCACAGGCCTCTGCTCCCCCGCAGATAACACGGGTCGAATTGCAGCCTACACCCAGCCGGTCTACACCCATCTCTACAAATTTGAGGGCTGTCTCCAGGTTGCGGATTCCGCCGGAGGGTTTTACTTTGATTCTGCCGCGGGCGGTGTCCAGCATGGTCTGGACCGCCTCTACGGTAGCGCCTTCGCCGTGGAAACCGGTGGAGGTTTTTACGAAGTCGGCGTGAGCCCGGATGCTGCACTCGGTGGCTTTGGCGATCTGATCCTGGCTTAGCTGGCTGGTTTCCAGGATTACTTTAACTATGGCACCGTTCTGGTGGGCTGCCTTCGTGACTGCCTCGATTTCTTCCTCTACTTTGTCCCAGGCTCCGGAACGGGCAAAGCCGTAATTCATTACCATGTCCACTTCCACGGCTCCCTGTTTCGTATAGATGTCGGCCAGGGCAGCTTTGGCTTCTTTTCCTCCATGTCCGTGAGGGAAATCCAGCACACAGCATACCTCCGTGTTGGTTCCCCGGCACATTTCCACTGCCATTTTGATATCGCAGCCTCTGACGCATACAGTCTTGGTCTCATAGTGGATGGCTTCTTCTATGGATGCTTTTACTTCTTCTGTTGTCATTTCCGGGTTCAGGATTGCATGATCCAGATATCTGTTTATTTCCATTGTCTATAAACCTGCTTTCTATAAGTTAGTTTCTGAATTTAGATTTCGTTTGGTTGTTTCATGGCGTCGAGCATGGCCTGGGCGCACTCTTTTACAGATCTGCCTTTCAGGAAAAGGCCGGAGGTACCTCCGATCAGCATACTGGCGCCGTGATGGACCAGGGTGGGGATGGTTTCCGTATTTACGTTGCCGTCGGCAACGATCTTGGTGTCGATACTGTGTGCGTCCAGCATCCCGCGCAGCGCCGACATCTTTTCAAAGGCGGCCGGCTGTATTTTCTGACCGGAAAATCCGGGATTCACTGTCAGCTTGATGATGTACTCGGCTTCTTCCATGGCTGGCAGCATGTCTTCGGTGGCTATGGTCTCGCTTCGCAGCGCCAGGGCCGGCTTTGCTCCCAGTTTGCGGATATAGCGGAAGGCTTCCATCAGGTCTTTTGTCCCTTCCGGGTGTATGGTTATAATGTCTGCTCCTGCTTCGATGAATTGGGCGATATACAACTCCGGCTCATAGACCGCCAGATGAACTTCGATGGGCAGTTCGGTATGAGGGCGCATCATCTGCAGGGTGGGAAGCCCCAGGATCAGACACTGGTTAAATCTGCCGTCCACCACATCGTAGTGCATGAAATCAATGGGCGCTTCGTGGATTTCCTTAAATTGGCGCTCCAGATTGTATAGATCAAAACAGGAGACAGATCCCCCTAAGATGTAATTGTTCTTCATGAATGTGATTCCTCCATGTTTTCTATATTCTCCATCAGGAAACGGTTGCCGATATATGCGCTTCCTATTGCTACATTAAAGTTTCTCTGATCCGGCCGGATGCTTTTCAGCAGCGGCGAGTACATCGTCTCTTCGTCCAGCCGCATAACATGGTATGTGGGATTATGCGCATGCAGGCCCTCCGATAACAGCTCATAGGCCCGGTTGTTCGCGATAATTCCACCGCTTAACAGCCGTGTGGTGACGATCTCCGGAAATATCATTTTATCCTGGTCGATCAGCACGCCCAGGGCCTTTCCCATGGTGCGAAAGGCTTCCTCCACCGCCGGTGTTTTTTCGTCCAGCTGCGCGATTAAACATCTGGTGAGCTGCCCCCTTCGATCCTTTGGCGCGATGACTGTCATCATTTTGTCCTGCTCCGGATCATAGGTGATGAATCCCTCTTCGAGCAAGCGGCTGCAGAGCGGATCATGGGCTTCATAAAGTGCAGTAACCGCCATGCGGAACAGGCCCAGCTGGGAGATATATTTTTGAATGGTTCCGGGTATTCCTGTATTCATACTGCAGACGCTTCGGATATCAGCCGCCGGATAAGCCGCGTAAGCTTCATTTCCCAGGTCGATCACATGCTGGAATCCTTCCAGCGGAATATGCTGGATCGTCCCGGCTCTGGATATGAACCCGGTACCCATCTCTGTACCGATGGTGTTGGCGAACATGCCATAAGCTTCTATAAAATTCTCCTCTGAAAATGCCTGCTCCACACTGGTAATATAGGATGCCGCATTCCCGTCGTTCAGTACTACTACCGGCCCGCCCTTTTTCACATATCCGGCCACCAGGAGATCAATATCCGAAGTCTTAAAGAATTCAACCTCATAATCCGTTTCCGGGTTATTTTTAAGCCCCAATTGTTTGAAAGATTCGCCGCCCGCTATTTTATTATGTACTACAATGTCCGGGAAACCGATCACGACAGAGTCAAACCGCTCTTCCGTGCGTATTCCCTCTTCTTCCAGTTTTTCCGTCCATTTTAACAACTGAAGATAGGGCATTTGATTTTCAAATGTTTCCCGTATCCTGTCAAGGCTTCCTTCTTTTTCCAGCAGACCCGTGCAGGCGCTTAAAAAACGCACCATCAGAATCATAGGCGCATTCATCTCTTCCGCCACTTTATGTCCTGTGGGATACCACTGATATTCTTTCAGCACCATGACTTTTCCGTTCTGAACCACGGCGCCTTTGATCGAATTCCCCCCCACGTCCAGGGAGCAGAATGTCCTGCCATCCATTTCAGCGGCTGACCGGCGCAATCGCTCCTGTTCCTTCCAGCCATCCTCCGGCAGATAAATGAAATACTGTTCCATCTCACTTAGATCGGGCCAATCCTTAAGCGCGCAGACCTCCATACGGAATTTTCCCAGGCCCAGAAACACATTCATCCGATTTATATAATTCAGGTATACTCCATAACCGGTTCTGTCATTTCTTTCATTCTCTGCCTGAAACCTGCTCAAAGCCCTTGCAGCCATATCCGCCAGGTCCTTATCATTCAGGTCAAAATATACCTTCAGCAGTGCCCCGCCGAAGGATACCAGCAGATTGTTGATCATCGCCAGCAGATACTTTTCATATAATCCGGCATCTTCCAAAAGTACTTTCCCTTTCGGAAACTGAAAGCTCAATTCACGGTACCGTCCCCGCTCATCCACCAGCAGCAGCAATCGTATTTCCTGTCTGTCTTCGTCCGGAAGTCCTGCTATCTTCATCTGTAAATCCGATATGTAAATGGGTACGTCCCTTCTTTGCACTTCTCTCATAATGATTCCCCTTCTATTTATCAGACCATGACGCTTCGCATTCACCAGGAAAGGGAGCGAGGAGTCCGCCCGCCGGACTCCTCGCTCCCGGAACCCAATCAAAAATCCCCAACTCCTCTTACACAAGAACCAGTCTCGTTTTCGCTTCTATACGCTCCCTGTCCGCCTCCGGCATTCCCGTGTCCGAGATCACCAGATCAATCGCTTCCCACGGAAGGCCTTCGACCAGCGTTCCTCTGGCACACTTTGTGCTGTCAAAGATGGCGATGCGCATGTCACTGTTTTTGGCGTAGAGCAGCTTCGCGTCCCTGTCATCAAAGGAGACCGCCCCGATTCCGTCCCGGTTAACGATCCCTACCGATCCCAGAACACATACGGACATGTGAATGGATTTTAAATTCTGTAATGACCAATAGCCGTAAAATCCGCGGTCTACCTCCCGCAGCTGGCCCCCCGTACAATACAGCCTCGGATTTCCCGCCTCCGCATAGATATTGGCTGCGTCCAGCGAACTGGTAACGACGATCTTCGTCGGATCGCTGACCAGAAGTTTCGCCACATGCCATACGGTATTCCCGACGTCCAGCCCCACAAAGACGGAATTTCCTTCCGGCAGATGCTTAATCGTCTCTGCCGCTATGCGTTCTTTTGCAGATTGGTTGGTTGTGGTCCGCACGTACATCAGATCATCCACGTAGTTGATCAGCAGATTCACCCTGCCGTGCTTACGCTCCACCATACCCTGATTTTCCATCTCGATCAGATCCTTTCGGATCGTCTCATTTGACACCTCTAGTTCCGCTACCAGATCACTCACCAGCAGCGTGTGCCGTGAGGATAAAGCCTCCAATATTTTATTCCGCCGTTCACATAATCTCTTATCTTTGGACATCCTTATCCTCCCGTACAATCATGAAATATAGTATAATATATTATACTACTTTTTTCTTCTTTCTGGAAGCGATAGCGCCCTGGAATATCTCCAAATATGCGGCTATTATGATAACCAAACCGGTTGCCACGTACTGATAATAGGTATTGACATTAAGTACGATCAGACCAACCTTCAGACCGGAGAAGAGAATGGCTCCAAGAACCGTGCCCAGCGCGTTTCCCCGGCCGCCTGCCATACTGGTTCCGCCGATGGCGGCGGCAGCGATGGCGTTCAACTCCCAGCCGTTGCCTGTGGTAGGATCTCCTGTTCCCAGCTTAGCCACCTGGATCAGGCCGGCTAATGCGGTTCCCAGCATTCCGATCGCATAAGCCATGGTCTGTGTCAGCTCCACACGCACGCCGGAAAGCCTGGCCGCTTCCATATTTCCACCGATCGCATAAATGTATGTACCAAGACGGGTCTTACGCAGCAAAATGTAGATCAGGACTGCAAATGCGATGAATACCAGGACGGAAATTCGGATACCGCCCACAATTTTAATATTCAGGATGTTCCGGAACGAATCGGGTACGCCCAGTACCGGATAGCCTTCCGTTATAATATAGGCAGCGCCTCTGTAGACGGACATGGTACCCATGGTGGCAATAAACGGCTGGAGTTTCATTTTGGACACCAGCAGACCATTGAGCAGGCCGAACGCAAAGCCTGCGAACAAGCCTACGATGAGACACAGTACCGGGTTTACCCCTTTTACCGCCATATTGGCCACGATACATCCGGACAGCGCCAGGACGGAGCCTACGGACAGATCGATACCTCCTGTGATAATAACCATTGTCATTCCGATACCCATCAGGCCGTAGATCGTGGCCTGATCCAGGATATCCACGATATTACTGGAAGAGATATAGATTGGATTCAGAATACCGAAGATGATGAACATGATGGCGATTGCCGCAATGACGCTCAATTCCCGGTAATTATTCTTTATGATCTTTTTCATGGTTTCCTCCTTTTGTGCGTTTTTTCAGCACATTTAGGTATGGGTGAATATTTTTCCCGCACATATCGGCATGGGGGTATCCCGCGTTTTTCAACTTTGACTACCTCCCACTGCATATGTGATAATACGCTCTTCCTCAAGTTCAGAGCGGTCTAACTCGCCGACCAGCTTTCCTTCTCTCATGACCAGAACCCGGTCACTCATACCGATGACTTCCGTCATTTCGGATGATACCATGATAATGGATTTTCCCGCTGCTACGATCTCCTCCATCAGTTTGTAGATCTCCGCTTTGGCTCCGATATCAATTCCTTTTGTAGGCTCATCCATAATCAGGACATCCACATCTGTTGACAGCCATTTCGCCAGAATGACCTTCTGGGCATTTCCACCGGACAGACTAACGGTCAGGAATTCCGGATCATTGGGTGTCAGCCCCACTGTTTCGCCTACTGTCACAGAATTTTTCTGTTTTAATGATTCCTTTACAAATATTCCCTTGACATATTTGGTAAGGCTGGCCAAGGCGATGTTATCGGCATTGTTAAAGTTCTTCACAAAGCCTTCTTCTTTCCGGTTCTCAGACACCAGTCCGATTCCCCTCTTAACCACAGTGTTGGGAGTCCGGTTATGCGGCAGCGCTTTTCCGTTAAAGATCACGGTTCCCCCGGTCGTCTTATCCGCCCCGAAGATCGCCCGCATAACCTCTGTACGCATGGCGCCCACCAGTCCGAAAAATCCCAGGATCTCCCCTTTCTTAAGTTCGAAGCTGATATCATCGAACCCTGCGGGACCGCTTAAATGTTCTACCTTTAATACTGTTTTGTTCTTATCTACACAGGACGGTTTCAGCCTCTGGGCGAACATGGATACGTCACGTCCCACCATGTTCTGTACCAGATCCTCCTCCGTCGTTTCTTTCATATCCAGTGTTGTCACATATTTTCCATCCCGCAGAATACTGGCACGGTCACAGATCTCAAAGATTTCATCCATTTTATGGCTGATATAAAGGATCGTAATTCCCTGTGCTTTCAAATCCCGTATGATTTTAAACAGTGTCTTGACCTCTGAATTACTTAAGGAGGACGTAGGTTCGTCAAATGATATGACTTTGGCATTCATATACAGCGCTTTTGCAATCTGTATCATCTGTTTTTTACCGGTGGACAGGGTTCCTACCCTGTCATCTGCATGAAATGCGCAGCCTAACCGGTCTAAGAGCTCCTGCGTCTCTTTTTCCATCTTTTTTCTGTTAAGCAAGGGTCCCTTTGTCGGTTCCCCGCCCAGCATCATATTCTGGGCAACTGTTAGTTCAGGTATAATATTGATTTCCTGATGCACCTTCGCGATTCCGTAATTGATCGCTTCCAGCGCGTTACGAAACTTTACTTCTTCCCCTTCTATAAAAACCTTACCTTGTGTGGCCGGGAACATTCCATGCAGAATGTTCAGCAACGTGGATTTCCCCGCTCCGTTTTCACCAAGCAGCGCATGCACCTCTCCCTGCTTTACAGAAAAAGAGACATCGTCTAAAGCTTTCTGGCCCGGGAAAATTTTGGTTATGTGCTGGAACTCTATATATTTATCCATGGTCGCCGCCTTTCCCTTCTCTCTATATAGGAATAAGAATTCCGCAGGCGAAACTCTTATTTATCCAACAGGAATCCTCCTATTGAATAAAATATGGGCTGCCACACTTTCCTTTTCCTGCCGTGCGACAGCCCATTATGCCTCAGGGGGCATATGTCATGGGATACTTAATGTACCGCCTGGCTTTTTGCTGCCCGATTATTCAACGGTAAAGCCCTTCCATCCAAGGATTTCTTCGTTTGAAAGGTTACAGTTATCCGCATCAACAACAGCGTGAGGAGAATAGATCTTCTCAGGAACATCCTGTCCGGATAATTTCCGTACCAGCATCTCAGCTGCTACCTGAGACTGATAGAACGGGAAATCATTGATGGTGGCACTTAATTCCCCGGCTTTTACGGAATCCAATGCCTCGCTGGTTCCATCGGTACCGACTACCAGGCATTTGCCCAGTAAATCCGCTTCTTTTACAGATTCCAATACGCCCATAGCCATGGTGTCATTGTTTGCGTAGATTGCCTTCAGATCCGGATACTGTTTCAGGATGGTAGCGGAAACATCTTTTGCTTTTGTACGATCCCAGTCCGCATTCTGTGTAGCCACAACTTCAATGTCGGGATAGTTTGCTTTTATGTAATCCACGAAGCAATCCGTACGAAGGCGGGCTGCTTCCGCAGTGGGAAGTCCCTGAACAACTGCGATCTGGCCTTTTCCGCCGATCTTGGTGGCGATCCACTCTGCTGCCAGTTCCGCCGTATCCTTATGGTCCGCGCCTACGATCGGAAGATCCACATTGGCATCTTTATCATTTACACAGATCAGCGGGATTCCGACTTCAACAGCTTCCTCGATGGCTGCCGTCAGGTTGGTGTCCGCGATGGGAGCAACCATGATACCATCGTATTTCTTATTGATCATATCTTTCATAACCGCTTCCTGACCCTGTACGTCAGACTCGCCGTTTGCCGCCGCTACAGTGATGGTAATATCAAGTCCGGCTTCTTTAAGAGCTTTGCCGGCTGCCTCGGCTCCTTCTTTTTCCATTCTCCAGAACTCATTTTCCAGTGCTTTTGCGGTAAATCCGATCTGGAAGGTTTTGTCTGTTTTGGGAATCGGTCCCAATCCATCTTTAATGTCATTATACTTTACAAATTCTCCGCTTGCCGCTGCAGGTGCTTCCGATTCAGCCGGTGCCTGGGTAGCCTCTGGTTTGTCTGTCGCAGCAGGCGCTTCGCTTGCCGCCGGTGCCGGTGTTGCCGCAGGCGCCTCAGCCGGCTCCTCCGTTTTGCTGCCGCAGCCGGCAACCATGGTTACTGCCATTGCACATACAAGTAAGACTGAAACTAGTTTTCTTTTCATTTCCGTTCCTCCCTGGGACTTTTTTTAGTTAGTTACCCTGATTTTCATGCATCCAAATTCCAATTATTAGCAATTTTCGTTGGATTTCCAATTTTTTCTATTTTAATATTGGAATTCAAGATTGCATTTCCAATCGATATGGTTATATTACCACCAAGTTTTTCATTTGTCAAGCAATTCGTTTGTTAATTTGTACATCCAACTTTGTATAATAGTTATGGCTATTGTGCATTTTCCAAAACATTTGCTTTTATGTCTCATTTATTATATAATACTTTTGACATTACAGAAATTGGAATTCCAACTTTCAACTCATTTATATGGAATTCAACAAAATTCACGCGAAAGGAAAGATAAGATGAAAAAGAATGTTGTAATTTTGGGAAGCATTAATTGTGATATCGTAGCATCCGCGGATAAGCTTCCAGCCAAAGGCGAAACAGTGAGCGGCAGTTCGGTGGACATGTTCAACGGCGGAAAGGGTGCAAACCAATCCGTCCAGTGTTCGTTACTTGGAATGCCTACCAGTCTCATCGGTCAAATAGGAAATGACATGCAGGGTAAGACTGTATTCCAGGGTCTCCTGGATAAAGGCATCAACTGCAGCTACATCCATCATTCCGATCACCACCGCACAGGCTGCGCTTCCATATATCTGGACCCCGCCGGTGACAATATGCTTGTCTATGCGCCCGGTGCGAATCACCACATTACCCCAAAAATGATCGACGATGCCATGGACGCCATCGGCTCCGCCGGAGTCTTTCTGACCCAGACCGAGCTGAATCTGGATGCTGTCCAATACGGTCTGAAGGCTGCGCACGACAGCGGTGCGGTAACGATCTTAAATCCTGCTCCCGCCATTCCCCTGCCCGACGAGATCTACCCTCTCATCGACTTTATCACCCCCAATGAAACCGAAAGTGAAGTATACACCGGAATCCTGCGCAAAGACATGTCCATCGAAGACTGGAAAGAGCAGACCGCACACTGGTTCATCGACCGGGGTGTCCGCAATCTGTGTATAACCATGGGAGAAAAAGGAGCCTTCTATTCCAACGGCACCGTCTCCATCAGTGTGGACGCCTTTCCAATCAAAGCAGTGGACACCACTGCCGCCGGCGATTCCTTCCATGGCGGCCTGGCCTACGGTTTAATAAACAATTATCCCATAGAGACCTGCCTGAAAATCGGAAGCGCCTGCGGCGCCCTCACTGCCATGGGTCTGGGAGCCCAGAATTCCATACAACCCCTGGAACGTGTTCTGAATTTCCTGGCCGAACACGGCATCCGGCTGTAAGTCCCACCAGCATATCACCTTTCTGCAGAAATAATTGCTCAAAATCGCAAGCAGCAAATCTGCAGAAACAAATATCCAAGATCCCGCACCCCTGCCCTATCCATACATACGGGATCCTTTCCAGAAAGGAACGTACACATGAGCAAAAAACGAATCCTATTAACCGGTGGCAAAGGCTTCTTCTGTTCCCGGCTGGCTGACTATTACAAAAACGATTACGATTTCCTGGTCACGGACAAAGACGACCTGGACTTTACCGACCGGCAGGCCGTCCTGGACTGTGCCTCAGCCTTTCAACCGAACCTCATCATACACGCCGGGGCCATAGCTGTCACCGACTTTTGCAACCAGCATCCTGACATCGCCCGCAAAGTCAATGTAGACGGGGCTCTCCACGCAGCCGAAGCCGCCCGCGAAGTACACGCCCAGCTTATCTTCCTAAGCTCCGAGCAAGTATTCAACGGCAACACAAACGGCGGCCCCTTCCGTGAAGAAGACACCGCCGTCCCCAACACCGTCTACGGTGCCAACAAGCTGGAAGCCGAGGCCCTGCTAAAAGAAATCCTGGACGAACTCTGGATCGTCCGGTTCACCTGGATGTTCGGCCTCCCCGAGCGCAACAAAAACATGTCCAACGGCATCCTCTGGGACACACTCACCAAACTGCGCAACCAGGAAAAGATCATAGCCTCCCCCCACGAATTCCGCGGTATGGGCTACATCTACGAAACCATCGCCAACTTCCAAAAGCTCTTCGAAGCCCCTTACGGTACCTATCACATGGGAGCCACCAATAACGAGAGCCGCTACGATACCGTAAAACACATCCTGCACCTCCTGGGCCTGGACTCCAAACTAGACCAGCTCCTGGAAGCAGACACCGTCCATTATCTGGACCACAACCGTGACGTACGCCTGGATACCACCAAAGCCAACCAGGCCGGCATGTACTGGACCGACACCCACGATGCCCTGGAACTCTGCCTGCGGGAATTCGGGATGGTGCGGTGATGCTCTTCTTAAAGGGGCCGGGGCTGAAGGAGAAAGAGGACGCGGTGCCGTCGGATGTTCCCGCGCAGGGGCGGCTGGAGAACGGGAGGGGCTCTGGCGCATACACATGAGGGATAGGCGGTAAAATTACATAAGTTGGACTAACTACGGGTTTCAAAAAGCCCCTATTACATTTTCCATCACAAACTCGCCAAAAAACGGCTCAAACAGTGTGATGGAAAATGGGGCTTTTTGAAACCCTCCGTAAGTCCAACTAATGTAATTTTCCCAGCCTTTCCCTCATGTGTATGCGCCAGAGTCCCTCCCGTTCTCCAGCCGCCCCTGTGCGGGAACATCCGACGGCACCGCGTCCTCTTTCTCCTTCAGCCCCTACACTGGTAAAAGGGGATAATACATTGCGCCTCAACTTTGTACCAATGCAGCAGAGAAACCGTGCGGCCCCCGGCACCAGACCGGATACCCGGGGGCCGCACGGTTTCTCTGCGTCCCTTTGCTCACCGCTCTAAGCCTGAAAGTAATACCCAACCCCCCACTTGGTGTGAACATACTTAGGCTCACTGGGATTGGACTCGATCTTCTCGCGGAGTCTCCGGATATGCACGTCGACCGTCCGGACATCCCCGGGGTACTCGTAGCCCCATACGATGTTCAGCAGATTTTCCCGGCTGTATACTTTGTTCGGGTTAAAGACCAGCAGTTCCAGGACATCGAATTCCTTAGCAGTCAGATTGATCTCCCTGTCTGATATATAGACGCGCCTGCTCTCGCAGTCCAGCTTCAGTTCGTTGATCTCCACGACTTTTTTCTGAGCGGCGGCACCGGTATTCTGATTCATCCGGCGCATGATCGCTTTGATTCGGGCTTTGACTTCCAGAATGTTAAAAGGCTTGGTTATGTAATCATCCGCCCCGTATTCCAGGCCCATGATCTTGTCCATATCCTCCCCTTTTGCCGTCAGCATAATAATGGGCATATTGGAAAACTCCCGGATCTGCTGGCATACCTGCAGTCCGTCGATTTTCGGAAGCATAATGTCCAGCAGTACGATATCGTATTCTGTCTCCCGGGCTAATTTGAGCGCCTCTTCCCCGTCATAGGCACAGTCTACTTCCATGTCATCCTGCTCCAGACTAAAACGGATCCCCTTAACGATTAATTTTTCATCATCCACAACCAATGCTTTCTTTGCCATATTTACCTCCAGTGTCGCCTGCTCCAGCGTTTTGCTCTCAGGTATACATTAACTATTGTTTCACTATACTGTCTTACTCTACACGAATCAGATCTTTTATTTTATTGAACACGCCTTCTTTGATTCCCTCAATCTTTTTTATCTCTTCTACGGTTTTAAAGTTTCCATGAACTTCCCGATATGTAATAATACTCTGCGCCTTGGATGCTCCGATCCCGGGCAGAGTCATTAGGAGATCTTCTCCGGCCGTATTTATATTTACCAGGCCGTCCTCAGCTTCTTTAGCGGCATCCTGGGGAAGCCCCGGTATGCCTGACTGCTCCAGTTCCCTGGCTTCCTCTTGTGTGGGAACCAGAATCTTCTGACCGTCTGTTACCGGCTGGGCCAGATTCAGATATCCCTCTGCCGCATCCTCCGTAACGCCTCCGGCGGCTTCAATCGCCTCGAATATCCTGGTATCTGCGTCCACCGGATAGACTCCCGGACTGGCCACCGCGCCGCAGACGTAGACGAACATTTGAACCGGTTTTGGTGATTCTGTTTCCGGCTGTAAAGGATCTGGGGTTTCCTGAGGTTCTGCTGAGGAGGACGTATATGACTGTACCGTCCGATCCCCCTCTAATGCTCCTGCGCCGGATTCCCAGCCCGACTCCTCTTTGGGACGGCAGCTGTAGAGAATACCGCTCAGGAGACAAAATGCAGCCAGCAGTGCAGCTTTATAGATTTTCTTTCTATCTTTCATTCCTATCGCCTCTTCGACCATAGGATACCCTTACCACAGGACTCTTATATTTTATCGGATATTATCCCTAATTACAAGACCCATTTCTCTTTCGCTTCAGCTTTCACTTCCATTTGAATATGACGATCCCCACAATAGCCACTACCATTCCGGCAACTTTCCGCCATTCCAGCGGCTGTTTCTCCACACCGAACATCCCGAACAGCTCGATCAGATAAGCCACGGCCAGCTGCGCGATTACGATGAGCATGACAGAGCGCGCCGGTCCCAGAGCTGCCATACTGCGGATCACCGTGTAGGTGATGAAGGCTCCCAGGACACCGCCCAGCAGCACGTATTTGTTATCCATTTTCCAAAGCCCGGAAAAGCTTTCGCGCCCGGTAAACAGCCATGCCGCCAGACATACCAGCAGTGCAGAAAACTGTACCCAGCTGCTGGATACCCAGATACTCGTGCTCTTTGTCACTTCCGTGTTAAATACTCCCTGGATGCTCATAAGGGCACCCGAAATCAGTGCAATAAAAATTCCAATCATAACGGCCTCCGATACTATTTTCCTAAACTTCCCACCGGAAAATCCGGTTTATAAGTCTAGTCTGCCCTTATGACTGGAATTCATTCAAATTTTATTTTAATTGCTTCGTGATCAGTTCGGAAACCTTCTGCAGTTCGCCGGCTACATCCGCTCCCTGCCAGATGTTCGCGAAGGTTACCTCCATCTGGATCCAGTAATTACTCAGCTCCATAATTTTAGGCACCCCTGCCGCAGTCTGGTAAATTTCCTTGATGGTGTCCACATGTGCCTTATCCAGATTCAGATCGCTTCTGGCAGACATCCGGTTCACCATGGAATATAGGTTGACCGCATAATCATAGGTCAGATATTTTGCAAAATCTGCCGCTTCCTTCGGATACGGGGTATACCCGTTGACCACGATCGCGCTGGTCACCGCCAAAGGCTTGGTCTGCAGGCTTTCCGTCAGATCCGGAACCCGTGAGACACCATAATCCACAGTGGTCAGACCCACGGAAGCCGCGGCTTCCACCTTATTCAGATCGTCGGCCCGAACGATGGCATAGACGGTCTTTCCATCCATAAAATCCTGTATCACGTCCTCGTCGGAGATCGTCTCCGGGTCCAGCGCGAAGAACTCTTTCAGGGACTGATAGTAAGCCATCGCCTGCTGTACCTGTTCGTTGTTAATATCTATCTGCGTCTTATCATCCCCGCAGGGACCGCCCAGATTAATGTAATTTCCGGCAAAAAAGTAATCCGAAAAAATATCAGACACATTCCATACAAAGATATTCTCGATCCCCTCTCCGCCCTCAAAGGTATCCGAGAACGTCAGAATATCATCGACGGTGGCTGGAGCCTCTGCCGCATAAGCCTTGTTATAGAGCAGGCAGCTGGTCTCAAAAGAAAGCGGATACGCCACCTGCGTCCCCTTATAAGTCACCGCATCCAGAGCGATCTGCGGATAATGCCCGATGTTATACAATTCGGAAGCAAACTGGTTCTCAGAAGCCAGTCCCGCCAAATGAGCCTTTTCCAGAATATCACTTCCGGACATATATAGATCCGGCCCGCCCGCTTCGGAAATACTGGCCTTATTAATCTGTTCGATATAATCCACTCCGGAAACCTGCTGGGCTGTAACTTTAATACCGGTGTCCTGTTCATAAGCTTTCGCCGCCTCGGTAAAATAGTAACCCATATTCTCATCTGAATACCAGAGCGTCAGCTGTGCAGCCGCTTTTCCCTCATTCTCCGGTACACTTTCCTCTTCTGTTTTCTGTATATGGTAAGAAAAAAGCAGCAGTTCCGTCAATACCAGAATTACTACCAGAGCCGAAACTCCCTTTTTCCAAAACTTTCCCATATTCTTCTCCATTCGTTCGATATTGTTTTACAGGTAAAGGATAAGCAAAACGATAAGCCGGGTTATGTCGTGGATCATCATCTATCTAGGCCTGTCGTCGCCGACAGGCTCCAGCGACCTACCTAAAACAGGCCGGGCAAGCCTATCGTTTTAATTCGGTCTTGCTTCGGATGGGGTTTACATGTGCCCCTGCCGTTACCGGCAGGGCGGTGGTCTCTTACACCACCCTTCCAACCTTACCAGCAGACGCTGGCGGTACATTTCTGTTGCACTGGCCTTGGAGTCGCCTCCACCGGACGTTATCCGGCATCCTGCCCTGCGAAGCCCGGACTTTCCTCGTCTGGCGCCTTTCGGCCTGCCAGCCGCGATCATCTGTCTTACTTATCCCGCTGCTTCAGCGTTGTTACGCCTACAGCCGCTATTTTATCACGAAATCAGGGGGTTGTAAATATGGAATCTGGGGAGGGACTGTTTTCAGGGACGGCGGTGCGGCGGGGCCGCTGCGTATTTATCCCAGTTCTTTGCGCAGGGTTTCGACGATGGGTTCTTGGCTGACTTTGCGTCCGCACAGGGTGTAGGTGAGGAAAACACTGCCCAGGATGAGGAGGATCAGGGTGAGCAGGAAGGGCCATGGCATGGAAGCTATGATTTCCGCAGCGGTTGGATAATAGAAAAGATGCGCGGACAAAAGGATCGTCAGAAAGCCGAGTATAACTGAGATCAGGGCGGGCGTCAGGATCAGGAGCAGGCTTTCGATCCGGAACATGCGCATGAGCTCTTCGGGGGAGAGGCCTGCGGATCTCAGGATTACGAATTGCTTTCGCCGGGCGGCTATGCTTCCGGAGATAGAGGAGAAGGCGCCCGAGATACCGATGACTCCCATGAATAGGCTGAATATTATGGCCAGCGTTTTGGTAATGTCGATAGCCTCGTCAAATTCTGTATGCTCATCCAGGATGGAGCGCACCAGGTAATCCTGTTCCCCGTACCATCGGTTTACGATATTTTGCGCCTGCTCTTTCGCCTGCTGAAGGTCCGCTGTTTTGTCAAAGGTCTGGCCGATGTAGCAGGTGTATTGATCGGCCGTGCCCTGGATGGTGTAATTGTTCAGCATATGGCGGTAGGTGTCCATGGTGGTCAGGATTTCCAGGTTGAATGGGTAGGTGTCATCGTCAATTCCGGCATAGGTATCGGTGACTGCCGCGATTGTGACGGTGTTTGTTCCATCCATACCTTCTTGGTCCGCAGCGGTTTTTTCGGTGATTTCGATCTGGTCCCCGGGCTTCAGGGACAGATAGGGGGTGTCCGCGATCTGGTATTTGTCCCAGGTGGCGCGCCGGCTGCCGTCGGGTCGGTTTACCAGGATGACGGAAGGATTTTGGGAATCCTGGATCATTTGGATGGCGGATGCCGGGATTTGGCTTTTCTCGCAATAAGTATTAAAATCTTCCGGGGAAAGTCCTACTAACATGACCGGGAGAAATGGGGTTTGTTCCTCGTAATAGTCTCCAAGGCCCTGGCTTTCCTGGCTGAATCCTCCGGCACTGATGAAGTCGGGGTGAAGCTGTTCCCGGGTTAAGGGGAGTCCGCTCAGAGTACTGCGGTACACGCTCTGGCTTTTCAGTCCGGGAATACTTTGTAATTCTTCCAGCATTTCCTGCGGCGGGTCCTGTGCGGTGCTTAACATTATCTTTTGATTTTGCCAGGAGTAGGATAATTCTATGTTGTTGCTCAGGGCAGCCGCATTTAGCATACCGATCGCTCCGATCATCAGCGTGATGCATAGGCCGATGCACAGGGATGTGGTGCGGTGCGCCTTTTTTCCGGTATTCAATGTGTTTTCTGCAAGCTCTCCTGTATAGCCGAAAAGCCGCGCCACCAGTCTGGGCTTTGGAAGCGCAGGTTTTTTCGTGGTGAGCTTTTTAGACGCTGGCTTCTCTTTTATTGCCTCGATCGGTGTCAGCTTTGCCAGCTTCCGGGCAGGTCCCCAGGCGGATAGCAGTACTGTCAGGATCGCGGCCGCAGCGCACAGTAGCAGCAGCTGCCAAGGTACGGAAACGGCGGCGGCACCCTGAGACGACCCGGCGGACAGGCCTGAGTTGGCAGTTCTGGCTTTCGCCATCTGCCAGACCAGCCTTTTAACTAGGAAATAACCGGCCAGGATTCCTGCAGGTACTGTCGGGACCGTGCAGAACAGGCCCTGCCATAATACGCTGGCCCGGATCTGGCCCGGGGACGCGCCGATGCTTTTTAAGATTCCCAGCTGCCGAAGCTGGTTTCGGGCTGTGACGGAAAAAGCGTTGTAGATGATTATAATGAAAAGGAGCATCACGCCCAGGATGCCCAGGATACCGAATACCAGATAGGGATTGGGTTCCGGCGGGACCTGTTGGTCAGGGTCTTTGATTCCGTATAATTCCAGGAGGCTATCGTTGTAGGATACTGGCCAGCTTCCGTCTGCATCCGGAGTCAGGTTCAGATTCCTGGCGATCTGCGGCATAACTGTGTAGACCTGGCCAGGATGTGTCAGCCGCACTCTCACTTTATAATCGCCGTCGGGCAGCGGCTGGCTCTGATCTATATAACCGTAAGCGGTGTAGCAGGGATAGTCGCTGACACCCTCCATGTCCATGATTCCTGTGATGGTTACCCGCATTTCTCCTGACGGGGCAAAATTTTCTCCCGGAAGCCGCATGGTACCGTAATCGATCGCTTTCCCATCCAGCACACGCATTCCGGCAGGAAGTGTCAGCGTATCTCCCAGCTCATACTGGGGATTTTCCGTGAAGAACTGGGTGTTTATCATAATCTCGCCGGGTGTTTGCGGAATACGGCCTTCTTTTAGCAGGCTTTTATTGGGCATGGAATCCCACCACTCCTGATTCAGCTGGCTTATCGTTATATAAGCCCGGCTGGTGTCCCTGGTCTGCAGATACTTCCAGTCGGTCTGTAAGAGCATGGCCTCCACTTCCGGGTTTTCTCCGATAAGAGAGAGGCTGTCCCTGGGAATGGTGTCCCTTATGGAAGCGTGATAATCACCGGCCTTCTGCCGGACATAATTTCCCTCCTGCTGCCAACCCAGCACCGCTTCCGTACACACGGCAGCGATCAGCATACTGGACAGGAAAATGGACAGGAGCAGGAATAGCGCCGATCTTTTGCCGGCCTTTAACTGAGACCAGGCGTAGGTCAGAGAGGTATTCATCGATCCGTCACCTCGTCTTTCACAAGCTTCCCATCTTCAATGGTAATGATACGTCCTGCCTGAAGCGCTGCATTTTCATCATGGGTGATCAGCAGAATCGTCTGGTTGTATTTTTGGTTACACAGGCGGAACAAGGCCATAGTCTCTTCCGAGTTTTTCCGGTCCAGATTGCCTGTAGGTTCATCTGCCAGCAAAATAGCCGGCCGATAGATCAGGCTGCGGGCGATAGCTACCCGCTGCTGCTGACCTCCGGATAACTCCCCGGGATATGCTTTCAGCCGGTTCGCAAGCCCCAGGGTATCTGTCAGTTCTTTTAGCTCCTCTTTTTCGGGCAGGCGCCCGTCCAGACGCATGGGCAGCAGGATATTTTCCAGCACATTCATCGTGGGAATCAGGTTATAGAATTGGTAGATCAGCCCCACCTTCCGCCTGCGGAATACAGACAGCTTTCTTTCCGGCATACCCGAGATGTCGGTTCCGTCTATGATGACCTGTCCTGAGGTCGGGGAATCCACCCCTCCGATCAGATGGAGCAGGGTACTTTTTCCGCTGCCCGAAGCACCGACGATCGCTATGAACTCCCCGGATTCCGCCCGGATATTCACATGATCCAGCGCATGAACCGTGTTTTCACCGGTTCCGTATGTTTTTGTCAGTTCCTTGCATTGTAATATTTCCATTTTTTGATCATCTCCTTTCCCCTCATCCTATCACCCCAAACTAACAATTTGGTGACAGAGAGAATCAATGATAAAAACGGAGAATAAAACAAGCGCCGCCCGTCGGGTTATTCTCGGCAGTCAGGCTGGCATCCTGGCTCTGGGCCAGTTTTCTCGCCAATGCAAGGCCGATCCCGATCCCATCTTTTGACGGGGAGCTTCCGCGGTAGAACCTTCGGAACAGATTCGGCAGGTCCTCTTTCGCGAATCCCGGTCCGTTGTCCTCCACCGACACCTGGGTGTAGATGGGATTCGGCTCCCAGGATACCAGAATCCGGCCTCCGGCGGGCGTATGCTCACTGCTGTTTTTTAACAGATTGATAAAGATTTCCACCGTCCAGTAAAAGTCTGCGCAAATAGACGCAGCCGGCCCTTCCTGGATTTCCACTATCTGCTTTTGGTGCGACAGAACAGGGCTCAGGGTATCCGCCGCTGCCTGGGCTGCGGAAGCGATATCCACGCGTTCCTTCTTCAGCGGGAGGGTACCGGCATCCAGCCGGGACAGGGTGAGAAGGGATGTCACCAGACGATTCATCCGGTCGATCTGTTCCTCCAGCTTCCCAATATAGATCTGCCCTTCCCCTGGGACCTCGTCTTTCAGCATTTCCGCCATCAGCTTCATGGAGGATACCGGGGTTTTCAGCTGATGGGATATATCGGCCAGATTTTCAGCCAGGCTTTTCTGTACTGCCACCGCTTCCTCTCTGGATCGTTTCAGTTCGTTGACCGTCTTCCCGAGTTCATCTTCCAGCCTGGAAAAATCATCTTCCATGGCAAAAGGAAGCGGCGCCTGTCCGCCTCTGTTCACAGTTCTTAGTACTTTCGTTAACTCCTCTACCCGCTGTTTTAGGCTGCGGGCCTGTAACATCCGGGTGACCAGCCAGATAACAGCCAGGACCGCGAACAGCAGCATTCCGGCCGGTACTGCTTTCCTGGTAAATTGACGCACGAAAATCTCAGGCGTATAACCAAATCGTTCCAGCTCCTTCTGCCCCCTGGAGATCAGTTTAGCATTGGGGCGCTTTAAAGCTTCCGCAGCCGCAGAGCCGGCATCTTCCGGCGCAGCCATAACACCCGCGGTAACCCCGTAGACCTGCCGGGAAGCTTCCCCTGCAGTCCACCAGCCCGCAAAAAGGCCGCAAAAAGCGCCGAGCCCAAGAAACAACAGCAGAACCGACGCATAGCAGTACATCCTTCTTTTTCGGTTCATCGTTCTTCCTCCATACGATATCCGATTCCTCTGAGTGTCCGTATGAACCCATATCCCTTCAGTTTCTCTCTCAGCCTTTTCATAGTCACAGTCAGCGCGTTGTCCCCCACAAAGCTGCCGTCCACATCCCAGACTTTTTCCAGCAGCTGCTGCCGGGTTAAGGTCTGGTTTTTATTTTCCATCAGGCAGAGCAGCAGACGGTATTCCCCCGCTGTAAGTTCCAGTTCCGTCCCGTCTAAGTGTACGGTTTTGGCCTCTTTATTTAAGATCAGCGCGCCGCAGGTGAGTAATTCCGTCGGCTCCGGCTGGGTGATGCGGCGCAGTACAGCCCGGATTCTGGATAACAGCACGGTGATGGAAAATGGTTTCACGATGTAGTCATCCGCTCCCATATCCAGTCCTTTTACCATGTCTGTCTCATCATCCCTGACCGTCAGAAACAGGATGGGGGTATCGCTCCTCCTCTTTACCCAGCCGCAAAAATCATAACCGGAGCCATCGGGAAGATTCAGGTCCAGTAAAATCAGATCCACCTGGGAAGAATAGAGGCTGCGGGCCTGTTCCAGATTCGAACAGATAATTGTCCCATATCCGTTTTTCTTTAACGCCATCTGTATACCGAACTGCAGCGTATCGTCATCTTCAACGAGCATGATATTTACCATCCGTTTTACCGCCTTTCCTTTCTCCGCTATCTGTAGTTTTCTATAATGATCTGCAGGGTCCGTTTGCCGTTATATTCATTGACCGTCGGATAGTAGGTGACGCTGATGTTCACTCCACTGTCCACGCCATTTAACATCCGCTGCATGCTTGCCTCTCCGAATTTTTCCGAGATATACTGCAGAAAGGCCGGCACCTCCTGGAACAGCATGGCGTCTATGGTTTGGCCCGCCGTGTTCTCCAGCTGCATTTTCAGCACATTTTTATTTTTTCCTAAGATTCTGGCACCTTTGACCTTTACATCCTTTTCCGCGAACAGCGGTTTCTGATTCCCTTTTCCAAACGGTTCTAAAAGCTCCAGTTCCCGGATCTGCTGCTCGGTAATATACTGCAGAGGCATGGCCACATCGATGGAGACCTTTTCCACAAAATCCTCTTCTGTCAGGGTTGTCTGCCGGTTCAGCTGCCTTCTCAGTCTCTCCAGATTCTCCGGCGGAAGGGAGCAGCCGGCAGCCATGGGATGACCGCCGAACTTCGTGAACAGATCACGGCATCTGGTCATCTCCTCAAACATGGAATAGGCTTCAATGGAACGGCCGGAGCCTTTCACTCCCTCCTCCGAATCGGTGAGCACAAATACCGGTCTGTGATATTTTTCCCTGATTCTGCCGGCTATGATCCCGGCCAGACTCTCATGGCAATCCGGCAGGTACACCACCAGTACCTTGTCCGTCTTAAGATCTGTGCTGTCGATTAATTCCATGGCCTTCTCAACACCCTGAAGTGTCATGTATTTCCGGCTGTCGTTCAGCGCCTTCAAGTCACCGGCCAAAGTTTCGGCCTCCCCGGTATCCCTTGCCTGCAGAAGCTTCAGGGCCCGCTTGGCCGTATCCAGCCGTCCGCTGGCATTGATACAAGGTCCCAGTACGAATCCGATGTGATAAGCGGTCAGCTTTTTGTCAGCCAGATCATTGACCTGGATCAGCGCCCGCATTCCCCTGTTCTGGGTATTTTGGAGCATACGCAGACCGATTTTTACCAGAATCCGGTTCTCTCCCACCAGATCCATCACGTCCCCCACTGTGGCAAACGCGGCAAATTCCAATAGCGGATAGGCGTCCTCCCTGCGATAGCCCGCACTCTCATAGAGCGCCTGGGACAATTTATAAGCCACCGCGGCGCCGCACAGGTTCTTAAAGGGATAGGAGCAGTCCTGCTGCTTCGGGTTAATGATGACATCCGCCTGAGACGTTAGAATCTCTCTGCTGCCATCGTCCTGTTCTATGTACGGGATATCATGATGATCTGTGACCACCACTGTCATACCCAGTGATTTTGCATAGGCGATCTGATCGATGGCGGCGATCCCATTGTCACAGGTAACGATCGTATCAATGCCGTTCTCGTAAGCCCGCTGTATCAGCTGTTCATTGATCCCGTAGCCGTCCTTCATCCGGTCCGGGATATCGGTATCCGCGCAGGCCCCCAGCTTCTGAAACGCGGTCAGCAGGATGTACGTGGAGCATACCCCGTCGATATCATAATCCCCGATGATACGGATCGCTTTTTGCTCCTTTATCTTCTGCTGAATGATGGAAACGGCTTCCTTCATTCCTTTCATCAGAAATGGGTCGTGCAGATCTTTCAAATCTCCGTGCAGATATTCCTGTATCGCTCCATCACCGACCACATCCCGGTTCCGGATCAGTCTGGCTGTGACCGGAGTGATATGAAACTTTTCCGAAATCTCCTGAAAGTCTGCTTTTTTCATAGTAATAAACCATTTTTCCATAATGTCCTCCAGCGGTGTATCCGCCGCACTATATGTTCAGGTACGCAAAAACAGGGAAGGGCTGTTGCCCAAAGAAGATGGCCGGCCGCATGATTCCAGGTATAACCAGGAACACAAACCAGCCGGGAACGGTCTTCTCGCAACAGCCCCTCACTTATTTTTAACTCTATTTCTCTTTTTTCACCAGTTTTGTCTTCATAACATACCACAGGGCTCCTGTGATACATACGGACGTGTATCCGCCGCAGATGATACCTACCATCAACGGGAAGGCAAATTCCCGGATCGAGGACACACCCAGAATGAAGAGCACCGCAATCGTGATAAATGTCGTAACCGTGGTATTGATACTTCTGGACAATGTCTGGGTAACGCTCTTATTTACAACATCCTGCAGCGATTCCTTATTCTTCATAAGTTTCAGGTTTTCACGGATACGGTCGAAGATGACGATGGTGGCGTTGATCGAATAACCGACAATGGTCAGCATACAGGCGATGAAGGTGCCTCCTACCGGAATCCGCACGACCGCATAGCAGCCGATCACCACCAGCACGTCATGAATCAGGGCGATCACCGCGCTGGCTCCGAATCTTAAGTCATTAAACCGGATCCATATATAGATCAGCATACACAGGGTAGCTATGAGCACGGACTTAAAGGCATCCCATCTCATCTCTTTACTTACCGTGGAGCTGATACTCTCGGCAGTAATCAGGGACTCATCGATACCAAACTTTTCTTTCAGAGCGTTATTCAGCGCTTCCCTTTCCGTCAGATTCAGCTCTCTGGTCTTGATGATGACCTGATTCGTTCCGGCCACCTTCTGGGTCTGAATATTGGCATCCTTCGTGATCTCCTGCACGACCGGTTTTACATTGGCGTCGACTTCCTGGATACTCATATCTTCGTTAAAGGTCACGTTGGTCGATGTACCGCCCATGAAATCCAGGCTGTAGTTGAATGTGGTTCCTTTGGCCGAATGAACGCCCATGAATACAAACCCGATTAAGATCAGCGCGATGGAAATGGCAAAGAAAAGATTCCGTTTTCCAATAAAATTGATGGCTTTCCTTTCCTTTTGCTGGCCGAAGAACTTTTTATCTTTTAAGCCTACCGCATAGAAAGCATTCAGGATCAACCGGGTGATCACCAAGGCCGTGAACATGGACAATACAATACCAAGAGCCAATGTCTGGGCAAATCCACGCACACTACCCGAACCGAACAAATACAGGACCGCAGCGGCGATCAGCGTGGTAATATTACCATCCACAATGGCGGACATGGCCTTGCGGAAGCCCTCTTTCATTGCCGACTTCACATTACGGCCGGCGGCGATCTCTTCCCGGATACGGGCAAATATAATAACATTTGCATCGACTGCCATACCGATGGACAGAATGATGCCTGCGATACCAGGCAGGGTCAGCGTGATCTCAAACGCATTGAGAGTCAGCAGTACAAGCAGTGTATAGATCACCAGCGCCAGGCCTGCCGCCAGACCAGGTAACAGATAGAAGATCACCATAAATATAACAACCAGCGCGATACCGATCGCACCCGCTTTTAAGCTGGTACTGATGGCTTCTTCCCCTAACTGGGCACCGACTACGTTGGAACGGATTTCTTTTAACTCAAGCTGAAGGGAACCGATCCGGATCGTGGAAGCCAGGCTTTCAGCCGCTTCATAGGATTCCATATTCTCAATGACACATTCACCGTTTGTAATCGCTGATTTTACGGTCGGCGCGCTGACGGTATTTCCGTCATAGACAATCGCGATCCGGTTACCGATATTCGCCTGTGTAGCCTCCGCGAACTTTTCTTTTCCTTCTTCATCAAACGTCAGCTGTACGACATAATTGTTGTTGCCGGTCAGCTTGTCCGTGGTATTTCCCGCTTTGGCGCTGGTTACATGGGAACCGTCCAGGATCACTTCCCCGTCCTGGGTCTGGAACAGAAGGGAACCGGGTTTTCCCAGTTCTTCCAGGATCGCGTTGGCATCGGACACGCCCGGAATCTCAATATTGATCCTGCGGTCGCCTTCCTGATATACCTGGGCTTCCGTACTGTAGGTTTCCACACGCTTCTGTAACTTGTAGATGGTATCGCTCATCTGCTCAGCGGTCGGGTTCTCCTCCACCGACTCATAAGTAATGCTGACACCACCGGCCAGATCCAGGCCTAACTTAATGTGCTTTACCGCACCGCTTTCACTGTCTCCGATTCCCACCGCCGCGGTAAATACCATACCCGCTGTAATAAGAGCGGCCAGAATCAGGACAATAATCCCTCTGCTTTTTTTCATGCCTTTTGTACTTCCTTCCTTCTCTTTATTCTGCTGCTTTTATCATGATTGCACATTCCACACGTTTCCTCTGCAATTCACATCCGATATCATAGGCATCATTGATCGTGCCGTGGAACTGATAAGAATTCGCTGCGCAGCCGCCGCTGCAATAAAATCTGGCAAAACATTTTCTGCATTTTTCCTTTGCGTACACGTTGCAGCACTTGAATTCATCTCTTAATTCCGTATTTTTCACTCCATCATAAACATTGCCCATCAGGAACTCTTCCATACCCACAAACTGATGACAGGGATACAGATCCCCCCAGGGCGTCACGGCCAGATATTCCGTACCGGAACCACAGCCGGACAACCGCTTGGCCACACATGGACCGCCGGTTAAATCTATCATAAAATGGAAGAAATTAAAATCCCTTCCTTCTTTTTTGCGCCTTACCATCTCTGCTGCCAGCTTGTCGTACTCTTCACAGATCGCCGGCACATCCTCCATGCGGATGGCATACGGTTCATCGGGGGCTGCCACCACCGGCTCCACGGAGATCTGCTGAAAGCCCAGGTCTGCCAGATGCAGCACGTCTTCAGAAAAATCCAGATTATTCCTGGTAAAGGTTCCCCTGACGTAATAATTCGTCTGTTTTCTGCTTTCCGCCAATTTCTGGAATTTGGGAACGATCAGGTCATAGCTGCCCTTTCCATTTCTGGACGGACGCATCCGGTCATGAATCTCTTTGCGCCCGTCAATGGATAGAACCACGTTACTCATTTCCTTATTGGCGAACTCCATAACTTCATCGTCCAGAAGCACTCCGTTGGTGGTCAGGGTAAAACGGAATTTTTTATCATGCAGCTTTTCCTGTTCCCTGCCGTAAGCCACCAGGTCTTTTACCACCTGCCAGTTCATCAGCGGCTCCCCGCCGAAGAAATCCACTTCCAGATTCCTGCGGTTCCCGGAATTGGCTATCAAAAAATCCAGTGCCTGTCTGCCGGTTTCGTAGCTCATCAGCTCCCTGCGTCCGTGGTATTCTCCCTCTTCGGCAAAACAATACCTGCAGGCCAGGTTGCAGTCATGGGCGATATGCAGGCAGAGCGCCTTGACGACCGTGGGCCTCTTCTTAAAATCCATCAGATAATTTTCATAGATGTCTTCGGTAAACAATACTCCGGCTGCTTTTAATTCTTCTATCTCACCGGCCGCTTCCACGATCTCATCTTCCGTGTATCGGTCAAGGAGGAGCGCTTTGATCTCTTTAAGAGAGTGCTCCTGGTAAAGCGGCAGCATGTCGTATACCACTTCATCCACGATATGTATGGCTCCGCTGTTCACATCCATAACGATGTGAAAGCCATTATTTTTATATTGATGTATCACGTCAATCTCCTTTCAAAGGATTCCGCCATCATGCGGGTGTACCGCTTACGCAGTACGGTATGGATATACATGAACAAGCAGCGACAAAAGCCGCTGCTTCCTGATCTCACACATTGCTATTTATTTGTTGTTTTCACAGGTCTGATTTCCTACTGTACAGGAAGTCTTGCATGCCGACTGGCAAGAAGTCTGACACTCTCCGCATCCGCCTTTTTTCATGGATTCCTGCAAGCTCTTTGTATTCAAAGTCTTTACATGTTTCATTTCCAGCATCCTCCTTCTCTAATTCCCAACTGCGCCTTCATACTCCATACTCAGTTGCTCTTTGACGATTATAACATACTGCTTTCTATTTTTAAAGTATTTTTTTGCTCATTCCTCCTCATTCCTACTCCTTCCTGCTCATGCCGTTTTCAGCCGATTCTGCAACAAACGGTGCGATGCACCCGCCAGGGGGCAGCATCGCACCGTTTGTTGTGGAGACAGCCAAAGGGGAACATCCTTTTGGCATACGCCTATGTAAAGCAGAGCACCGTTCGTGATATGGTCAGCTCAGCATTCCGCCCAGTGTTCCGCCGGCCATACACAGAACCAATGTGGTAAAGAAATTCCCGATCTCCCCCTGCAGCGTATGATTCAGCGCAAGGGTTATGATCGTCAGAATCGCAAAATATGCTCCGCCGACCACCATTCCCCAGAGGAATTTTCTGCTTCCGGTTCTCTTTCCGGCGATGAATCCTCCGGCGAAGCAGGAGATCAGATAGATCGCGATCACACCGATATTCACCTGATTTTCTCCCAGATCTAATTTGTAAAGCAGCAGCGCCAGAATCAATAATAGAATTCCTGTTATAATATAGGAAACAAATAAGATTTTAATTATGGTCATGACCTTGACTTCTTTTTTTGCACTTTTTTCCATGTTTTCCTCCTGCAGCGCATGAACTACGCTATAAATTCAGGTATGGTGAACGTCGATTTGTTCAGCCTTCTACCCCTCCCTACATTACATAATATATTTCCTGATACCCGGAACTATGACTATAACTTGCAATCTGTCCGAAAATAATGTATATTTTGGAATAGATGTTATTCATTGTAATCTTTAAGAGGAGTTGAGAATCATTGGATTCAAGTGACGCGATACAGCTCGTAATCCTGCTGTTACTGCTTATGCTGTCCGCATTCTTTTCATCGGCCGAGACAGCGCTTACCACTGTCAACAAAATCCGCATCCGTTCCCTGGCCGAGGAGGGCGATAAACGGGCGGTCCGGGTGTTAAAAATAACGGAAGATTCCGGTAAGATGCTGAGTGCCGTTTTAATCGGAAACAATATTGTCAATCTTTCCGCATCTTCCATGGCTACATTGTTAGCCACAAGGCTGTGGGGAAACGCCGGCGCCGGACTGGCGACGGGTATTCTGACCCTGCTGATCCTGGTATTTGGCGAGATCTCCCCAAAAACTCTGGCAACGATCTTTGCCGAGAATCTGTCTCTTTCTTATTCCGGAGTTATTTATCTGCTGATGAAGCTGCTGACACCGGTTATTTTTATTGTGAACAGACTGGCTCTGGGATTTTTACTGCTATTACGGATCGATCCAAATTCCAGGAATAATACCATGACAGAGACGGAGCTGCGCACCATTGTGGATGTCAGCCATGAGGACGGAGTGATTGAGACTGAAGAACACCAGATGATCCACAATGTGTTTGACTTCGGTGACTCATTCGCGAAAGATGTCATGATTCCCCGGATTGATGTAACAGCTGTCGATGTCAACAGTACGTATGAAGAAATTATCGATACCTTCCGGGAGGACTTATACACCCGATTACCGGTCTACGAGGAAAATACGGATGATGTGATCGGAATTTTGAATGTGAAGGATCTTCTGCTCTGTGACAAAGAACATTTCCATATCCGGGAATTATTGAGGGAACCCTATTATACCTACGAATATAAGAAAACTTCCGAGCTGCTGCTGGAGATGCGGAATTCATCCAAAAATGTAACCATCGTCCTGGACGAATACGGAGCCACGGCTGGCCTGATCACGCTGGAAGATCTGCTGGAAGAAATCGTAGGGGAAATCCGGGACGAATACGATATGGATGAAGAGGACGCGCTGCAGATGATCAGTGATACGGAGTATGTGGTAGACGGTCACATGAAGCTGGATGACCTGGAAGACGTACTGCATCTGGGCCTGGATTCTGAGGATTATGACTCCATCGGAGGTTTTATCATCGAACAGCTGGATCATCTCCCTAAGACGGGAGAATCGGTCAGCACAGAGAATGGAATCCGCCTGTGTGTCGATGCCGTGGACAAAAACCGGATCGATAAGGTACACATCTATCTTCCCGAATCTGAGGATACCGATTCTGTGGAAGCATAATCAGAGTAAACAGGAGTTTTTCCTAATGCTTAAAAGCGGCGTTTCACTTTATCCGTGTAACGCCGCTTTTTCATTTCATATTCTGCCTGCATTGTGTCAGAAATCTAATGATCATGGTGATGGTCATGCCCATAATGTCCCTCGACTTCGATCCCCTCTCCGGCCAGCCTCAGGATATCCGCCACTTCATCTTCCGGCATATTCAGATAAGCTGCTAATTCTTCTACCGTAACTTTGCGTTCCAGTTCCTCTGTCAGATTGCTGACCCCCTGACTGATCAGATTCACTTTGGTAACTACGGTATCATTGGCGCTCTTGAGAAATTCCTGCTCTTCCAGCGCTTCCTGCATGGAACCGCGTATTGCCGCGCACACCTGCTCTTCCCAGCCGGCAGTCCCGGCAGCCAGCGATTCCAGGGACAGCATCAGCGCGATATTCCCCTCCTGCACCAGGTCATTCAACAGCACACCCTGGCCGGCATATTCCATCGCTGTCTCAAAGACAGTGTTCAGATATAGCTCCGTAAGCCTTCCCTTTGCCAGCGCGTCTCCCTGAACCAGTTTGGCAAAGAGTTCCTGCTTTTCTCCGGGTCTTTCCGGTTGTATTGAGTCCAGATCCTCCCGGTACAAACGGCAGAAGTTTTCCTCCTCTTCACTTAAACGCAATGTGGTTTGCCTATCTTCCGATGTCATTCTCCTCTACCTCACTTCATCATACAAAATTATGAACCCCTTACAGCTTCGCTGCTCAATAAAGTATACTTTACAGCACCCCATAATCCATGCCCTGCGGGCGGGTTCGCAGCTTCGCTGCTCAATAAAGTATAGGATACCACACCGCTATTTTTCTGACAAGAAGTTATCTGGTCTGTGGAAGAAAAACATCCATTCTTCAGCCGTCGGCGGACCGCTTACTGTTATTCTTCTGTTATCCGGCAGTTTTTTCCTATGTCTCTCACCTTCGTCTTCCATACTCTTTTGTATCCTTCTGCATATACTTTTCAGCTCCTCCTCATTTAATTGAAGGAAAGTCAACTGGAAAGTCCGGTCTCCTATATCCACCCAGACACTGATTCTTTCTTCTCCCGGCACCTTGCCGGCCATCAGTCCGGATATTTGCATGTCACAAAGCAAATCCACGTGTCCGCATCCCAAGCATTCTTCAAAGATACGCTGTGTCAGGATTTGCAGCTTGTCCAGATAATCAAGCGACATACGTTCTCTAAAAAAGACATCATTTATATCCTGAGTGGAAATATCCCAGATTGATTTTCCCTGTTGTTCATGCCTCTTTGGAGTGCAGCGGCAGAGCAATTTCTCCAGCCCATCCGCAGCGAATTCCAGACGGTACTGATAAAGCAGAATTTCAAATCGGTCTAATACCGTCAAATGCTCTGGGTCATGAAACAAAATAAGCTTATCTATCGCGTCCGTTCTGATTTGATAATCATCTAAAAGAATCTTCCTTATAAATTCCCTGATCAGATTTTTTGCCTGTGTATTTCCACCCCCGCATTCCCTTAACGCCAAACGAAGCATGATCCTAAAGTCTTCCGCCATCTTATTCTTCAAATCTTCAGGATTCCCATCCTTACTATCTTTTACCAGAAACTCATGAATTCTATGGCAAACCCCCTCCTTCAGCATCTCCATATTCATATCATTCTGATCCGTGCGTATCTGATTACTCAATAATACCTGCCTTTCTCAATACCATCTGGGTAGTTTTTAAAACTTCCTCCATAAAGAGCTCATTTCTGCAGTTTTGACCGCCACCATGGTTATTGAGCAAAAATCCCAGAACATTGCGCTCAGACAAAGCCTGTTCGAATTCCGGGTTACAGGGAACTACGCCAAACTGATCCCGGCCGACCCTGTACATATTATGTATATAGCTGGCGTTACAATGGGAATCCTTATCAAAGCGATCCCATACATACAGATATTTGTGCGAATAAATCTGTCTACATTTAAAAAACCGGTCCAGGGCATTGTTGTTTTGCCAAAGATTTACAATGATAACATCTGCCGCCTGGAAGATCCACTTAAGCCTGTTATCCTGTCCGGATCCGGCATCCAAAAATACCAGACCTACCCTTTTTTCAATCTGTTTCAGCCCCTGTAAACAGGTATCAGGGCGGACGATTCTGCCAATCTTCTCTCTGTCTGGCGCCTTTTTTACAAATTCAGCGCCAATACCAGGATAGAAAATTCTGTCCCTCCACATGGACTTTAAAGGAATCTCTTTTGTTCGTCCCGCCGGTTCTGCCTGGTCTTTCTGAATCAGGCATACCTTTTTCCCAAAGTGGATGGCTGCCAGCATCCCGATACACAACATATTATCACCCGCAGGTATATCCGGAACCGGACTCCAGAAAACAATGATCAAAAAGCTCTCCCCTCCTTGCGGCGCGATAGGCATACATAATATCCATCCAGCTTCGCGCTGTGATATTCTGCGCCATGCGCATAATCGTCTTCTCCATACCGGCCGATATCTCATGGAATTCCCGGCATGGCTCATACTGCATTTGAATCCGATATTCATAATCTAAGATGTCCTGTTCAATCATATATAGATTCCTTATTTTTGTTTTCTCCTGTTCAAAGAAATGTATTACACGTTTATCCTGTATTTTATGCGCACACATATCTCTTAAAACAAGATTTACCGGATTCTGCAATTTCTGCAAAAGGTATCTGCACTGTTCCATATTCATTACCTGCGGATCCGTCACCAGATAGATCTCGTCATATTCGGACTGCTGCCTGGGGCTCCACTTTCCCAGATCCTCAAACACATAATCATATCCCGAAATATCTATGTGATCCAAGGGCATCTGAAAACCATATTCCACACCCTGCAGTACAAAACTCTGACCGGGCAGTTCCGGCATGGGAATACAATATTTCAGCTGCTGCTCCGCAGAGTTATCCACCGTTAACACCCGATGCCCCAAATGATGGATCACACGTCCGAGATAAATACACAGATCATGTTTTTGAACACCAAGAAAGCCTATTTTCTTTGTAATAAGCACAAAAATCCCCCCTCTACTAATTTTATCCCACTTTGCCCAACAGACAGCACGGATGGAACCCGGCCGGTATACCGGTCGGCAGCAAAATGAAAGCTCTTCTGACTGCACAGAATCACCTTGTTATAGCAGAACCCTGGTCTTCATATTAAATTTGTATTGGGAATCATTGAAAGACTTTAGCAAGACACTTTAGATGTAACTATCATATACAATTTTTGTTGTTTTGTAAATACATTTCACGAAATTTGTCAAAAAAATTAGTCGACAGTTGCTTTTCGACACCATCGACTAATTTCGACAATCGTCATTACAGGGTAATTAACGTGCTGTACCCCGCGTTGCGAAGTCTGTTTTCCATCTTAACCGCATTATCCAGCTGAGAAAACGCGCCCACCTGGACAATATAGTTTCCTCCCTCCTGAATCATAAAAGCAGGATAACCTTCCATCTGCAGCCGGTCCAGCAGATTCTCCGCATTGTTCCGGTTCTGGAAAATACCAACCTGCACCCGGTAATATCTGGGAACCGTGATCTCCTCAGGCGGAAGTGTCTGTAAGATTCCATCAGCAATAGCCTGCGCCAGCCGGTCAAACTGGGCATCAAAAATCGCATTGTCTTTATCATTATTAATAAATCCGGCTTCCACCAGCAGCGCTGGCATCTGTGTGCTGTTCAGCACGATCAGATTCGGCCGCTCACTGACCCCTATGTTCCGAAATCCCAGCTGGCTCAGCTCCCGGTTAATATTCCGGGCCATCTGCGCCTTTATCCCCGTATCGTCATAGACCAGTGTCTCAATCCCCTCATATTGATTCGGGTTCGGGCTGGAATTACGATGTATGGAAACAAAAAAATCCGCTCCCTCCTGGTTTGCAATCCGCGCCTTCTGTCCCGGACTTTGGGTAATGTCCTCTGTCCTTGTATATACCACATTTACACCGTGATCTTCCAGGATTTTTCCAACGGCCAGGGCAAGATTCAGCGCATCCGTTTTTTCCTGCCTGCCCTGATAGGTCGCCCCCGGGTTGCTGCCGCCATGTCCGGCATCAATTACGACTTTCGCCAATCTGTTTTCCTCCCATATCTATACTCATATAGTCTAGTTTATGCTGGGGTGGGGGGTTTGGTGAATATTATAAGAGGGGGATTTAGTATAGGGCCGAGCTGAGAGGGCTGGGGCGTTTCTGGGGGAGGGGGGCGGCAAATCCCGCGGGGCCAAATCACTTCGGCCGGACCTAAGAACGGCTAACTACGAAGGCGGGAGAACCTCTTATTGGCAGGGCCTGGAACAAACTCGCCAAAGGACGGCTCGGACAGTGTTCCAGGGGTTCTTTCTGAGAGTTGGGTATAGCCTGGTAGACGGAATGCCCGCAACCGGCTTAATGTATAAGTATGCGGGCATTCCGTCTACCAGGCTATACCCAACTCTCAGAAAGAACCGTTCCAGGCCCTGCGAGGTTCTCCCACCTTCTGCGTAAGCCGTTCTAAGGCCCGGTCTCAAGTGATTTGGCCCCGCGGGATTTGCCGCCCCCCTCCCCCAGAAACGCCCCAGCCCTCTCAGCCCTGCTTTACTAAAAGCCGTTTTCCATGTTCTCAGTAATGTGGTAAAATGAAAAAAACTGTGAGCTGATAAAGAGGGGGAGCGATGAAAATGTTAACCAACATCTTTTAATGGTGTTCTGTTAGCAGACGAAACTGTGCTGTAATAAGCTGACGGAGGAAGAAAAACAATGGCTGACCCGGTTTGTTCAAAAATACGGGTTGGCGGAAAGCTATGTTCCGCAGCGGGTAAAAAGGAAATGACAGGTACGCCTATGGCGGATAAGGCGTACTCTACAAAATAGAATTAGAAATTCAAAATTTCAAGGGTTGAGTATTTTTAAAAGACAGAATAGAAGCGGTGAAAGGTTAGAAAATGGTGTAATTATGAGAAAAGGAACAATTTTTACGATGCTCTTTCGAATAATGGGAATTATTGTGTTAATTCTCGGCATCCGTATGGTTGGTGAGGGCGTTTACAATTATATAGATGAGCATAATCAAAAAGACTGGGTTACTACAACCGCTTATGTTATTGATATATCAAGCGGGTATTCAGGTACCCGTCATAATCATCATGTCGATTATGATATTACCTATCAGTACGAAGTGGATGGAAATAAATACTCCGGTAAGCTTTACAATAGAAGCAAGGCAATGGGACTCGGCGATATAATCAAAATAAAGTATGACCCGGAAGCTCCGGAAAAATCGACGGATCTATTGAAGCCAAGTATTTATAATTTGATAATTTTCCTCGTTTTTGGAGTAAGCTTAACAATAATCGGGTTTTTCCTTTCAGGCACTTGGGCGCTCATTCATAAAATACGAAGAAGAGGCGAGCCGGAAGAGGAAGAAATTCTTCCGCCGGAGGAATATGTAAAGCCCAAAGAGATGAACAGGAATACCCGAAACCCAGCCCTGGAGGTAGCTTTAAGAACCATAGTTGTTGCGGTAGTTTTAGGCGGTACATTCTTGGCAATAAAACTGTTTCCGGGCATTCACCCCATAGGAACAGACCGTTTTGTAGAAATTACCAGTACGGCTGGTTATACAGCTAATGATACAACGACAGAGTTAAGCCAGAGTTGGAAAGTAGGTTCTATGCTTAAAGAAGCATACTCGTGTAACGATGGCAATATCAGAATGGATTTTGTTGTTATGGATACGGCGGAAAGTGCCAGTGTCTTATTTAATGGTATGACACTTCCTATATCGGACGGAGATATGAAAGACTCTGGCGGAATGGTTCACGAGTTATATTCAGTAGAAAATGAAGAACTTTATGTGGCAAAAATCCGTATCAGCGACACGGTTCTTTATGTTTCAGCACAAGCAAAGTATAAGCCAAAAGCTGAGGAGTTATTAAAAGAACTTGGATATTGGAAAGAATAATTGCTGTCTGCCCTCTGTCTGCGGCTTTGGGATTGTTCTTTCCACTCTTCTCAGTCAGCACATAGAATCTGGCATCCCAGCCAAAATGCCTGTAGTAAAGCAGGGATGAGAGGGAAAGGGGGGCCCGATCGGAACCGGGCGGCAAATCTCGTGGGGCCAAATCACTTGAGGCCGGACCTTAGAACAGCTTACGCAGAAGACAGGAGAACCTCGCAGGGCCTGGAACACTGTTCGAGCCGCCCTTTGGCGAGTTTGTTCCAGGCCCTGCTAATAAGAGGTTCTCCTGTCTTCGGAGTTAGCCGTTCTTAGGTCCGGCCGAAGTGATTTGGCCCCACGAGATTTGCCGCCCGGTTCCGATCGGGCCCCCCTTTCCCTCTCATCCCGGCCCTTACTCCCACCCCCTGGAACGCATCCTCCCGTCTACCAGGTCAGCGTGACCTTAAACAGATCTCCGTCGATATCGATCGCAAAGCTGCCGTTCTGGAGCTCCACGAAGCTTTTTGCGATCGCAAGTCCGAGTCCGCTGCCCTCAGTATTTCGGGACAGGTCTCCCCGCACGAAACGTTCGGTGATTTCTTCCGGATCGAAATTCAGTTCGGTGGCAGAGACATTTTTCATGGTGATCTGCACGTGTTCACCGGCTTTTTTCACGTCGATGTATACACGGCTGTTTGGCATAGAGTATTTTAAAATGTTGTTGATCAGGTTTTCGAACACGCGGTAGGTCTTCTGGGAATCCAGGCCCAGGATTACCTTTTCTTCCGGCAGATTCCAGCGGAAGTCCAGGGTGGAGGATTGGATCTTTTCTTCCAGTTCGAATTTTACCTGTTTTAATAGGTTGACAATGTCCACCTCTATGATGTTCAGCGTTACGTTTTTCGTGGTCGCTTTGCTGACCTCGAAGAGGTCTTCGATCAGTACCTTCAGGCGCTGGGATTTCTTATCCAGGGTGTTGATGTAGGACTGGCGCTCTTCCGGTGTTATATTTTCATCTTTCAGCAGGTCCACGTAAGTGATGATGGCCGTTAACGGGGTCTTTAAGTCGTGGGAGACATTGGTGATGAGCTCTGTCTTCATGTTCTGGCTCTTGACCTCTTCGTCCACTGCTTTTTTGAAGCCCGACTGGATCTTCTGCAGTTCTCCCTTGAAGGGATTGAACAAGCCTAAGTCCTCGTTGATCTCTATGTCCAGATTGCCTTCCGCCAACTGGTTCGTGGCCTCTAGCAGCGTCTTGTACTGTTCCCTTAACCTGCTGAAGTATTTTCGCAGGGTGACAAACAGGATAACCGAATAGACGATGACTCCGAAGATTCCGAAGAACCACATGCAGCAGATGATCGTCACTACTACAAAGTTGATTAATACGATCTTCCAGATGGTCTTGTTCATATGATCCGTCAGATCCACGTCTGTCACATAGGCGAAGAATCGTTTCGTCTGCCTTTTGATAAACGGGAAGATCCTGTAAATAAAGCTGCGTTCCTTAATATAGCGCCGCAATCCCAGTGTAAACAGCGGCTGTATTATGGTAACGGACCAGTACCAGAGAGCGAAGGCCGCTGCCCATCCAAGGATATTATAGGCATAGGGTATCCCTTCACTTAAGCTGTACGCGAATCCGGCATCGGAAAGAGCGGCCTGTGCATATCCCATATTGACGTCGATCATCATACTGATCAGACCAGTGTAAAGGTTTAATACAATGCAAATACCGATGATTCCAAATTCCATGGGCACACGGAATATCTTTTCATTTCCCACTCCCAGCTTCTTTATCCGCGGCAGCAGGATGGCAATTGCCCCGATGACCGTCATCACGATCAGCATCAGCCAGCCGTAACCGATATTGTTGTAAATAGAGTACTGCTGCCACCACTGATTATTGTTATCCGCACTGTATACCATCGGTAACTTAACCGCGTATACGACCTGCATGTTTTTCGGAGACGCCAGCTCGATTCCCGATCCGCTGTCCCCATAAAAATTAGAATATGCATTTTCATGGCGTTTTTCCTGGATCTCCCGATAAGTGCTTTCCCGGTTGATTTCATAAGTCCCGAGTACGGAAATATCGCCGTTTTCATCAAAATCCAGAATAATATAGCCGTCGTACAGTTCTTTTATTTTCTCTATATCCGCCGTGGAGCCGGTCAACAGATTGGACAGATCATTTACTGTGTTTGTCTCCGTATTCTTTGACAGTTTGTCGACCGCATAGTAATCCACCGTATCCATCAGTCCTACCAGACTGCTGCGGTATTCCTCCAGCATCTCGTTAATCCGGGACCGGACGGAGGCGTATTCCTCCGTAGAGCTTCCATAATAATCCGTCAGATTCGGCACAAACAGATCCACCGCTGAATCCACGTTTCCCTGTTTTTTCTGCAGATCCAGGTACAGTACGTAACTGCTGTTATAGAGCCGGTCGATATAGTCATATCCCACATAATCTTCCGCCGAGTACGTCTCTTCAAAATCATCCCGATGCGTTTCCTGATACCGGTTTGCCTGTGATTTTACCACCGGATACAGGGCTACCATCGCGATCGCCGGGATCAGGATCGTCAGGACGATCAGTATAATTCCTAATTTATGATTGTTTTTCAATTTTGTATCCAACACCCCACACCACCTTTAAATATTTGGGTTCCTTAGGGTTGATTTCGATTTTTTCACGGATATTCCGCACATGGACCATTATGGTATCGGTATTGATTGCCCGTTCATTCCACACGCGTTCATAGATTTCTTCCGCCGAAAACACCCGTCCGGGATTCTTCATTAACAGTTGCAATATTTTAAATTCAATCGGAGTCGTCTTAATCGCCACTCCATCCACGGTCACTTCCACCGTATCCTCGTTCAGTTCCAATCCTCCGATTGTATATACATGCTCACTTGGTTCCTGCTTCTTGCCGCCCAGGGCTTCCAGGTATTTCGAATAGCGGCGCAGGTGGGAATTCACACGGGCCAGCAGTTCCAGCGGTGTAAACGGTTTTGTCACGTAATCATCCGCTCCCATGTTAAGCCCCATGATCTTATCCACTTCTTCTGACTTTGCAGACAGCATGATCACCGGGAAATCATGGGTCTGACGCAGTTTCATGACCATCGTCACACCGTCCATTCTCGGCATCATGATGTCTACGATCGCCAGGTGGATCTCATGATTTTCAATCACTTCCAGGCCCTCCACTCCATCGGCGGCCTTATATACCTCATAGCCCTGGCTTTTCAGATAGATTTCGATTCCATCGCGGATTTCCTGATCATCTTCCACTACCAATACGTGATATGCGTCCATTTTTTCCTTAACCTCCAGCTGTTCCATAGCGAATTTTGTTTCATTCGCCATTATAACACGCTTTTGGCGTTCTGCAAAGAACCGGCTGTACAGACATTTAAGAGGTCTTGCTTTGTATCCGCTGGTGCGTTTCTTTCTTCTGCCGCATTTTCTCCCGGAACTAACCGCTCCCTGACATATTCCTTATACTCTTTGAATTCTTTCAGATCCTGTTTTGTTATCATTCCAAAATCATCCATTGTAACTGTAATGCTGGTAAACGGCAGCGGTACCGCGTACTGGTCCCAGCGCTTTGTCAGGCGTATCGCACGGGAAGGCACGATCCGGATTCCGATAAAATTCTTCTGTCCATTCTCCGCCAGCATAAACGCCAGCTTCTTGGGTTCGTAGCGGGGCCCTAAAGGTCCGTCCAGGGAAACCGCCATAATGGTGTTCGGCTTTTCACTCTCCCTCATCAGGTCCTTCAAAAAAGGCTTCATCCGGAATCCATCCGGCATTCTCAAAGTCCCGGCCCCAAATTTCCTGATCTGATGTTCAATATAGTCTCCCCGTTCATCAGCCGTTACGATTACTTCTATATCCGCCTCCCGCTTCGCAAAATTTTTCAAAACCAGATTCATCAAAAAGCTGTCTCCGTGCCAGAATCCAATGATATGCCCAAAGCTTACACAGCTCTCATTGACAAACCGGACCCGGCAGGTGCCCTCGATCAGTTTCAGATAAGCACCAAACAGATGATTTAAAATTTTATGTTTAATCGTTTGCCATTGCATGACGATACCCCCTTCTCATATTGCAGGCGATCGCATTCTGGTATCCTGCCTCCGCCCGGCGGGCAATATTGGTATTTAAATATTCCCATGCGGTTTCCTGTGCCCCCCGGGACAGCTGGTCATAAAGTACCGGATTTTCCAAAGCCCGGCAGATCTTATCTGCCATCTCTTCCCTGTTTTCCGAAACCATATAGCCGTTCCTTGCGTTCTTTACCACATCCACCACCCCGGATGCTTTTACCGCGATCACAGGAACCTGGGCCGCCATCGCTTCCAGCAGCACGATCCCCTGAGTCTCGGATTTGGAAGCAAACAAGAACAAATCGCAGGCCTTACAGTAATACTTGATCTGATCATTCGGAATATTTCCCAGTAAAAGCACCTGATCCTCCAGTCCCAGCTCGCCGATCCGGTTCTGCAGATGTTCCCGTTCCGGCCCGTCTCCCATAACCAGCAGGCGGAACTGGTTCCCAAACCGGGCTTTCAGATCATACATGGTATCTATCAGGAAATCCAGATTCTTTTCTTTCGCCAGCCTCGCGATGGTGCAGAACACGTAACGCTTTTTGCCGCCCAGCTGATTACGCAGCCCCTGGCTGATGCTCTCATCACTGTCAAAATAGGACCGGTTCAGTCCCGTCGGCAGAACCTGGACCTTTGTGTCCGTCCCCTGTTCCAGCAGATAATCCCGCATCATAGGGGTCGGGGCGAACACCAGATCACACTGGTTGGCGAACCATTTGGTATAACCCGGCATCACTACCTGGGTACTGTAATAAAACACTTTCTCTTCCACTTTTCTCAGGCTTTCGAACCGCTCCTGCCGGTAGCGCTGCATCAGTTTCCCATAGGGCTTCAGGTAATGCAGGTACTGTTCATATCTGGTGTGATAAGTAAACGTCACGGGTATCTTGTATTTTTTCCCGAGATAAAGGGCTGTATATCCGATCAGCATGGGATGATGCACATGGATCACATCAAACTGCAGCAGCCGGAACTGGTCTTCGATCTCCCGGTCAAAGATATTGGGGATATACATTCCGCCGTCCATTTGTTTTTTGCAGGACTTATAGCGGATCACATAGGGCTCCTCCTCCTGATTTTCATAAGAGGGAGCAAATATATACACCACATGCCCCAGTTCTCTTAATCCCTGGGCCAGCCGTTCGATCGAAATGGGGACTCCCCCGATAAAAGGTTTATAATTATTTGTCAGCATTGCTATTCTCATAACGAATCCCCCTATGATAAAATCTTAAATACCGCGTCACCCATAAGGTAACCGGCGCCTACAAAAAAGAAGTTCCATACAAATACTCCCAGCAGGGAAGCCACCGTATATTTCACAAAATCCATTTTCAGCACTCCGGCCGGAATAGAGATCAAAGTCCGGACCATCGGAAGCAGCTTACTGATAAATACTCCAATACTGCCCTTTCGTCTCAACATATCAAAATTCTTATGGATCGCTTCTTCATGTTTCGGGAACTTCTTCAGGAATTTACCTAAGAAGAACTCTCCTCCCATTCTTCCCAATCCATACAGAATCCAGCTGCCGATCAATCCTGCCGCCACCGTCAGAAGAATCGTCATCGCGAAACTGATTCCCCCTCCCTTGGCCCACACACCTGCCAGCGGCATAATAATCCCGGCCGGAAACCCCGGCATATTCATATATTCCAGCAGAACAATCACAAATATCGCTATCGCTCCATACTGCACAAAGTATTGTGTGAACATTTCCATTCCCATTTGTATTTCCTCCTCATAACTCCAATCAGGCTCTCTCTTTGTGATGTACCTATCATAAAAGAAGAATCTAAAATGCACGCATATAAAAATCCAAAGAATTTCTAAAGCATTTCTTTAAAAATTCGGAGATTTATTTTTAAACAGGCTAGATGGGAGGGGACTGGCACCTTTCGGCAGTAAAGCGAAACCTTCAAGTAACTGCGTGGAGAAAGGGGCCTGTCCCAGGATGCCGGCCTATTCGAAAAAAAGCGCCTGTTCCCGGATGCGAAAAAAGCGCCTGTCCCCGGATGTGAGACTGCTTCCAGTCAACATCCGGGGACAGGCCCCTTTCTCTGCGTCGTTACTTTGAAATTTTAGCTTTACTGCCGAAAGATGCCAGTCCCCTCCCCGCCACAGCAATGTCCAGCCGCAGTCAGGTCTTTTTTCAAATAAATCATATCCTCACAAAGCACCCCATCCTCATAGACAGGTTCCGGGTAATGCTGTGTGAAAAAACCGGGCAGCGTACGATCATACTCAAACCCCAGCTTCTGATAGAAGGATACCCCCTTTTCACTGGTGCCCACATACATGGTTTCGTAGAGAAGCTGGTACATGTAAAAGAGATAGAGCATCATGGCGGTCGCGTTCCCCTGATGCTGGTGCGGTTCGGCTACCGCCAGATTCTTCAGCTCGCATTCCGTGTCGGACAGACGGACGACTACGGCCACACAGATGGTCTCGTCCTGTTCCTTCATCAGATACAGGTCCCCTGCGTCCAGGTATTTATCGATCATGTTTTCATCCGGGTCTGCCAGTAGGAGCAGGGGCAGGTAATCTTTTTTATTTTTTTCGGCTTTTGTAATGTGTATCATCATGTTTTGCGCAGCCGCTGCATCCGCTGCAGTTGCCGCAGCATCCTCCATTCTTATGATTTTTATAGATTTTGTATGAGGCCAGGATCACAGCTGCTAAGAGGATCACGCCTATTATGATATCGGTCATACGGATTTCCTTTCTGACAGGGCTTGGGCGTTAACCTGGTCGGCTTTGCGGAATAAGAAAAAGCCGGCCGCGAACATCAGCACCAGAAGGAATACACCTGTTTTTGAACTGCCTGAGATTTGGGTGGAGATTCCCATCATCATGGTGCCGATAAAGGCAGCGCCCTTTCCGAAAATGTCGTAGAGGCCAAAGTATTCCCCCGCCTGTTCTTCCGGTATGATTTTGGCAAAGTAAGACCGGGACAGCGCCTGGATCGCCCCCTGGAATACTGCCACACAGACCGCCAGGAACCAGAATTCCCAGGCTTTATCTAACTGAAGGGCAAAGAGGGCGATCCCTGTATAGCCCAGGATACCTACTTTTATCAGGGATGTAGTCTTATATTTCTTGGATAGTTTCCCGAATAAAATGGAGCAGGGGAAGGCTACGACCTGAGTCAGAAGCAGGGCTAACAGTAAACTGTTGTCACCGATCCCCACATCTTTTCCATAGGAGGTGGCCATCTCAATAATGGTGTAGACGCCGTCAATGTAAAACAGGAAAGCCAGCAGGAATAAGAAGATGCCCTTTTCCTTCCGGATGTTTTTCAGCATTTTGATGATCCGGGCAAAGCTTTCTTTTAACGGATGGCTCTGTACTTCCACAAAATATTTCTGTCTGTAATTTTTTAACAGCGGAATGGTGATCCCAAACCACCACACGGCATTTAATAAAAAAGCGATCATCGTGGCGGTGGAAGCGGAGATCCCGATGGGCTCTGCAAACAGCACGAACAGCAGGCTGATGGTGAACGGGATACAGCTGCCGATATATCCCCAGGCATAGCCCTGGGAGGATACTTCGTCCATACGCTCTTTTGTGGTGATATCAGTTAGCATGGAATCGTAGAAAATCAAGCTGGAATTATAACCCACCTTGGCGATCACGAATATCCCCAAAAACGCCAGCCAGGGCACCGGCAGCGCCAGAGCCGCACATCCCATCACTCCGATTACAAGGAATAAGGTAAACAATGGTTTTTTATATCCCCTGGTGTCTGATATACTTCCCAGAATCGGCCCCAATAACGCTACAATCAGGGTTGATATGGAAGTTGCGTACCCGAAATATGCGGTGGAATGAGCCAGTGATACTCCCTCCGCCAGTGCGATATTTTTATAATAGATCGGAATGATCGTCGTAACCAACATGATAAATGCGGAATTTCCCACATCATACAAGATCCACTGTTTTTCCATTCTCGTCAACTTTTGCTTATCCACTAACTCTCCTCCTCCTGCTCATCTTCACTCAGATGCGGTCCCTCACCGTTTCTATTACTCCACCCAGCCTCTTCCCGGCACGTCTTCGCCTATTCAAAATTCCTCTCAAATCTTTTGGCCAGCGGTTCCTTTGTCTTGACACCGTCCATATAGTCTTTGACCAGACGGGCCGTATTGCCGATGGCATCCTGATACAGGCGGTACAACAGGCTGACCGCCTGTTCCGCTCTTGGATCGGCTGCGGTTCCCATCATCAGGCCTCCGAATTTGTGATACACGCCGGTGCATTTCATGCCGGTTACCAGGACGAACCGTTTTCCCTTATGTTCTGCAACCAGAAAATTTTTATACCACTTCAGTGCTTTCAATGATTTATGTACTTTTTCCTGCGTAACCCCGGGATAAAACGATGCCACTACTGCCGCGCATGACAGATCCGGATTCATAAATCCTGCCGGCTGATAGGCTGCCGGGTCCAAACCGTCCCGCGTCATCAGCATCCAATCCAGTTCACCTTCCAGCCCCGCATGGGACAGGCCGGTATGGCCGATCTGCTCCTCAACCGTGCCGTGGCAGCTGCTGTCCAGCATAAAATGACAGAGCAGCCCCATTACATAAGCGCCGTATGCACTGTCCAGCCCTTTCTCCCGTAATATTTCCCGCGCCGGTTCAAACAGCAGGCGGGCAGCCTCATGATGAATTCTCTCCCCTTCGTCTTTTACCTTATTTTTCGTAAAAGGATAATAAAAAAACAAAAAATCCGGTCCCTGCGCTCCAATCATATATTCATTTTCAAAAGTATCTGCTATCTTCTGATAAGGCGGCTTAAGCCGCTCACGAACCTCCTTTGCAAACGCGTGATGTGTATACATCGCAGGCATAAGTTGTCCTCCTGAATAGGTTCCTACATATTATTATATAGGGTTTCCCTCCGTTTGGAAATTAAATTCTCGTAAATAATATGTTTTCTTTTCTATATTTATATAATTTTCTTTTTTACATTTATAGAATTCACCGTTGTGCTGGATTAAATTCTGCGGTATAATGTGAAATTAAGAGTAAAAAAAGGAAGGGTGCGCTATTATGAAAAGTTATCAGGAAATGAGCAACGATGAGTTATTGGCCCTAAAAGCCGAATTAGAAGCAACATATAAAGCTTTCCAGGGGAAGGGTCTGAAACTGGATATGTCCCGCGGAAAACCTTCTGCTGAGCAGTTAGACCTCTCCATGGGAATGATGGATGTCCTGAACAGCTCAACAAATTTAAAATGCGAAGCCGGGATCGACTGCAGAAACTATGGAGTAATCGATGGTATCCAGGAAGCCAAAGAGCTTCTCGCATCCATGATCGAAGTTCCCGCTGATAAGATTATCATATTCGGCAACTCCAGCCTGAATGTGATGTTTGATATGGTCAGCCACGCCATGACACATGGTGTGCTTGGAAGCACTCCCTGGGCGAAGCTGGATAAGGTAAAGTTCCTCTGTCCGGTTCCCGGGTATGACCGTCACTTTAAAATCACGGAATATTTCGGCATTGAAATGATCAATATTCCCATGCTTCCTACCGGCCCGGATATGGACCTGATCGAGGAACTGGTCCGCCAGGATGATTCGATCAAGGGAATCTGGTGTGTACCGAAATACTCCAATCCCCAGGGAATCACTTATTCGGATGAGACGGTGCGCCGTTTTGCCCGCTTAAAACCTGCGGCAAAGGATTTCAGGATCTTCTGGGACAATGCCTACAGTGTACATCACCTGTACGAAGATGATCAGGACATCCTGATCGAACTGGTTACCGAATGTGAGAAGGCCGGTAATCCGGATATCGTATATAAATTCACCTCCACTTCCAAGATCAGTTTCCCCGGTTCCGGAGTCGCTGCCATCGCCGCTTCCGATGCGAACTTAAAGGAGATCCGGCAGCACATGACCGTGCAGACCATCGGTCACGACAAGTTAAATGAACTGCGCCATGTACGCTATTTCAAGGATCTGAACGGGATTACCGAGCATATGAAAAAACATGCCGCCAGTATGCGTCCAAAATTCGAGGCGGTTGTGGACACCTTTGAAAAAGAGTTGAGCGGACTGGGTATTGGTGAATGGATCCGTCCGAAGGGTGGATATTTTATCTCCTTCGACTCCCTGGAAGGCTGCGCGAAAGCTATTGTTCAGAAGGCCAAAGACGCCGGTGTTGTTATGACGCCTGCCGGAGCGACCTATCCTTATGGAAAGGACCCGAAAGACAGCAACATCCGTATCGCTCCTTCTTTCCCGACTACGCAAGAGCTGGCTCTGGCTACAGAACTGTTTGTCCTCTGCGTCAAACTGGTTTCCATCGATAAGATTCTCGAAAACAGATAATAACAGCGGCCCCGGAACCGGACACATTCGATCACTGTCCTGTTTGATTCCGGGGCCGTATTTTGTCTTTGTTTTTTCTTTGCTTTGTTTAGTCTTTGTCTTATCCTTCCTTATAGAATCTCGATCTGGCACATCCTCATCGCTTCCAGGGCATTCTCATGAGATTCGGGGGTTACTCCGGCGCAGCACCCGGAATCTACCAAAATCCGGCTCTCCGGCAGATACGCCTTTAAAAGCAGCGCGTTGGAGATAACACATATGTCCGTACACAGGCCAATCAGCTCGATCTGCTCATATTCCCCACCCGCTGCATATTCCGCCAGGGTTAAACTGCCGAACGCGGGCTTTTCAAATACAACGGATGCATAGGGCGCCAGTTCATCGGCCAGCTCGAATCCCTCTGTTCCTTTGATACAGTGGGGAACCGGAAGTTTTCTTCCCTCCTGTGTATCCAGGTAGTCCTGTGTATGGGTGTCCATGGTAAATACTATATCATCGCCTGCCTTGTGGTATTGCCGGATTTTCTCCAGCACACCGGGAACGATGGCCTGGGCCTTTGGTGTCCCCAATGCCCCGTCGATAAAGTCCTTTTGCATATCTACTACAACCAATAATCTGTTCATGTTACCTCCATTTGTGCGTTTTTCAGCACATATAGTTACATCTCCGTATAGGGGATCGCTTTTAGCGCGGCGTTTAACTGCTCCATCTGTTGCTGGGTCATCCGGTACTCCTCTGCGATCTCCCGGTTAATCTGCGTGATCGTCATCGGCGCCGCCTGGTCCAGCATATCCGGATCGGCCAGCGCAGGAGCCACCTGAAACAATAACTCTTTTACCTGCGGATTGCCGATCATGCTCTCCACGGTTACATTCACACTGTATTCTTTTCTATCGCCCGCCCGCCTTCTGGCCTTGGAATGCTCCGAAGGGAAGTCTCCCCACAGATTATGAAGCCAGCAGATACTTAACTCAAACCATTTGGCGGCATCTTCCTCCACGTTCTGTTTGAAGCCGGCGGATGTCAGCGGCTTCGCCAATGACAGCCCATGACATCCCTTCTGGAAAATATGACATTCGAAGGGAATCCGGTTGCGGTTCAGCGCATCCAGAAATCGGACGGAATTACTGATCGGCACAACGTCGTCCTCATAAGTGGAAAACAAAAAGACAGGCGGTGTTTTTTCATCCACTTTGTCCAGCAGCCCCGGTACCGGAAATACCAGTATCTTCCCCAGACTGTCCAATGTGCAGGGATAACAAAGGATCAGGGCAGAGGGCCGGATCGTCCCCATCGTCCCCAGCGCCGCGGCCAGATGGCCTCCCGCAGAAAACCCAACCGCTGCGATTCGTTTCTCATCCACTTTCCATTCTTCCGCATGAGATACAATAACCTGCATCGCCTCCTGCGCGTCCTCCAAAGGCTGAGGCCAGTGATGTTCCTTTCCCACCGAATAGCAAAGGACGAACGCGTGATAGCCCTGGGCTGCATAGGCCAGCGCCACCGGTTCCGCCTCACGGGCCGACAGGAACATATAAGCTCCCCCCGGAATAACCAGGATTCCGGGCCGCCGCTCGATATTCGACAATTCCGAGTGAACCTCCGGCAGATAAGCGGTCAGGGTTGCCCCCGGATTGGTGGTCAGTTTGATTTCCCGTATGTTCATGCTGTTTCTTCCTCTTTTCTTTCTTACTCTTATTTAACAAAGGAAAACGTAGTTACATCGAATAACCCTCTGGGAGTTACACGAATCTCAGGGATAACCGGCAGCGCGATAAAGGACAGCGTGACAAACGGTTCGACTCCCTGGGGTACCCCCATTTCATGCGCAGTCTTTGTCATCCGCTGTAACAGGTTATTTACCTGTTCAAAACCGGCGTCGCTCATTAATCCCATAATCGGCAGCGGAAGTGTATCCACCACTTTTCCCCGGGATACAATGGTATACCCGCCCTGCACCCGCTCCAATTCCCGGACGGCCAGCAGCATATCCTCATCGTTATCCCCGATGACAGATATATTATGGGAATCATGGGAGACGGAGGAGGCGATGGCACCGTCGCGGATTCCGAATCCTATCACTGCGCCTATTCCGATTTTCCCGGTGGCATGGTGGCGTTCCAGCACGGCCAGTTTATTATACTCCGCGTTTTGCTTGAAGCAGCCATCCTCGCAGGGCAGGGCACCGCAGAATTTCTTCGTCACGATCTGTCCCGGCAGCAGCTGAACCGCGGTATGAGGGCACTCACCAGGCCGGTATCTGAGATCTTCCGGCCGGAGCTCTTTGATATGAACGGTATTCTTAAGCGGATGGCTTTCGTCCAATACCTGTTTATCCATGTTAAATTCTCTGACCGGCACCCCTTTATAGTATACATCCGTAATTGCCAGTTCATCCAGATCCTGAAGAATTACGAGATCGGCCTGATAGCCGGGAGCCACCGCGCCCAGATGATCCAGTTTATAACATCTGGCTGCCTGAATGGTGGCCATCCGGATCGCCTGAACAGGCGGAATACCCAGGGACACCGCTTTTTTGATGCAAAAGCTGATGTGGCCTTCCCTTCGGATATCCTCGATGTGTTTGTCATCTGTACAGAATGAAAATCCTTCGGTGGAAACCTTATTCTCCACGATCCCTTTTACCAGGGCTTCCAGATTCCTGGCCGCACTGCCTTCCCGGATATGCACATGCATTCCAAGCCGGCGCTCCCGCATGGCGTATTCGTAATCCACGCATTCATGATCCGTCTGGATTCCCGCCAGCGCATAGGTATTCAGATCCTTTTCGGAAAGCCCCGGCGCATGGCCGTCTATGGTTTTACCGCGGAACAGATTCAGCTTTTCCACCATATCCGAAGCGCCGTTCACCACCGAAACATAGTCCATCACCTCACCCAGCCCCAGAATCCTGGGATTATCCAGATACTCCTTCATATCTTCCGCCCGGAAAATACATCCGTTGTCCTCAAATGCCGTAGCCGGTACGCAGGAGGGCATCATTACATACACATTAGCCGGCACATGGGCTGTCGTATTCAGTATATAGTCAATCCCGTCCTTCCCTTTTACATTGGCCGCTTCATGGGGATCTACCACATAGGTTGTCGTCCCCCATGCCACCGCGTTCCCGATCAGTTCCGGCGGCGTCACCATAGTGGATTCCAGATGCAGATGCGCATCGATAAATCCGGGCGCCACATATCTTCCCTCCAGATCTATCTCTTTTTCCCCCTCGTACGATCCGATACCTGCGATATATCCATCCTCGACCGCTATATCCCCGGACAGGATTTCACCGGTAAATACATTGATGATCTTTCCGTTTTTCAGTACCAGTGCACTTTTTTTACTCCCCATAGCTGCTTCCAACAGAGTTTCATAATTTTTCACAGGTAAGCCCCCTTTCTTTATAAGCACATTGTAATTCATTTTTGTAATCTTATCCAGTATTTTACTGACATTTTACGGATCAATCCGTATATCCCGGACTGCCGGCATTGCTCCCCGATCTTCTTTACCGGTATTCAAAATGCACGAAAGGACGGCTTGCCGCCGCCCTTCCGGAATATAATTCTGATTTTCTACTATATGATATGTCTCTACCGCCGGATGTTTTCAGCCCATTCCTCCAACTTTTCAAGTATATCCTGATAGATGGTCTCTTTGCATTTCTCATTCAGTATCTCATGGCGCAGGCCATCATACAGCTTATAAGTGACATCCTGATAGCCAACCTTCTTCATCAGTCCGACCGCTTCCAGGAACCGCTCCTTACTGGTCAGGCAGGGGTCCTGTTCCCCTGATAAAAACCATACCGGAAGCCCCGGCCGCTCCATCTTCCAGCCCTTCGGATCATACACCATAAGCATGATGTCTAAAAGGCTTTCAAATCCGTTCAATGTAAAAATAAATCCGCAGAGTTCATCCGCATCATAGGCCGTTACGTTTTCCTCATTGAGGCTAAGCCAGGCAAATTCAGAATCCGCCGGCTGAAAAGGTGTGTTGAACGCACCGAACATCATATGGTTCATCTTCTGGCTTCGGTATCGATCTCCTTTTAACTTCGCCATCGCACGCACCATGGCCCTGCCCATCTTCGCTGCCGGATTATAACTCGGACAGCCGCAGACCATCAGTCCGTCCAGCTCCCGGTCATATTTTTTCGCGTAGGCCCTGACCGCCAGGGAACCCATGCTGTGTCCGAACAGGAAAAACGGAAGCTTGGGATACCTCTCCCTGACCCAGCCGGTCAGCTGATGAAGATCCTCCACCAGCGCTTCCCCGCCGTTTTCATAAAAATACCCCAAATCATCCTTCGTTCTTACACTCTGTCCATGTCCCCTATGGTCATTGATCAGCACCACAAATCCATGCCCGCACAGGAACCGGATAAAATCCTCATAGCGCTCTTTGTGCTCGCTCATTCCATGGGCGATCTGCACGATCCCTTTTGCTTTTCCCTCCGGCCTGGCCAGCCATACACTCAAAGGTAACTGATCCTGCCCGGATCGTATCGTTGTTTCATCCAACTGCATACTGCCACTTCCCATTCAAGGATTTATTCTCAGACATATCTCCTGACAGAGATAATCGTCTTATAGGTCGCACTGCTGATCTTGATTCCGCTGCTGGGCGTACTGGCGTGAACGATCTGGCCTCCGCCTATGTAGATTCCCACATGCCCTCCGTAATACAGCACATCTCCCGCCTGGATATCATCGAAGGAAACTGCGCTTCCTCCAGATCCCTGCGCTCCTGAGGTACGGGGTACTGAAATACCGAAGTTATTATATACCGCCCATATAAACCCAGAACAGTCCGCTCCGTTTGTCAGGCTTGTCCCACCGAGAACATAGGGACGGCCGACGAATTGTAAGGCAAAATTCGCGATCTGGCTTCCCATTCCGCTGCCGGACGCGGAAGGCTTGGAACCGCCCCCGGAACCAGAGCCGCCTCCGGAACCATTTGAGCCGCCTGAGCCGGTTCCCTGGCCTGTGTTATTGTTCTGCTGAGCGGCAGCGGCTGCAGCCGCTGCCTCCTGACGCTTGCGTTCCTCTTCTATCTTCTTTAACTGATCATTCTGCTGTTGAATCAGGCTCTGATACTCTTTTGCCTTCGCCTTGGCGTCTGAGAGCTGCGCCTCATAATTGCCGGCCGTAGCCTTCTTCTGATCCAGCATTCCCTGCAGTTCGGCCTGTTGGTTCTGATAATCCTGCTGCATCTGTTCCAGCTCTTCTTTTTCCTCCTGCAGCTGTTCTCCCAGGCGCTTTACTTCCTCGGTGATCGCTTTGTACTCTTCTAACTTCTGGCGGTCGTAATCGTACATCTGATTTACATAATCCGCTCTGTTCAGCATATTGGAAATACTGTCCGCCTGGAGCAGCACCTCCAGCATCATCGTATCTCCCTGCTCGTACATATATTTAATACGCTGCTTCATCGCCTCATACTGACGGTTTTGTTCTTCTACCGCGTTTTCATAATCGATCTGAGCCTGCTGGATCTGTGCTTCTTTTTCCGCCAGATCATTTTCCAGGATGCCCAGCTCTGCCAGTACCTGTACCAGCTGCGAGTCCAGCGCATTGATTTCCGACTGTAACTTTTTTTTCTTTTTTTCCAGATCATTGATACTTTTATTCGTTTCATCCAGTTTACTCTGGGTCTGCTGCTTTTGCTGCTTCACCTGAGACGAATTCGTCGCATTCACCGGCATTCCCACCAGCGCACACATGACTATAACCAATCCCAATCCGATTATTCTATTCTTTTTCACCGGCCGCTCCTCCCTTGTGGATTTTCCTATCTTTTTCATTATAACTGGTTTACCATAATTTGTACAGTTTTCCTGACAAATTTCGCTACTATTTTTTTTGCTATGAGCACTTGCGGCTGCTTTTTAGCCGCTTACGTGCGATGCATGAAAAATAGTCAGCGAGGCTTTTTCGAGCGCTACTATTTTTTATCGCTATGAGCAATCTTTCAGGCTTTTCAGAAATGGAAGTATCAACCGGTATAATTTTACCGAATGAACCACATAGCTTCCATGATTTTCCCCTTTCATGATCTTCAGCGTTCCATATCTCATATGTGCCGCGATTCTCTTCGTGTGCTGCAGCCGGATGATATCTTTTTCCCCTGCGGTTACCAGCACCGGTATCCGGATCTGCTGAAGCTGCGGTCCGGAAATATTCGGTTCCCTCAGCATCATCCCGATCAGCTTATCCCCGGTGACTGCATACACCAGACGAAACCAGATCCGATACCTTTCCTTTAAACCATCCGGTGTTATATTCGCTCCGCAGGAAACCAACCCCGCCAGCAATGACGGATAACGCATGGCAATGAGAATCCCCGTAATGGCTCCATCGCTGAAACCGCAGATCACCGGTTTTTTTATTCCAAGCTTCCGGATAAAGCACACCACATCCTTTGCCATCAGGGAATAGCTCAGATGCTCGGACGCGGAGCTCTCACCGTGACAGCGGCTGTCTAACGCGTACACTGTATAATCGGAGGCCAGTTTTTCTACCGTTTCCCGGAAAATCGTGTGGTCCTCCCCGTTGCCATGGAGAAAAATGACCGGACTGCCGGTTCCTGACTTTTCATAAGCCAGTTCTATCCCGTTCACATTGATTTTCATATGTATCTCTCCTTATTTTCCGACCCTTTCACTTTACCGTAAATAAAATGCACCGTCAATATCCGCCGGTTCATTTTTTAGATGGGATATATTTCCAAAGGAAGGAAAAAACGTCCCATGTCCATTTCTTCCGTTTACTATTCACGGCCATCTTTGGTAAATGGGGATTTTGATACTGAGGTCCGGACTGAAGGGAAGCGGCGTGTCTTGGGGAGCCTGGCAGCAAATCTCGCGGGGCCAAATCACTTCGGCCGGACCTAAGAATGGCTAACTCCGAAGACGGGAGAACCTCTTATTGGCAGGGCCCGGAACAAACTCGCCACAGGACGGCTCGGACAGTGTTCCGGGCCCTGCGAGGTTCTCCCGACTTCTGCGTAAGCCGTTCTAAGGCCCGGCCTCAAGTGATTTGGTCCCGCGAGATTTGCTGCCCGGCTCCCCAAGACACGCCGCTTCCCTTCAGCCCTGCTTTACAAAAGGCTTTTATCGTGTGGAAGGTTCGTAAACGGTGTAATGTGCTGACACATTCTTTAGCTAACAGTACTGTTAGTTAGGATAGGAATGTAAGAACAGTAGAATGGATCACCTATGTATGTGCAGATGTGATAGCTTCATAACGGAAAAATAAATCACCAACAATACTGCGAAATCTGTCAGCCTTACGGAACATGCCTATTGTAAAGCAGGGAAGGGAGGGAGGCGGTCCGGCCTTTGGAACCGGGCGGCGAATCCCGTGGGGCCAAATCACTTGAGGCCGGGCCTTAGAATGGCTTACGCAGAGGGTGGGAGAACCTCGCAGGGCCTGGAACACTGTCCGAGCCGTCCTGTGGCGAGTTTGTTCCGGGCCCTGCCAATAAGAGGTTCTCCCGCCTTCGGAGTTAGCCATTCTTAGGTCCGGCCGAAGTGATTAGGCCCCACGGGATTCGCCGCCCGGTTCCAAAGGCCGGACCGCCTCCCTCCCTTCCCGGACCTTAGTCCACAAAATCCCCATTTACCAAAGTTAGCAGTGAATAGTAACGCCGTATGTATAGTCGGGAACCGGCCGTATCAATTCGAATCTATATCTTCACGTTTGTATCTCAGATGTTTTCATTACAACTTAAGAAACGCTCATTTCAATCTCATAAAAAAAGTATGTGTATTTATGCAAGTTTTGGTAATAATGGGAAATATAATGAAGATATGTAATTAAAGGAGGAAAATGATGGATCGATATATCGCGATTACAGACGTACATGGAAGAGAAATTCTGGACTCCCGGGGGAATCCGACGGTGGAAGTGGAAGTGACCGTAGACGGCGGGATCACGGGAAGGGCATCCGTACCATCCGGCGCTTCCACGGGCAAATTCGAGGCGGTAGAACTTCGGGACGGCGAAAAAAGATATATGGGGCTGGGCGTTCAAAAAGCAGTTAACAATGTGGACGTAAAATTAGCATCTGCCCTGGTGGGAGAAAACGCTCTGGAACAGACCTATATCGACAGCCTGCTGTTAGAAGAGGATGGAACTGATAACAAATCCAATATTGGAGCCAACGCGATCCTGGGTACTTCCATGGCAGTGGCCAGAGCAGCGGCCAACGCCTTAAGAATGCCGTTATACCAGTATCTGGGTGGAATGAATGCCAAACGGCTGCCGGTTCCCATGATGAATATTTTAAATGGCGGAAAGCATGCGGATAACACGGTGGACTTACAGGAATTCATGATTATGCCGGTTGGCGCTGTGAATTTCAGCCATGCGCTGCAGATGTGTGCGGAAGTATATTATCATCTGAAAGTCATACTGAAAAAACAGGGCCTCTCAACGGCGATCGGAGACGAAGGTGGATTTGCGCCGAATCTGCCCAGTGCGCGGGAAGCCTTAAGCCTGATCGTAGAAGCGGTGACCAGAGCGGGATATGAGCCGGAGATGGATTTCAGGATCGCGATTGACGCAGCGGCCAGCGAGCTGTATGATGATGAGATCAAGAAGTATGTGTTCCCGGGTGAGAGTCAGATGCAGGGCAAGAAGATTGTCAGAAATACCGAAGAAATGATTCGTTATTATGAGGAACTGCTTCAGGAATTCCCCATTGCGTCCATCGAGGACGGCCTTCATGAGGAGGACTGGGACGGATGGAAAATGATGACCGATGAGTTCGGCAGCGGGCTTCAGCTGGTTGGCGATGATCTTTTCGTTACGAATACAAAACGGCTGGCCAGCGGGATCAAACTGGGAGTCGCCAACTCCATTCTCGTCAAGGTCAACCAGATCGGTACCCTGACCGAAGCGTTCAATGCGGTGGAGATGGCGCACAAGGCGGGATATACAGCGGTTATTTCACACCGTTCCGGTGAGACGGAAGACTCCATCATAGCGGATATCGCAGTGGCTACCAATGCGGGCCAGATCAAAACGGGCGCTCCCTGCCGTTCCGACCGGACCGCAAAATACAACCAGTTACTCCGCATCGAAGAGCAGCTGGGCAGGGTCGGAGAGTATATAAATCCTTTTATGGACAGCCAGAAGATGTAAAATAATGGACGCTCCGAAGATGTAAAATAATGGTTGAAAATCCGGCACGTCTATGCTACACTAGATTATGGTTTTATCATTAGGAGGTGTACGGGTTGGACATTTTGAGGATTATTATAACCATCATATTTGTAATTGACTGCATCGCTTTGACAGTGGTTGTATTATTACAGGAGGGTAAATCCGCAGGTTTAGGTACGATCGCAGGTGCCGCTGATACCTATTGGGGCAAGAACAAAGGACGTTCTGTAGAAGGCGCTCTGGAGAAATCCACAAAGTTTATGGCCATTGGTTTCATGGTTATGGCAGCAGTCTTAAACATTAACTTTTAATGGATAAAAACACTCTTGCGAAAGAGTGTTTTTTTATAGCTATGAGCACTTAATACCTGTATTTTGGTCATTTACGTGCAAGGCATGAAAAATAGTCAGCGGTGTTTTTTCGAGGGCTGCTATTTTTCAATAGGAAAGTGAGTCCTTTATACAACCGGAATGATAAAACGATAACAGCAGGCAGGCTGACAGGAGAAACGGTATGGAAAAAGAATTATTCGAACAAAGAAAAAAGACCGTATACGATTTTATTTGCAGTGAAAATTATGTACCAATGAAAATAAAAGAAATCGCTATTGTTCTGCAGATCCCAAGAGAGAACAGGGATGATCTGAAAGCGGTGCTGGACACCCTGGTGGCGGAAGGCAAAGTCGATCTGTCCAAGCGGGGCAAGTACAGCCGCTCAGACGGCAAATTCCTGACGGGAATCTACACCGGGCATCCCAGAGGATTTGGATTTGTCACAGTGGAAGGAATGGAGGAGGATATCTTCATTCCGGAATCTGCCGCCAACGGGGCCGTGCATAAAGACCAGGTACGGATCGTCCTGACACCGGAACGGGGCGGGAAGCGCAGGGAAGGCGCGGTCGTGAAGATACTGGGGCATGGTTCGCTGCGCCAGGTAGGAACGTTCCGACGGGAAAAGAAGTGCGGATATGTGACTCCGGATGATCAGAAATTCACAAAGGACATCTATGTGCCGCTGGAGCGCTCCAAAGGGGCGGTGACCGGGCATAAGGTCGTGGTGGAGATCACGGAATACGGGACGAAGAACAAGGGCCCCGAGGGAAAAGTGACAGAGATCATCGGACATATTGATGATCCGGGTACGGATATCATGGCGATCGTGCGGGCTTACGATCTTCCGGTTGACTTCCCGCGGGATGTGATGCAGCAGGTGGAGGAGATACCATCGGAGACCGGCCCAAAAGACTGGGAAGGAAGGCTGGATCTGCGGGAGTGGCAGACGGTGACCATCGATGGGGAAGATGCCAAAGATCTGGATGATGCGATCACATTAACACAGGAAGGTGACAATTACAAACTGGGCGTGCACATAGCTGACGTGACCCATTATGTGACTGAACACAGTCCGCTGGACCGGGAGGCCCTAAAACGTGGGACCAGTGTATATCTGGTGGACCGGGTTATCCCTATGCTTCCTCACCAATTATCCAATGGAATCTGTTCTTTGAACGCAGGCACCGAACGGCTGGCGCTCAGCTGTATCATGACCATTGACGCGAAGGGGAAGGTGGTGGATCACTCCATCGCTGAGACTGTAATCCGGGTGGACAGGCGGATGAGTTACACCAGTGTGAAGAAAATACTGGAAGAGCACGACCAGGAGGAGATCCGTGAATACGAGGAGCTTGTGCCCATGTTTGAGCGGATGGCAGACCTGGCCCGGATACTGAGGGAGAAGCGCAGACAGAGGGGATCGATCGATTTTGATTTTCTGGAGACCAAGATTATCCTGGATGCTGAAGGGCATCCGGTTGATATAAAGCCCTATGACCGAAATGTGGCTACCAGGATTATTGAAGACTTTATGCTGATCGCCAACGAGACGATCGCATCGGATTACTTCTGGCAGGAACTCCCGTTTGTATTCCGTACCCATGATAAGCCGGACCCGGACAGAATCCAGAAACTGGGCATGTTTATCAATAATTTTGGTTACGACATCAAAGTGTCCCCCGACGGGATTCACCCTAAGGAGCTGCAGAAGCTTCTGGGGAGAATCGAGGACTCCCCGGAGAAAAATCTGATCAGCAGGCTGACGCTTCGTTCCATGCGCCAGGCCCGTTATACTACGGAGAATACCGGACATTTCGGTTTGGCTGCCCAGTGCTACTGCCATTTTACATCTCCGATCAGACGTTATCCGGATCTTCAGATCCATCGGATTATCAAGGAGAACTTAAGAGGGAAATTGACGGAAAGCAGGATTCACCACTATGAAAGTATTTTAAACCAGGTCGCCACACATTCCTGTGAAACGGAGCGTCGGGCAGATGAGGCTGAACGGGAGACCGATAAACTCAAGAAAGTGGAATATATGGAACAGCGTATCGGGGAAGTATACGAGGGGGTAATCTCCGGTGTCACAGCGTGGGGACTTTATGTGGAACTGCCGAACACGGTAGAAGGGATGGTCCACATTACAGCCCTGAAAGACGATTATTACTATTATACGGAAGAAACCTATGAGCTGGTCGGTGAGCGGACCAATAAACGATACAAGCTGGGTCAGAAGGTGAAAATAGAAGTAACCGGCGCAGACCGGATTCTGCGCACGATCGACTTTGAGCTTGTGGAAGGGGAGAATGAAGATGGGCAAGGAGAGCGTGAAGCTGATCGCCAATAACAAAAAGGCATACCATGATTATTTTATAGAAGATAAATATGAAGCCGGGATATCCCTGGCGGGAACGGAAGTCAAATCATTGAGAATGGGTAAATGCAGTATCAAGGAGGCCTTTATCCGCGTGGATAAAGGGGAGGTACTCATTTACGGAATGCATATCAGCCCTTACGAAAAAGGTAATATTTTCAACAAAGATCCGCTTCGGACGAGAAAGCTGCTGCTGCACCGCTATGAGATTAATAAAATACTGGGAAAGATCACGGAGAAAGGCTATACCATGGTCCCCCTCCAGGTGTACTTTAAAGGCAGCCTGGTGAAGGTGGAGATCGGTCTGGCACGGGGTAAAAAACTCTATGACAAGCGGCAGGACATTGCGAAAAAAGATCAGCGCCGGGAGGCTGAGCGGGATTTCAAGGTGAAGAATCTGTAAGGAAATCAACCAGTAAGAGGAAGAATAAGTAAGGGAAAGAATCAGTAAAGGGAAGAATCAGTAAAAGGAAGAAACTGTAAGGCGATTATGGAAAAAGAGACAAGACGTGGGTATGTACCGGAAGACGAGAGAGAATTCTATCAGGACGCCAGCATCAGCCTGCTGAAAAGAGCACAGGAGGAGGTATTCTGGCTGTTAGAGAGAGGCTATCCGATTAAGCCCGCGTCCGTATTCGTGGGAAACCACCACCTGCTGTCCGAGCGGCAGAGGCTGGCATTGGTGCGGGCCACGTCGCCGTCGGTATCTGTTGAGCGGCGCGCAAAGAAACTGGTGGATAGAGACGAAATGCTGGATGGCCGTACGGTTCGTATAGACGGATTCAATCTGATCATTACGTTGGAAACCGCACTTTCAGATTCCACACTTATCCGTTGTATGGATGGAACGGTGAGGGACCTGGCAGGCTTACGGGGAACTTACCGGTTGATCGATAAAACAGATGAGGCCATCAGGCTTGTGGGCAGGCAGTTGGAAAAACGGAATGCGGGCAGGGCCGTATTTTATCTGGATGCACCGGTGTCAAACTCAGGCCGGCTGCGGGCGCGGATTCTGGAACTGCTGGAAGAACGGAGTTTTGCGACCGAGGTGAAACTGGTTCCGAACGCCGATGTTATATTGGAAAAGGAAGAACTGGTGGCCACCAGCGACGCGATCATCCTGAATCACTGCAAAAGCTGGATTAATCTGGCTTCCGATGTACTGGAGGATCAGGGACGCATGCAGAGTCATCTGATCGACCTGTCAGGTGCCGCCCCGGGCGATGGATGTAGAAAAATAGAAGGAGCATTGCTGCGCAGCTGAGTGATCAGCGGCGGGGCAATGCTCCGTTTTGATATATTCAACAAACCCGTTTATAGATGTTTAGTTGCCGGATATGCTGAAGGGGAAAGGTTCATCCACGATATCTGATATGGAACCGAACGGAGGCCTAACGGGCCCTGGACCATGAGGAGGCCGCGGAGGCGGTCCAACCGGGGGCCTGGGAGGGGGTCCCCAGGGAGGCGGTCCGACCGGAGGCCTTGGGGGTGGTCCGACAGGCGGCCTGGGGGGCGGTCCCCAGTGGGGTGGTCCGACCGGAGGTCTGGGAGGCGGTCCGACCGGAGGTCTGGGAGGTGGTCCGACCGGAGGTCTGGGAGGCGGTCCGACCGGGGGTCTGGGAGGGGGTCCCCAGGGAGGTCTGGGAGGCGGTCCAACCGGGGGCCTGGGAGGGGGTCCCCAGGGAGGCGGCCCAACAGGTGGCCTGGGGGGCGGTCCAACAGGGGGACGGCTGTTGCCGGGAGGGCATAAAATACAGCCGGGCCATGCCGGACGATATTGTACAAATGAATGTTCAGGCATATTTTTGGTATCCTTTCATTAATGATACAATATAATATATGTAGGAATATCGGAAGAGTACCGGATCTTTCCAACGTTTCCGAAATCCGGCGGCGTCCGGCAGTGGAAACATAATCCGTAGATAATAAAAAAAAATCCGTGGAAAAATAATCCGTTGACAAGTGAGAGAGTGTGCTATATAATAAGCATACTCTTTGGAACTTCAGCTTTGAACCAGGGGTTGTACTGGTTTCGACGGGGGTTTTGAAGCTTAAGAAGCCATTCGCAGTCCGGAGCTGCGTTAAAATCCGGAAACTAAATATAAACGCTGAAGACAATAATTTAGCAATCGCTGCCTAGTTGCAGCTGTCGGACTTAAGTTCCCGTGGCTTAAGACCCCGGCATCAACGTTCACGGGGCACTTCGTTTCCTAAGCTTTGCGGAAATGGAAGAACTTATGAAGCTACCGAGTCCCTGAGCCAGTCATCAGGCGCCTGGACGAGGGAAATCTAAAGAGATGACTGTAATGGGAGAAGCTTAAGTGAATGGGCTTTCGGACAGGGGTTCGATTCCCCTCAGCTCCACTGGATAAACCTTGATTAATATGTCAGGGTTTATTTTTTTTACTGCATAAGAAAGTCTCCTATGAGATAAAGAACTCTTTGCGGGATGTCAGGTTGACGATCCCGTGAAAATCCCTTATGATAATTGGTATTGAATAGAAAGCAAGGGAGTTTACCGATGAATATATTGAATATAGAGCACGTCAGTAAAATATATGGAGAAAAAACGATCTTTGATGATGTTTCCTGTGGAATCCATGAGGGAGAGAAGATCGGAATTATAGGAATCAATGGGACAGGAAAAACGACACTTTTGAACATGCTGGCAGGTTTGGAGAAGCCAGATGAGGGCCAGATCATCACACAAAACGGATTAAGGGTGGCTTATCTGGTACAAAACCCGGCCTTTCCAACCGGGTCCACAGTGCTGTCCTATGTGACGCAGGGGAACAACAGGAGCGATTGGAATTCAGACAGCGAAGCGAAAAGTATATTAAACCGTCTGGGAATTACAGACCATGGCGGACGTATAGAACCATTGTCCGGCGGACAGAAAAAGAAAGTCGCTCTTGCAAAAGTCCTGGCATCCTCTTTTGATGTATTGCTGCTTGATGAGCCTACCAACCATCTGGACAGTGAGATGATAAGCTGGCTGGAAGAGTATCTGAACCGCTATAAAGGGGTTGTGATTATGGTTACCCACGACAGATACTTTTTGGATCAGGTGACCAATAAGATACTGGAGATTGACCATGGAAAAGTCTACAGCTACGATGCCAATTATTCCAAGTTCCTGGAGCTCAAAGCGATCAGAGAGGATATGGAGATGGCTTCGGAGCGAAAGCGGCAGAGCGTACTCAGAATGGAGCTGGAGTGGGCAAAGAGAGGCTGCCGTGCCAGAAGCACGAAACAAAGAGCCAGGCTACAGCGATTAGAGGATCTGAAAAACGGCTCTGCCCCTATGCAGGACCCAACCGTAGAGATGGATTCCGTCGGCACACGGATGGGAAAAAAGACGATGGAACTGCATCATGTCAGCAAAAGCTATGACGGCAGGATCATTGTGGATGACTTTGACTATATCGTATTGAAAAACCAGCGCCTTGGCATTATCGGTCCCAATGGATGCGGCAAATCCACCCTGTTAAAAATCATGGCGGGTATGATCGAGCCGGATTCAGGAGAAGTGCAGTTGGGGGAAACCATACGGATCGGTTACTTTGCCCAGGAGGTTCCGGATATGGATACGGAACAGCGGGTCATCGACTACATCAAAGAGGTGGCGGAGTATATTCCAACGAAGGAAGGCAGGATTTCCGCATCCCAGATGCTGGAGCGCTTTTTATTTACTCCGGATATGCAGTATGCACCGGTCAGAAAGCTGTCCGGCGGGGAGAAGAAACGCCTCTATCTCCTAAAGGTCATCTGCCAGGGTTGTAATATACTCTGTCTGGACGAACCGGGAAATGACCTGGACATCCCAACCCTTACTATACTGGAAGATTTCCTGGACTCCTTTTCCGGAATTGTGATCACTGTATCACATGACCGGTATTTCCTGGATAATGTGGTGGACCGGATCTTTGCTTTTGAAGGGGAAGGACAGCTGACACAGTATGAAGGGGGCTATACGGACTATCTCGGGGCCAGACAGGCGAAGAATGCCGCCATTGAGCCACAGAAGAACGGGACGAAGGGGCAGGAAGATAAGAAGAAAGCGAAGAAAAAAGAATGGAAACAGAATGCTCCGGGTAAACTCAAGTTCTCCTACAAAGAGCAGAAAGAATACGAAACGATCGATGAAACCATAGAGGGGTTAGAGAAACGGATCGGGGAGCTGGAGCGGGAAATGATGGCAAATGCCACGAATTCCGTGAAACTATCCTCTGTAATGGAAGAAAAGGAGCAGGCTGAAGCACTGCTGGAAGAAAAAATGGAGAGATGGGTGTATTTGAATGACCTGGCTGAGAGGATAGATGCGCAGAATGAATAGGAGGGGGAAGCGCCAGCTGAATACGCAGCTTTATAACTAAAGCTGATCTTATTTTAGGAGGGATCACAGTAATTGCTCAGAATCCCCTTGAGAGCGGTAGCGCTGCTGGTATGGGAGCGTTCCACCGCGGAATTGCATTTATCTGCCTCCGCGAGAGCGCAGCGAACCATTTTGTGAGAGACTGTGGAAGTGAATAGAATCACCAGATCCGGGTTGCCGATCTGTTCCCGGAGACCGGATTTTAATTTGGTAAATACTTTGGCCTTACAGTGATATTGCTTACAAATATCCTTATATTGACAGGCCATCCGTTCATTTCCACCGATAATAACAACACTCATGAAAAGCACCTCCTGATAAATTGTAGTTAGTAATGACTAACTAATGCTGGAAATGTACGGCTGCAGTAAAATGGATTTGCAGCCGGATGATTTGAACTTTGAACTGCGTAGTATGTCTTGGAAGAGTATGGAATGGAAAAAGTTAGTATATGCTAACTATGTATACACTATATCATAAGATTTTTCAAATGTCTATACTTTTTTATACTGCTTTTTCCTACTGTTTTTATACTGCTTTTTCTACTGCTACCACGGATGTGGGATTATTCCGGCCAACATCCGGGGACAGGCCCCATAGGCGCGAACTTAAGCAAAAAGTCTAGGAAAAATAAAATAAAAAATAAATTCACCCTGCCTCCTCATTTTGTTGTAAAATAGTTTTGCGAAACAAATACATACAAAATGAGGATTAGGATGAATTTACGAATTAATTTTATAAAATTACAAAGAAAATTGCAAGAAGTTTCGAACACCTGGACAAAAGAAATTACTCCTTACCTTCCGGAAAATTTGGAAGAGATTGCTAAAGAAACAGGTTTGTTATATCGAAAAAGAGGCATTACTTCCACCCCGGACATTTTAAAGGTATTCTTTCTTTATGCGGTATCCGGGATTTCTTTCCGTATGCTCGCAGCAGCAGCACATGGACTTCAGATTTCCTCTATTTCAGATACTGCATGGAGAAAAAAACTTTCAAAAGGGGCTCCTTTTTTAAGGAACCTATT